>NZ_AUMA01000015.1 GCF_000422565.1 Desulfovibrio aminophilus DSM 12254 | reverse complement strand
TCCGAGGAGATGGCCTCCACCTCAGAGGAGCTCTCCAGCCAGGCCGTGCAGCTCCAGCAGACCATGAGCTTCTTCCAGGTGGACGGGACCGGCGGCCCCCGCAAGCGCATCAGCGCCGCGCCGGCCCCCAGGAAGCCCCTGCCCGCCGCGCCCGCCAAGGCCGCGCCCAAGCCCGCCAAAGACAAGGGCGTGAACCTGGAGCTGGCCGACGACGCCGAGTTCGAACGTTTCTGACCCGCTTCGCGGGCCCCCTTCGGGGGGTATGGAAAGGCCCCCTTCGGGGGCTTGTGGAAAGGCGAAGAGAGGCGGTCGGAGAAGCCGAAAGGCCGGGGAGGGTTCCTCTCCGGCCTTCTTCTTGGTTCAGGCGTCGCGGAAGGGCTTGAAGTGGGGTTCGTGGGCCAGGGCGAGCATCTCGCGGTCGCCCGAGGAGTCCCCATAGGCGTGGATCGGGGCGTAGTCCGCCGGATCCAGCGCGGCCCGGATGCGGCGCTCCTTTTCCGGGCCGTGGCAGTTGCCGGTGGCGAAGCGTCCGGTGATCCGCCCGCCGCGCACCTCGGCCTCGGTGGCCAGCAGCTCCAGCCCCTGGTCCGCGCACCAGCCGCCCACCCAGTCCGAGAGCGAGGCCGAGACCACCAGCACGCGGTCCCCGCGCGCCATGTGTTCCCGGATGCGTTCCAGGGCCGCCGGCCGGATGAGCAGGGGCAGCATCTCCCGGGCGAAGGCCGCCCCGGCGGCCCGGAAGCGCTCCTCGGGCCAGCCGCCGAAGAAATGCCGCAGCACGATGCTCTTGGCCCGGGCGTTGCCGATGAGCCCCAATTTGTAGCCCGCCAGCACGGGCAGGAGCAGGACCGCGCCCAGCGCGAAACGCGGCCCGGGCAGCGCGTGCCGCAGGAAATGGAACA
This sequence comes from Desulfovibrio aminophilus DSM 12254, assembly GCF_000422565.1. Classification (NCBI taxonomy): domain Bacteria; kingdom Pseudomonadati; phylum Thermodesulfobacteriota; class Desulfovibrionia; order Desulfovibrionales; family Desulfovibrionaceae; genus Desulfovibrio; species Desulfovibrio aminophilus. Next base: position 125,144 of record NZ_AUMA01000015.1, on the reverse strand, counting down.
ACGTGTCCCCGCTGGTGATGGTTCCGTCGAAGTCGAACAGCGCCAGCCCCCGGCTCATCTTCTCTCCTCCGCATCCCGGTCGAACAGCAGGAATCCATGGTCCTCGTAGAAGAAGAGCAGGAAATCCCGCTCGGGCAGCCGTTCCGTGTACTGAAAGGCGATGCTCTTCTCCGAGAGCAGCCGCTCGGTGCTCAGGGCGAAACGGTGGGCCGCGAGCCAGACCGTCGGATGCTTGAAGCTCCTGGCTCGGCGGAGATTGTCCTCCACCGTGAAGGCCAGCAGGCGCTGCTTGTCCAGCACAAACGTCCCGGTCAGGACGATGGTCGCCGCGCAGACCAGGGCCGCGGCCCCGGCCAGGACGCGGGCCGGAAGCCAAGCCCGGGGCCGCATCCAGAGGACGAACGGCGTCCAGAGCATCCAGAACTGCGGGGCGTAACGCGCCCACCACGCCTCGGGATTGACCAGGGTGGTCCCGAAAATCGCCGCGCCCAGGAGCAGGGCGTACTTGCCCCGGCCCGGTTCGAACGTCCTTCGCCGCCGGACCAGGACCGCCGCCGCCAGCGCCGCCGTGAGCAGGATCGTCGCCCCCATGTAGGGCCCGAATCCGCCCACCCGGGGGTCGGGCACGGTGAGCATGGAGAACTCGTCCACCCGGCCCGCGAAGTCGAAGGGGTTGCGCAGGTCCATGCGGGCGTCCCGCTCCACGATCTCGCAGCGCGAGAAGTTCGAGACGAGCAGGTTGCGCGCCGGGTTGTGGCCGGTCATGTACTTGGGTCGGAAATGGTCGATGATCGAGCGGGCCTTGTGCGCGCCCATGAGCGGGTGGAAGATATGGTAGCCGCGCTCGAGGTTGCGCAGGTACGGGCTGGCCCCCAGGCCCAGGGCCAGCAGGAGGACGGACACGCCCAGGAGCACGGACCCGCGCAACGCGGTTCGGCGGTCGTAGACCAGGCAAAAGGCGCAAAGACAGAATATCGCCAGCCCGGCGTAGACCAGCCCGGTGAACTTCAGGTTGGCGCAGAGCGCGCCGGAGAGGGCCGCCAGGACCACGTCCGCCGGGTGCGCCCGGCCACGCGCCCGGGCCAGGACCACGGTCTGGCCGATGAGCACGGCCAGCAGGCCGTAGAGCGCCCCGTCCACGTAGAAGGTCAGGAATTGGCTGATGACCACCGGGTTCAGGGCCAGCAGCGCGGCCCCGGCCAGGGCGTATCCTCGGCGCACCCCCTGGCCCAGGAACAGCCGAAGCATCCCGAAGAACGTGGCCGCCAGGAACAGCACCTGCCAGCCCTTGGCGTGCTGGATCGAGGGCGTCCACTGGGCCAGGGCCGCGGACATGACCCAGGAGAGCTTGGGATAGTCGTCCACCCAGTGGTTCAGGGGATAGATTTCGGTCAGAGGGTTGAGCCCGCCCAACAGGGCCAGGACCGCCTCCTGGTGGTAGGCCTTGCCGTCATAGGAGGTGTCGTAGAACTGCCCGGCTAACCAGAGCCCGGCCAGGAGCAGGCCCGCGAAGGCCAGCAGGCAGGCGGCCCGGGCCTTGGGCGACAGGTCGCGCCGCGGCAGGAGCCAGAAGCCTCCGGCCGTGGCCGCCAGGGCCGAGGGAACCAGCCAGGGCTCCACGGGGCGGCCCAGGACGAAGCCCAACTGCGCGCCGAAGAGGGTGAAAAAGGCGAAGCCGGTGAAGAGCAGCGACAGGCCCAGGCTCACGGCCTGGAGCCTCTCCAGGGGAGGCGTCGCGCGGCGGCTCCGGCAGGCCCAGACGAGCGCGGCGAGACCCAAAAACAGGGTCGAGAGGGCGGCCAGGGAGAGCATCGCGGGCTCCTAGCGGAAAGCGATCAGGCTGACCCCGACCATGATGCAGACGAGGCCCAGGCCGTAGGTCAGGTTCACCCGTTCGCCGAGCATGCCGATGGAAAGCAGGGCCACCAGGACGTAGCTCAGGGAGACCGCCGGATAGGCGATGGACAGGGGCATCTCCTTGAGGGTCAGGATCCAGGTGATCGTGGCCGCGCCGTAGACGAACACGCCCACCAGCAGGTGCCAGGTCAGGTTCAGGCCGAAGAGGTTCAGGACGCAGCCCGCGCCGCCCTTGAGGCCCTCGGCCCCCAGCTTGAGCAGAATCTGGCCGAAGCTGATGAGCAGCACCGTGGCCGCCAGCAGAAAATACTTCATGGGTTCCTCACCGGACCGTGTTGCGCCAGACCACCACCGCCACGAAGAACGCGCCCCAGCAGAGGATCACCGCCTGGAGGAAGCGGTCCTTGAGCACGATGCGCGTGGGCGAGCCGGAATCCTTGTACACGAAGGTCAGCTGGAGATAGCGCAGAATCCCGAGCACCACCAGGATCACCGAGAGGTAGATCTTGTCCGTGCCGAAGTGCGCGGCCACCGAGGGCGTCAGGGTGTACATGGTGTAGGCCACCACGACCACGGCGGCCATGATCCCCAGGCTCACGTTGATGAACTCCAGGTTGTAGCCCGCCCCGGCCTGGCGCATGCGCTTGCCCGTCTCCAGGAAGATCAGCTCGTCGTCCCGGCGCTTGGCCAGGGCCAGGAACAAGGCCAGGAGGAAGGTGGTCAGGATGATCCAGGCCGACAGCTCGATGCCCGTGGCCGCCGAGCCCACGAACAGCCGCAGCACGAAGCCCAGGGCGATGATGGTCACGTCCAGCAGGGGCACGTGCTTGAGCTTCACGCTGTAGAGCAGGTTCAGGACGATGTACACGCCGATGCAGGCCGCCACGCCCAGCGGCAGAAGGGCCAGGGCCAAGCCCAGGCCCGCGGCCAGCAGCCCCACGATGAGGCCCCGCGCCTGGCCCACGCCCACCGCGCCGCTGGCGATGGGCCGGTTGCGCTTCTTGGGATGCTCCCGGTCGGCCTCGCGGTCGCGCAGGTCGTTGAAGACGTACACCCCGCTGGCCACCAGGCTGAAGCAGGCGAAGGCCAGGGCCGAGGTGAGCAAAAGTTGCGCTTCCGTGACCCTGGCGGCGAACAGCACCGGCGCGAAGATGAACAGGTTCTTCAAGTACTGGTGCGGCCGCAGCAGAAAGAGGATGTCTTTTGTCGTGCTCATGGCGCGGGGGTGTTTGCAAGCTCCGGGCCAGACGATCCGGCCGCTGGCCCGGAAGTATCACCACCGCGCGAGGCTGTAAACGAGGACAGCCCCCGTTCAGCCGCGTTCCCCCGTCTCGGACATGCGGATGGCGCAGAACCGGCCGCACATGCCGCACTCCTTGCCGTGCTCCGTGCCCCGCGAACGCGCCCGCACCAGACAGGGGTCCAGGGCCGCCCGGGCCATGCCCTCCCAGTCCAGGGCCTGCCGCGCCTTGGACATCCCGCGCTCCCGCTCCACGGCCCAGGGACGCCCCAGGGAGGCTTCGGCGGCCTGGGCAGCGATGCGCGAGGCCAGCACGCCCTCGCGCACGTCCGAAGCGTCCGGCAGACAGAGATGTTCGGCCGGGGTCAGGTAGCAGAGGAAGTCCGCCCCGGCCAGGACCGCCAGCGCCCCGCCGATGGCCCCGGTCAGATGGTCGCGCCCGGCGGCGCAGTCCGTGACCAGCGGCCCGAGCACGTAGAGCGGCGCGCCGAAGGTGGCCCGCTTGATGCCCTCGATCTGGGAGCGCACGAGGTGCAACGGCACGTGCCCCGGGCCCTCGATCATGGCCTGGACCCCGGCCGCCCGCGCCCGGCGGGCCAGCACGCCCAGGGTCAGGACCTCCTCCCACTGGGCCGGGTCGCCCGCGTCCGCGCCCGCGCCGGGCCGCAGCCCGTCGCCCAGGCTCAGGACCACGTTGTGCGCCCGGGCGATGTCCAGGATGGCGTCGTAGTGCGTGAGCAGCGGATTCTCCTCCGCCCGGCCGCGCATCCAGCGGGCCAGGATCGCCCCGCCGCGCGAGACGATGCCCAGCTCCCGCGAGCCGTCCCGGGCCAGCTCCGCGCCCCGCCGCGTCAGGCCGCAGTGCACGGTCATGAAGTCCACGCCCTGGCGGGCCTGCTTCTCGATCTCGGCCAGCAGGTCTGCGGGCTCGAAGTCCGCCGGGTCGCGGTCCTCGCGCATCCGCTGCTGGGCCAGGGCGTAGATCGGCACCGTGCCCAGGGGCAGGGCCGTGGCCGCCAGCATCTCCCGCCGCAGCTCGTCCAGGTTCCCGGCCGTGGACAGGTCCATGACCGTGTCCGCGCCCGCGCCCTCGGCCACGCGCAGCTTGTCGATCTCCCCGGCCAGGTCCGAGGCCAGGGGCGAGGTGCCGATGTTGGCGTTGACCTTGACCCGTCCAGGCCGGCCGATGAGCGTGGGCCGCGCCCCGGCGTGGGCCGGGTTGGCCAGCAGACAGAGCGTGCCCGCCTCAACTCCGGCGCGCAGGGCCTCCGGGGTCATGCCCTCATACGGGGCCAGGGCGGGCAAAGCGGATTCAAGAACCTCGGACAGGACGGAACCGGAACGGATCAGGGACATGGAGCCTCCTCGGCGGTTGCGCGCCTGGGGGAGCCTCGGGAAGACGGAGAAAAGAGGACGCGGCCGATGCGGCCAGGCCTGTTCCCTTCGCCGGTATTACCCGTGGCAGGTTCAGCGGTCGGATCCACAGTGTCCAAGGATCCATCTCAGCCCGGTTTGTCCGAGCCCCCGCAAGGCGCGATTGCTTGTTTCGCTGGACTTCCGCTACCCCGCCCCTCCCCCCCATGTCAACTTGCGGGCGGCTTCGCCGCTCCAGGGGAGTTCCGCACCGGCCGCGCGGTTTCTTCCCGTTTTGCCTTCCAGGGACTCCCGGCTTATATTGCGGATATGGAACGACGCATCCCCTTCCCCCTCGCGGCCCTGGCCCCGCTCCTCGTCCTGGTTCCGCTCCTGGCCTCCTGCGCCGGAAAGGCCCCGGGCAAGCCCGGCTCCATCTGGCCGCCCCAGGCCGATCCCGGCCGGGTCTGGTACGCCGCGCGCTTCATGTCCTCCCCGGACACTGCCCTGCGCGCCCTGCGCGACACCCGCGCCTCCTGGACCGTGCTCGGCGGCGAGCCCGTGGAGATCGCCTCGACCCAGGGCCGCCTGCGCGTCCGGGTCCAGATCAAGAAAACCCGCAAGGAGGCCGTGTACCACGCCTCGCCCTTCCGGCGGGGCTGCCTGAATCCGGCCTCCGTGACCTGCGACGACTACCCGGACTTCGTGGAGCGGACCACCTTCGAGCGGCCCACGCTGATCCTGCCCCTGCCCGAGGTGGAGCGCGTCCTGCTCTACGAGCCGGACATCGTGCGCGTGGTCCACGAAAAGGGCCGGATCACCGACTTCAGCGCCCGCGACGGCGAGACCCGACAGCTCCTGGCCGACGCCCTGTCCACCCTGGCCCGGCCCTTCGGGTTCCGGCCCGAGGCCTCGCCGGGCATGACCCTGGCCGACCTGATCCTGGCCCAGCGCCTGAACCTGGGCCTCTCCGGCGGCGTGCTCGTCACCGGCGTGGAACGCGGCGGTCCGGCCGAGCGCGCCGGGCTGCACCACCTGGACGTGATCCTCAAGCTCGACGGCGAGGCCGCCGACGTCGCCAAGCTGGCCGCCCGCGCGGCCTCCCTGACCGACGCCGAGGCCGCCCCCCTGCATCTGGACGTCCTGCGCTGGCGCGCCGACCCCGACGACCCCCTGGACAAGACCGGCCCCTTCAGCACCGAACTGCGCGCCCCGCGCGACATCCACTGAACCGGAGACCGCCCATGCCCAGCTTCACCGGCATCAACCATCTGGCCATGGCCACCGGCGACATGGACGCCACCATCCGCTTCTGGCGCGACCTGCTCGGCATGCGCCTCGTGGCCGGACTTGGGCACCCGGGCTACCGCCACTACTTCTTCGAGATCGCGCCCCAGGACATGATCGCCTTTTTCGAATGGCCCAAGGTCGAGCCCGGCGCGCTCAAGGACCACGGCGCGCCCGTGGCCGGGCCCCACACCTTCGACCACGTCTCCTTCGGCGTGGAGTCCGACGACGACCTCTGGGAACTCAAGGACACGCTCGAAGCCGCCGGATTCTGGGCCTCCGAGATCATCGACCACGGTTTCATCCATTCCCTCTATTCCTTCGACCCGAACAACATCGCCATCGAATTTTCCGCGCCCGTGGCCGCCGTGGACGTACGCGCTCATCCCGTGAACACCGACACCGCGCCCTCCCCCGCAGCCCAGGAAGGCCCGGAACCCCAGTCCGGCCACTGGCCGCCGCCCACCCCCACCCCGGCAGCCGACCGGGCCGTGTACCCGGGCGAAGGCCAGGCCATCGTCGAGGCCTTGAAGAAACGCGGGAAAATATAGCGCCTCCGGCGGGGCCAGGGCACGGCCCTGGACCCTTCAAGGGGCCCTGCCGTGCGGCGGCTTTTCGCGGGCCGAAACGTCCCGCGAAAAGCCGCCGCACCGGATGGTCCAGGGCGAAGCCCTGGCGCGGGGTCCGGGGCGCGCAGCCCCGGTCGCCAAAGGCATATCTTCGCTGCCAAGGAGTGCTCATGCTGCTGCCGTTCGCGAAGCCGTGCGAGGAAGCGCGGTTCGTATCCCGCCACAAGCGGTTCACGGTGCTGGTGGAACGCGGGGGCGAACGCTTCGCCGCGCACACGAACAACACGGGCTCCATGCTCGGGCTGCTGCGGCCGGGCGGGCGGATATGGCTCTCGGAGTCGGCCAATCCGGCGCGCAAGCTGCGGCATACACTGGAGATCACTGATTTTCACGGTACGCTGGTGGGAGTGAACACGTCCACGCCGTTGCGGCTGCTGCGCCGGGCGGTGGAGGCCGGACGCCTGGAGGGCGTGGCGGGCTGCGAGGGGTTCCGGGCCGAGGTGGCGCGGGGAAACTCGCGGCTGGACGCGTTGCTGGAGGGGCCCCGGGGGCGGCTCTGGGTGGAGTGCAAGAACGTGACCCTGGTGGAGGACGGCGGGGTGGCGATGTTCCCGGACGCGGTCACGGAGCGGGGCTTGAAGCACCTGCGCGAACTGGCGGCGGCGGTGGAGGACGGGGACCGGGCCGCGCTGTTCTTCTGCGTGCAGCACGGGGACGGCCGCTGCTTCGGCCCGGCCTGGAGCGTGGACGAGGAATATTCGCGCACCCTGTATGAAGTGGTGGACAAAGGCGTGGAGGTGTGGGCATATCGGGCGCTGGTCTCGCCCCGGGGCATCGACCTCGGGGAACGACTGCCCCTCGTGCTGCCCTGAACCGGAACGATCATGATCCAACTCCTGCTCGGCGCATTCCTCATCAGCTTCTCGCCGGTGTTCGTGAAGCTGGCCCACGTTCCGGCCGACGTCTCGGCCTTCTACCGCATGTTCTTCGGCGGCCTGGGCCTGGCCCTGGGCTTGCTGCTGCGGGGCGAGAGGCTTCTGCCCCCGCGCGGGGTGTTGCCCGCGACCCTGGCTTGCGCCCTGTTCTTCACCCTGGATCTCATGTGCTGGCACCGGGGCGTGCTCTACCTGGGGCCGGGGCTCGCCACGGTGCTCGGCAACTTCCAGGCCTTCCTGTTGGCGGCCCACGGCGTGCTCGTGCTCAAGGAGCGGCCGGGACCGCGCTTCCTGGCCTCCATTCCGCTGTCCCTGGCCGGACTCACGCTCATGCTCGGGCCCCAGTGGCCCGGGTCCACGGAGGGCTTCCGGCTGGGCGTGGCCTTCGGCCTGCTCACGGCGGTCTGGTACGCCCTGTTCCTGCTCTCGCTCAAACGCGCGGCGGCGCGGCCCGAACGGCCGGACCCCATGAGCGTCATGGCCGTGGTCTCCCTGGGTTCGGCCCTGCTCCTGGCGGTGCAGGTGACGGCCACGGGCCAGTCCTTCGCCATCCCGGACGGCCGGAGCTGGGCCGCGCTGCTGGCCTACGGCATTCTGGGGCAGTTCGTGGGCTGGGTCTGCATCACCACGGGCCTGAAACGGGCCCGGGCGGCCCTGGCCGGGCTGGTGCTCCTGGCCCAGCCCGCGCTGGCCTACGTCTGGGATCTGACGCTCTTCCGCAAGCCGTTCACCGTCCTGGAAATCGTCGGGGTGGGCGTGGCCCTGGCGGCCATCTTCCTGGGCGCCACGGCGCGGGAGGCTGAAGGCAAGGGTTGATCAACATTCCCAACGCATTGTTTTTTTCCTCGGCCTTTGGCATGAAAGGCGGTTATACGCGAGGTTGCATACGACATGAGCGCGACGGAACGTCGAAACAACGCCCTCCCCGGACGGATCGGCAAGGGGCAGGCCGTGGACACGGGCATGGCCCTGGTCCTGGTCTGTCTGCTGATCGGCCTGTTCCGCGGGCGCGCGGGCTGGTTCTGGGCCGCCGCCGGGCTGCTGGTCCTGAACATGACCGTCCCGGCGGTCTTCGGGCCCGCCGCACGGGTCTGGCTCGGACTGGCGCACCTGCTGGGCTCGGTCATGTCCCGCGTGCTGCTCAGCGTGGTGTTCCTGCTGGTGGTCGCGCCGGTGGGGCTGCTGCGCCGGGCCCTGGGCAAGGACACCCTGCGGCTGCGGGAATTCAAGAAAGACGACACCTCGGTCTTCCTGACGCGGGACACGACCTTCGGGCCCGCCGACCTGGAGCGGCCGTACTAGGAGCCTGTTGATGGATTTCCTTCTTGATCTCTGGGGCTTCCTGAAAGTCCGCAAGAAGTTCTGGCTGGCGCCCACCATCCTGACCCTGCTGCTGTTCGGCGCGCTCATCGTGCTCTCCTCGGGCTCGGCCATCGCGCCGTTCATCTACACCCTGTTCTAGCATGAACGCGTCCGGGCCCATCCTGGGCGTCTCCGCCTACTACCACGACTCGGCGGCCGTGCTGCTGGACGCCAACGGCCGCATCCTGGCCGCCGCCCAGGAGGAACGCTTCACCCGCCGCAAGCACGACCCGGACTTCCCGGCCCGGGCCGCGGCCTGGTGCCTGCGCGAGACAGGGCTGTCCATGAGCGACCTGGCGGCGGTGGCCTTCTACGACAAGCCCTACCTCAAGTTCGAACGCCTGCTGGAGACGTACCACGCCTTCGCGCCCAAGGGCCTGTCGAGCTTCCTCTCGGCCATTCCGGTCTGGATCAAGGAAAAGCTCTTCATGCGCCGGATGCTGGGCGAGGAAATGGAGAAACTCGGTCTGGAGAAGGGACGGAACGGCCCGCGAATGCTTTTTCCGGAGCACCATCTTTCCCACGCGGCCTCGGCCTTCTACCCCTCGCCCTTCGAAAGCGCGGCCATCCTCACCGTGGACGGGGTGGGCGAATGGGCCACCACGACCATCGGCCGGGGCGCGGGCAAGGAGATCTCCATCCTGCGCGAACTCCATTTCCCCCATTCCCCGGGCCTGCTCTACTCCGCCTTCACCGCCTACTGCGGCTTCAAGGTCAACTCCGGGGAATACAAGCTCATGGGTCTCGCGCCCTACGGCGATCCGGACTCCGAGCGCACCCGCAAGTTCCGGGAGTCGATCCTCTCCGACCTGCTCGATCTGCGGCCCGACGGCTCCCTGCTCCTGAACATGGACTATTTCAACTACGCCACCGGCCTGACCATGTGCGTGAACGACCGCTGGCGGGCCCTGTTCGGGCTGCCCCCGCGCCCGGCGGAGAGCGAAATCGGCCAGGAATACATGGACCTGGCCCTGGCCATCCAACAGGTCACGGAAGAAATCGTCTTTCGCCTGGCGGACACGGCCCGCGCGCTCACCGGCGAGGAGAACCTCGTCATGGCCGGAGGCGTGGCCCTGAACTGCGTGGCCAACGGCAAGCTGCTCCGGCGCGGGCCGTTCCGGGACATCTGGATCCAGCCGGCGGCGGGCGACGCGGGAGGAGCCCTGGGCGCGGCCCTGGCCGCCCGGCACATCTGGCTGGACGCGGAGCGCGTCCCCGAATCCCGCGATTCCATGCGCGGGGCCTCCCTGGGCCCGGAATACGGCCGCGACGAGACGGTGCGCGTGGCCCGGCGCTTCAAGGCCCCGTTCCGCGAGTTCACTGACTTCGGCGCGCTCTGCTCCGAGGTGGCCCGGCTCCTGTCCGAGGGCAAGGCCGTGGGCTGGTTCCAGGGCCGCATGGAATACGGCCCCAGGGCCCTGGGCAACCGAAGCATCCTGGGGGATCCACGGCGGCCGGAGATGCAGAAGAAGCTGAACCTCAAGATCAAGTACCGCGAAGGCTTCCGGCCCTTCGCGCCCTCGGTCCTGGAGGAGGAGGCCGCATCCTGGTTCGAGCTGGACCGGCCCTCGCCCTACATGCTCCTGGTGGCTCCGCTGGCGGCGGCGCGACGCAAGGAACTGCCCGGGAACTACGCCTCCCTGCCCCTCTGGGAACGTCTCTACGTGGAACGCTCGGACCTCCCGGCCATCACCCACGTGGACATGTCCGCGCGCATCCAGACCGTCTCGCGCGAGACCAACCCTCGCTACTGGGCCCTGCTGGACGCCATGCGCCGCGAACAGGGCTGCCCGGTGGTGGTGAACACGAGCTTCAACGTGCGCGGCGAGCCCATCGTGCGCACCCCCCTGGACGCCTACACCTGCTTCATGCGCACGGAGATGGACCACCTCGTGGTCGGAGACGTGATCTTCGACAAGGCCGACCAGCCCGCCTGGAACGAAGAGGGCGACTGGCGGGAGCGCTTCGAGCTGGATTGATCCCCGCCCCGCGGCGATAAAAAAAGGGCGGCCATCCCACCAGGGAGGCCGCCCTTCCGCGTGGCCGGGAAAAGCTACTGGACCATCTGCCAGGTGCCGTCCGGGTTGCGGTAGGCCTTGGCCTTGACCTTCTGCGGCTTGCCGTCGGCGTCCGTGGTCTCGATGTAGACGTCGCGGTAGGTGCGGTTGTCCGCGCCGGTGTAGGCCGGTTCCGGGGTGGCGGCGTAGTAGCGGCCGGTGTCCGGGTTCTTCCAGCTGCTGGTCTGGCCCGAGGGCTGGTTTTCCAGGGTGTGGTTCAGCTTCTGGTTGTCGGACTTGTCCCACTCGTTGCCCACGATGTAGCCGAGCAGCATGCCGACGCCCGCGCCGATGGCCGCGCCCTGGACCTTGTTGCCGGAAAGCAGCGCGCCGATGGCCGCGCCGCCGAGGGCGCCGCCGGCCGCGCCGGTCTGGGCCTTGTTGGCGCAGCCGCCCGCCACCAGGGCCAGGATCAGGACCATCAGGAGAATGCCTTTCCTCATGCCGGTGCCTCCTTGCTCATCCCCTCGGACGACGGGACATCCTGGGGTGTTACGTCGATTTCGCAAATGCCTTTCTCAAGCAAAGCGCATGCCAGTACGACTGACGCCATTGTACCTGATCCTCTGGGAGGCGCAAGAGGCCTGGGAGCCCGGGCGGCGGGAGAATAAAATGCCCCGCCGGAACGGTTCGGGGGGTATTCCGGCGGGGACGGGGGGGATGGGCCGGGTGCGGCCCAGGAACCGGCCTTCCGACCGGCTCCGCGTTGAACCTATACATGACCGAAGAAGAAAATCAAGTAAAACGATAGGGATTCCGGCGAGACGGGGAGGGCAAATTCTGCGCACGCCGGACGCTTTTTGCCCGCTGCCCGGTCAGGCCTCCTCGCGCACGGCCTCGCGCTCGCGGAAACCGATGAGGAACAGGATCGAGTCCAGGCCCAGGGTCGAGATGGATTGCCGCGCGCCCTGCTTGACCTTGGGCTTGGCGTGGAAGGCGATGCCCAGGCCCGCCAGCCCGAGCATGGGCAGGTCGTTGGCCCCGTCGCCCACGGCGATCACCTGCTGCAGGCTGATCTTCTCCTTCTTGGCGATGCGCTTGAGCAGCTGGGCCTTCTTGGCCCCGTCCACGATGGACCCGACCACCTTGCCGGTGAGCGCGCCGTCCTTGATCTCCAGCTCGTTGGCGAAGACGTGGTCGATGCCGAGCTTCTCGGCCAGCTTCTCGCCGAAATAGGTGAAGCCGCCGGAGAGGATGGCGGTCTTGTAGCCCACGCGCTTGAGCGTGGCCACGAGCCGCTGCGCGCCCTCGGTGAGCGGCAGGGTCTCGGCGACCTCGGCCAGCACGGATTCGGGCAGGCCCTTGAGCAGCGCCAGCCGGGCCCGCAGGCTCTCCTTGAAGTCCAGTTCGCCGCGCATGGCCCGCTCGGTGATGGCCGCCACCTTGTGGCCCACCCCGGCACGCTTGGCCAGTTCGTCGATGACCTCCGCCCGGACCAGGGTGGAGTCCATGTCGAAGGCCACCAACCGACGGTTGCGGCGGAAGACGTTGTCCTCCTGCAGGGCGATGTCCACGCCCAGTTCCTGGGCCGCGTCCACGAACTTGCGCCGCAGCCCGACCGGGTCGTGGGGCGTGCCGCGCACCGAGAACTCCACGCAGGACATGCGCGGGGCCTTGCCGCCGGAAAGCGGGATGCGTCCCGAAAGGCGGGTGATGCGGTCGATGTTCAGGCCGTCGTCGGCCAGGGCCTTGCTGATGCGCTCGATCTGGGCCGCGTTCACCCGCCGGGCGATGAGGGTCACGATGTGCCGGGCCTTGCCCTGGGTGCGCACCCAGGCCTCGTAGCGCCGCGGCGACAGCGGATGGAGCTTGAGTTCGACCCCCAGCTCATGGGCCTTGAAGAGCACGTCCTTGAGGATCGGCGCGCTCTCGGCCTGGGCCGGGATGTGGATCAGGATGCCCAGGGTCATGAAATTGTGGATGACGATCTGGCCCACGTCCAGGATCTCCACGCCGTATTCCGCCAGCACTCCGGTCAGGGAGGCGGTGATGCCGGGCCGGTCCTCGCCGGTGACGTGGATGAGGATGATTTCACTCATGCTTGCTCCCGAAAAGGCGTTTGCGCGTTTCTCGCATAAAACCTCACGGCCGTAAACGCCGCACCCGAAACGCCCAACGCCCGGGCCTTCCCGGTCCCGTCCCGCGGCTTGTGCGAAATTTCACTTGACGAACAGTCCCATCGCTGTTTTCGTGGGGCCGCAGAAGCGTCCACAGGCTGTTCTCGTCAAACCGCCGACCGGCGCGGCCCCCCGGCCGCCGTCATGAAAGGATGCCGCCCATGATCCCGTCCAAGAAGACCCTTTCGCCCTCGGCCGCCGTCCTGATCCTCGGAGTCGGCCTCTCGATCCTCTTCGCCGCCGCGGCCTTCCTCGGCAACCTCGCCGCGACCCTGGCCGTGCCGATCCTGGGCCTCGCGGCGGCCGTCCTCCTGGCGGCCCGGCTGGCGGGCCCGGCCAAGGGCTTCGCCGCCGCCCTGGCGCACATGGACACGAACCGCCGTGACCTGACCCTCAAGGAGCAGTGCCTCCAATGGGGCCGTTGGGGAGAAGTCCCGGCTCTCGCGGGCGACCTCTTCGCCTACAACATCGAACGCCGGGAATATTACCGGGGCGCGGTGGTCGGCATCGGCAACCCGTTCTTCCTGGCCAACGCCAAGGGCGTCATCACCCACGCCAGCCGGACCCTCTCCGACCTGCTCAAAAAGTCCGAAAAGGACGTGGTCAACAGGAGCGTCGGCCTGGCCTTCACCGGCTCGGACAGCGGCTTTTTCGCCGCCGAGGTCATGGCCCGAGGGACCAAGCTGGCCGAAGAACGGGTGCTGACCCTCTGGGACGGCCGTTCCCTGCCCGTGTTCCTCTATGCCGACTGCATCCGCGACGGCCATGACGCGGTCATCGGCTGCGTGGTTTCCCTGGTGGACATGACGCTCATCAAGGAACAGCAGAAGCAGATCGAGGCCAACGAGGCCCAGATGCTGGCCCTGGGCCGGGAGATCAACCTGCTGGCCCAGCGCGCGGCCTCCGCCGCCGAGGAGCTTTCCGCCTCGGCCGAGGAACAGGCCAAGGGCGCGCAGCACCAGAAGCAGCAGACCGACTCCGTGGCCACGGCCATGGAGGAGATGCGCGCCACGGTCATGGAAGTGGCCCAGAACGCCGGACAGACCTCCCAGGCCGCCGCCGAGGCCAGCGACTCCGCCACCCAGGGCGGCGGACTCGTGTCCCGGGCCGTCGGCGGCATCAACCGCGTGGCCGAATCGGCCCAGAAGCTCTCCGGCGTGCTCACCCAGCTCCAGGACCAGTCCGCCGAGATCGGCCGGATCATCGGCGTGATCAACGAAATCGCGGACCAGACCAACCTCCTGGCCCTCAACGCGGCCATCGAGGCCGCCCGCGCGGGAGAGGCCGGACGCGGCTTCGCGGTCGTGGCCGACGAGGTCCGCAAGCTGGCCGAAAAGACCATGGCCGCCACCAAGGAGGTCGAGGACGCGATCAAAAAGATCCAGACCGGCTCCCGCCACGCCCTGGACTCCATGAACGAGACCGAAACCCAGGTGAGCGAGAGCACCACGCTCTCCAACGAGGCCGGAAGCGCCATCACCGAAGTCACCCGGCGCATCGAGGACATGACCTCCCGCGTGGCCCAGATCGCCACCGCCGCCGAGGAGCAGTCCGCCGCCGCCGAGGAGATCAACCGCAGCGTGGACGACATCGCCCAGGTGGCCCGCGACGCCGAGGAGGCCGCCGAGCAGACCGCTTCCGCCACCCGCGAACTGGCCCAACTCTCGCACCAACTGCTGACCCTCTCGGACAGCTTCGGAAAGAAATAGCCTCCGGCGGCCAGGGGCCAGCGGCCCCTGGACCCGGCGATAGTGGCGCGGATTCTCCCGGGCGGAGCCCCGGGAGAATCCGCGCCACGGTCGGACCTAGCGGGAGTGCGCCTTGGGAGCCAGGAGCCGCCAGCCCGGGGATCACGACGGCCGCCACGCCAAGAAGGAATCCCTTGCCCCGCAAAATGGTTACGATCCCGTTCTCCCGAAACTGCCCTCATAGTTCGCCGCCCCCCGGACGCAAAGCTTTTCTTTGTTTCTTTCTTGATGAGAGAGGGTGGAGTTCACAGGGCTATCGCTCTTTCACCATCAAAGCGTAGACTAGAGGTGAGCAGTTAGTTATAAGTTAAAAATTGAGAGGATCCATATGGCTATTTCTGATAAAACACGAAAAATACTTTGGGGACGCTCAGGAAGTCGTTGCGCAATATGTCGACGCGCTCTTATTATTGATGCCACAGGTTGCGATGATGAGTCTATAATTGGTGAAGAGTGCCATATTATTTCTTCTAAAGCGAACGGACCAAGGTATTCTACATCTTTTTTAAATGAATCAATTGACGATCAAAAAAATTTAATACTTTTATGCCGCATACATCACAAATTAATCGATGATCAACAAGAGACGTATACTGTAGAAAAATTAAAAAAAATTAAATCTGACCACGAAGAGTGGGTTTCATCAAACCTTGCTAAACGACAGAAGAAACAATTACGCGTAATAAGAATAAAAGAAAATATACCAAAATTTCTTGCCAGAATAGATAACGGATCTTCATTATATAATATAATAGATGGAGCTTATTGCTATGAATTTCAACACGACGATCTAAAATCTGAATTTGAAGTAGAGATGATCGCTGATTTTTTACAAGAATTGCAAGATTACGTTGATTTATCCGGTTTTCTTGAATCTGGAGAGAAAGTAAAAGCAAAATTCAGAATAGGGGAATTGTTAAATAACATTGAGGAGCATGGGTTCTTATTATTTGGTGCTCGCGAAATCCGTATACTGGAAGGCGGAGTCGGAGACAATCTCCATTTTCCTACAGCTATCATCTTCATCACTCGCCATGATAATCCAATAATACTAAAACATAATGACGCAAATCCAACCTAAAACAATAAGCTGCTGAAGCAAAACTCAGAGCTTTTACCCCAGTAAATTCTCCTAATATTTTTTCTAATTAACTTACTCACAGCCATTGGGTTCCCAAACCGTCTAGCTCATGAGCCTGAGGCCGTAGCGGCTATGCAGGAGGGACTGGAACTCGGCCACGAGCTTGAGGCAGTCCTTGAGGCGGTCGCGGTCGAGGGAGGAGAGGCGTCCGGGATGGACGAGGTTGTCCGGGGGCAGGCCCTGGGACACGGCCTCGGCCTGGGCCCGGGCGCGCAAGGTCTGGAGAAAGGAGAACGCCTGGCCCAGGGCGGCGGAGAACTCGGCCTCGAAGACCCCGGCGGCGGCCACGGCGCGCAGGCGGTCCTGGGTGTTGGTGGCGGCCACGCCCAGGTCCAGGGCCAGGGCGCGCGCGCCCTGGGTCACGGGGAACACGCCGCCGCGCTTGATGTCCAGGGCGCCCTTGGCCGGACCGGAGCGCTCGGTGACGAAGTTGCCGAGAAACCCCAGGGGCGGGGTGAAGCGCAGGGCCTCGCGGGCCATGTACTTGAGGATCACCGGGGCCTGGCGCACGCGCTTGAGGAGGTATTCACGCAGGCGGGCGGTGTGGCTCTCCTCGCCGTGGACGTGGCGCAGGTCGGCCAGGAGCGAGAGGCGGAGCACGGCCGGGCCGTCGGCGGCCAGGATCATCTCGTCCACGTCGTTCATCCAGGCGGTGAGGCCGCGCCGCCAGTCCGGGTTGTCGGCCATGACCCTGCCCGGGCAGGGAGGCAGGCCGATGTCGGCCAGGGCGGCCAGGAGCCGGGACGCGAATTCGGCGCAGCGGGCCTCCTGGTCCGGGTCCAGGCCGTCGGCCAGGATCATGCAATTGTCCTGGTCCGTGGCCAGGAACTGCTCCATGCGGCCCTCGCTGCCGAGCACGGCCACGGCCAGGGGCGGCAGAACGTCGAGCCGTTCGCGGACGAGGGCGGCGGCGCGGACCAGGAGGGCGTCGTGGATTTCGCCCATGAGGCGGCCCACGTTCTCGGCCCCGATGCCCTCGGCGATGGTCCGCAGGGCCAGACGCTGGAGCCGGGCGAAGGTCCGGCCCAGGGCCTCCACGCTTTCGGCCGAGGCGGCCTCGCGCTTGAGGCTCAGGGGATTCTCTCCCCGGGCCGAAAGCAGGTCGCGTTCGCCCACCAGCCCCAGGACGCGACCCTCGGCGTCCACGAGCACGAGGCGGCGGATGCCCCGGTCCACCATGCGCGAGAAGGCCTCGAACAGGGGCTCGTGGCCGCGCACGGTGGCCAGGCTTCCGCTCATGAAGCCGGTGACGGGCTCGGAGAGGTCGCGGCCCCCGGCGGCGGCCGTGAGCACGTCGCGTTCGGTGACGATGCCCAGGGGCCGGTCCACATCGCCCACGAGACAGGCCGGGGCGCGGGCCTCGGCCATGCGCCGGGCGGCCTCGGAGAGGGGCGTGCCCGGGGGCACGAAGAGTGGCGGAGCCAGGGGAATGTCGCGCACGGCCAGACGCAGGAAGGGATCGGCCCCGGCCGGGGCGGCGCGGGAGGCGGCCTCGAAGGCCAGGCGCAGCCGGTCCCGGCGACGGGCGAAATGGGCCCCCACGCCGGGAGCGGCCAGGAGCGCGCGGAAGCTCTCGGCGGGCAGGGAGACGAGGCTCGCGTCCTCCTGGGCCACCGCCCGCACGGCGGGCAGGGGGTCGTCGAGCAGGGTTTCGAAGCCCAGGCAGTCGCCCGGGGCCAGGAGGTCCACGACCGCCCCGGCCAGGGTCAGCTCCAGGCTCCCGGAGCGCAGCACGCACACCAGACCCTCGGCGGCGGGCTCCAGGGCCTCGCCCTCGGGCAGGTGGCGCACCCCGGCCGCCCTGGCGGCCTCCCCCAGCGTGCGCCGGGGGAGGCCGGAGAACGGCCGCACGGTCGCCAGGAAGTCCTGGACGGCCTGGTTCATTCAGCTCCCACCGCGAGGTAGTTGCGCACCTTCTGCTCGGCGTACTTCTCCTCGGCCTCCTGATCCGGGCAGAGCAGGGACACGAGCCAGCCCGCGATGAAGGCGGCCGGAAGCGAGATGAGCGCCGGGTTCTTCCAGGGGAACAGGGCGGCCTTGTTGCCGAACACGTCCACCCAGACCGTGGGCGAGAGGATGATCAGACCCACGGCCAGGACCGAGCCGGTGGCGATGCTGGCCCAGGCCCCGGTGGTGCTGAAGCGCTTCCAGAGAATGCTCATGAGCAGGGCCGGGAAGTTGGCGCTGGCCGCGATGGCGAAGGCCAGGCCGACCATGAAGGCCACGTTCTGGCCCTTGAAGGCGATGCCCAGGCCCACGGCCAGCACGCCGAGGAAGAGCGTGCCGCGCTTGGCCATCTTGACCTCTTCCTGCTCGGTGGCCTGGCCGTGCTTGAACACGTTCACGTAGAGGTCGTGGGAGAAGGTCGTGGCCCCGGCCAGGGTCAGCCCGGCCACCACGGCCAGGATGGTGGCGAAGGCCACGGCCGCGATGAAGCCCAGGAACACGGTGCCGCCGGTGACCTCGGCCAGGAGCAGGGCCGCCATGTTGCCGCCCTTGTCGAAGCGGGTGATGACCTCGTGGCCCACCAGGGACATGGCCCCGAAGCCGATGATGAAGGTCAGGATGTAGAAGTAGGAGATGAAGCCCGTGGCGTAGAACACCGACTTGCGGGCGGCCTTGGCGTCCGGCACGGTGTAGAAGCGCATGAGGATGTGCGGCAGTCCGGCGGTGCCGAACATGAGGGCGATGCCCAGGGAGAGGGCGTCCCAGGGGTTGGAGACGAGGCCGCCGGGGGCCAGCACCTTGTCGCCGTACTTTCCGGCGGCGGCGCTGAACAGGGCCGTGGGGTCGAAGCCGTAGCGGGAGAGCACGAAGAAGACGATGACCGAGGCGCCGCCCATGAGCAGCACGGCCTTGATGATCTGCACCCAGGTGGTGGCCAGCATGCCGCCGAAGAGCACGTAGGCGATCATCACCGCGCCCACGAAGATGACGGCGGCCTCGTAGGGCAGGCCGAACATGAGCGTGACCAGGGAGCCGGAGCCCACCATCTGGGCGATGAGGTAGAAGGCCACGGTCATGAGCGAGCCCACCGAGGCCGCGATGCGCACGGGCTTCTGGCGCAGGCGGTAGGCCACCACGTCGGCGAAGGTGTACTTGCCGAGGTTGCGCAGGGGCTCGGCGATGAGGAACATGATGATCGGCCAGCCGACGAGGAAGCCGATGGAGTAGATCAGGCCGTCATAGCCCTTGAGGGCCACGAGCCCGGCGATGCCCAGGAAGGAGGCCGCGCTCATGTAGTCCCCGGCCAGGGCCAGGCCGTTCTGCAGGCCGGTGACGCTGCGGCCCGCGGCGTAGAACTGCGAGGCCGAACGGCTCTTCTTGGCCGCGAACCAGGTGATGACCAGGGTGGCGCAGACGAAGAGAAAGAAGAAGACGATGGACACGGCGTTGGGCTGGCCGATGCTGGAGGTGAAGTCGCTCATCTCACTCCCCCTTCATGGAATCGAGGATGTTTTTCACGTCACGGTCGTAAGGACCGTTGGCCCAGGCCACGTACACTCCCGTCAGGACGCAGGCGGAAAGAATGACCAGCGCGCCCACGGGGATGCCGACGGACAGGCCCTCGCCGAGCTTGGCCGCCAGGATGTCCTTGGCGAAGGCCAGGACCAGGATGAACCCGAAGTAGATGGCCAGCATGACCGCGGTGAGGACCAGGGAAACGGTCCACTTCTTCCTGACCAGTTCGCGGAACTGGGCTTCGTCGGGTTGGCGGGCGTGCGTGTTCATGGGTTCCTCCTTGGCTTGGGTTGCGGATCGCGGCCGGGTCCACCGCCCGGACCCGACGCCCCACCTCTAGACAAGACGCAAGCCTCCGGCGATCCCTTTTCGGCCAACGGACGGGATCGGCCCCCAAGCGTTCCGCGCCCCTGACCGCGAGTGACTGCTTACCACTGACCGGCCGGATTCGACCGTTGGCGGGCGGGGAACAGGAGGCCCGGAGCCCCCCGGGCGCGCCCGCGTGGAAGGGACAGGCCCGAGGCCATTCGTCCACCAGGATCACTGAAAAGGCCTTGATCAGCAGGCGGATGGGGTCGCCGACCTTGGGATCCATGCTTTCGGCGCTGCCGCCGGTGATCGGGGCGCTCGTCCGCGCGCGCGGCCTCCTCGGCGTTGCGGGTTGGGGTGGCACGATGGACGACCTCCACGAAGGAAGCCGGTCTTCATCAGATATGCAGCATCAACGCGGATCGGGCAACCGATGCCGCATGTTCTCAAGCAACGGCAGTGTCACTGTTTTTCATTTAGCCGTGCCATGATTGACGGCCAATGCGCCATTCCGCATAGTTTCAGAAAAGAATAACAGAGTGTCACTTGTTTTTATTTTTTAGTGACACAAAGTACTGGCCGCGTCCTTGGACAACGAGACAATAGTGCAGCAAGGTCGACCGCTGGACGACAAAAATAGAGTTCAATGCGACTGAAATCTTCTCGTCGGGGAATATCGCCGCCAACGATTTAAAACCTTTGCACTCTTGGCACGGTCCTGGTCCACAGGCTCCCGGGAGGCCGTCATGGAAATCATCGTTCTGCTTCTGGTCGGAGTGGTCCTGCTCTTCATCCTGGACGTGCTGGTGGGCGACGCCTTTTTCGGCCGTCTCCCGGCCCGGGAGTTCCTCTTCGGCAGCGCGCCGTTCGTCCTGCTCATTCCGGGGCTGGGCCTGCTCACCCGCCACCCTCTGACCGCCCTGGCCGTGTTCGCCCTGGCCGGGGCGCTCTTTCTCGCCGGGCGGCCCCGCCCGCGCTGCCGCGACGGGAGGGGGTAGCCGCCCGTCCGAAGCGCGGCCGCCATGTTCGACGCCGTTCTCCCCCCCCTCCTGCTGACCCTCAAGGTGGCCACGCTGGGTACGCTCCTGGCGCTGGCCGCCGGGGTCGGCCTGGCCCGGTTCATGAGCCTGCGCGCCTTTCCGGGCCGCGACCTGCTGGACGCGGCCTGCACCCTACCCCTGGTCCTCCCGCCCACGGTGCTCGGCTACTACCTCATCGTGCTCCTGGGGCGGCGCGGCGTCCTCGGGGCCTGGCTCCTGGAGACCTTCGGCATCACCCTCATGTTCACCTGGCAGGGCGCGGTGGCGGCCTCGGCCGTGGTGGCCTTCCCCCTGGTCTACAAGTCCGCCCGCGCGGCCCTGGAGTCCGTGCCCGCCAATTGCGAGAACGCGGCCCGCACCCTGGGGGCCTCGGAGCTGGAGGTCTTCCTGCGCGTGTCCCTGCCCCTGGCCCTGCGCGGCGTGCTGGCCGGGACCATGCTGGCCTTCGCCCGGGCCATGGGCGAATTCGGGGCCACGCTCATGATCGCGGGCAACCTGCCGGGCAAGACCCAGACCCTTTCCCTGGCGGTCTACAGCGCGGTGCAGGCCGGACAGGACGACCGCGCCAACCTCATGGTCCTGGTCATCTCCGTGGTCTGCGTGGTCATCCTCGCGGCCACGGCCAAGCTGGTCAAACCCAAAACCTGAAGGAGCGTCCCATGCGCGAACTGATCCTCTCCCTGGCCCTGACCCTGCTTCTGGCCCCGGCGGCCTGGGCGGGCGAACTCATCGTTTCCGCCGCCGCCAGCCTCACCGACACCTTCAACGACCTCAAACCGGTCTACGAGAAGGCCCATCCCGGCGACACCCTGACCTTCAACTTCGCGGCCTCCGGCGCGCTGCTGGCCCAGATGGCCCAGGGCGCGCCCGTGGACGTCTTCGCCTCGGCCGACCAGAAGACCATGGACGACGCCGCGGCCAAGAACCTCGTGGACCCCGCGACCCGCGTGACCTTCGCCAAGAACGACCTGGTCATCGCCACCCCGGCCGGCGCCCCGGCCGTGAAGTCCATGGAGGCCCTCAAGGACGCCAAGGTCAAGCACGTGGGCATCGGCAACCCCGACTCCGTGCCCGCCGGACGCTACGCCAAGGCCGCCCTGGAAAAGGCCGCCCTCTGGGACGCCATGTCCTCCAAGTACGTCATGGCCGAGTCCGTGCGCCAGGTTCTGGACTACCTCGCCCGGGGCGAGGTCGACGCGGGCTTCGTCTACGCCACCGACGCCAAGAAGGGCGGCGACAAGGTCGCCGTGACCGCCATCATCCCCCTGGACAAGCCCGTGACCTATCCCGTGGCCGTGACCGTCACGACCAAGAACAAGAAGTCGGCCCAGGCCTTCGTGGACTTCCTCAAGTCCCCCGAGGCCCAGAAGATCCTGGCCGCGCGCGGATTCGCCAAGCCCTAGGACGATGATGAACCTGACCTTTCAGGCGAGCCTCAACGGCGGGGCGGGGAGCTTCCGGCTGGACGTCCGGCTGGAACTCCCCTGCCGCCGCCTCGTCCTCTTCGGCCCCTCGGGATCGGGCAAGTCCCTCACCCTGCGGGCCGTGGCCGGGCTGCTCCGGCCCGAGAACGGCCGCATCGAGGTGGGCGGCCGGGTGCTCTTCGATTCCGGCCAGGGCGTGGACGTGCCCGCGCGCAGGCGCAAGGTGGGCTTCCTGTTCCAGGACTACGCCCTGTTCCCGCACCTGACCCTGGAGGAAAACCTGCGATTCGGCCTGGCCCGTTTCTGGCGGCGCCCCTCCTCCGAGGCCGAGCGCCGCGTGTCCGCGCTCCTGGAGAGCTTCGGTCTCTCCGAGGTGGCCGGGCACCTGCCCGGCGAACTCTCCGGCGGCCAGAAGCAGCGCGCCGCCCTGGCCCGGGCCCTGGCCCCGGCCCCGGAGCTCCTGCTCCTGGACGAGCCCTATTCCGCCCTGGACCAGCCCCTGCGCGTCAAGCTCCGCGCCGAGCTGAAAAAGACCCTGGAGCGCTTCGACACCCCGCTCATCCTCGTGACCCACGACCCGGACGAGGCCGTGGCCTTCGGCGAGGCCGTGGCCGTGTTCGGCCGGGGCTCGGTGCGCCGCACCCTCACCGCCGCCGAACTGGCCGCCGCCCCGGACTCCAAGGCCCTGCTTCTCGAGGGCTTCGACGGCCTCTGACCCCCCCCTCGGCCCCCTTCGGGGGTTCATAACAAGGCCTCCTTCCGGGGGTTCCGGAAAGGCGAGGAAGGCTTTCGGCTGGGCGTGAAAAAAGGCGGAACGCCCGCGCGCCCCGCCCTTCTTCACAAAGATGCGGCCCTCTTCCGCCTTTCTATGAACGGGGCGAAGCCCCAGCCCCCCCGATGATCTCGATGCCGCCCATGTAGGGCTTGAGAGCCTCGGGCACGCGGATGGAGCCGTCGGCGTTCTGGTAGTTCTCCATGACCGCCACCAGGGTCCGGCCCACGGCCAGGCCCGAGCCGTTGAGCGTGTGCACGAACTCGGTCTTCTTGCCGCCCTTGGGCTTGAAGCGGATGTCCGCGCGGCGGGCCTGGAAGTCCACGCAGTTGGAGCAGGACGAGATCTCGCGGTACTTGTCCTGGGCCGGCAGCCAGACCTCCAAGTCGTAGGTCTTGGCCGAGGAGAAGCCCATGTCGCCGGTGCAGAGCAGGACCACCCGGTAGGGCAGGCCGAGCTTCTGGAGGATGGCCTCGGCGTGGCCGGTCATCAGCTCCAGGGTCTCGTAGGACTTGTCCGGGTGGGAATAGCGGACCATCTCCACCTTGCGGAACTCGTGCTGGCGGATGAGGCCCCGGGTGTCCTTGCCGTAGCTGCCCGCCTCGGAACGGAAGCAGGAGGTGTGGGCGCAGAAGGCCTTGGGCAGGTCGTCCTCGTCCAGCACCTCGCCCCGGTAGAGGTTCGTCAGGGGCACCTCGGCCGTGGGGATGAGGTAGAAATTGCGGCTGTCCGTGAGCTTGAAGAGGTCTTCCTCGAACTTCGGCAGATTGCCCGTGCCGAGCAGGGAGTCGGCGTTGACGATGGTCGGCGGGATGACCTCCAGATAGCCGTGCTCGCGGGTCTGCACGTCGAGCATGAAGGCCGCCAGGGCCCGCTCCAGCCGGGCGATCTGGCCGGAGATCACGGCGAAACGCGCGCCGGAGAGCTTGGCCGCGCGCTCGAAGTCCAGCATGCCGAGGCCCGTGCCCAGGTCGTGGTGGTCGCGGGGGGCGAAGTCGAAGCGCGTGGGCTCGCCCCAGACGCGCACCACGGGATTGTCGTTCTCGTCCTTGCCCACCGGCACGCTCTCGTGGGGGATGTTCGGCACGGACAGGAGCCAGTCCTTCTCCCGCTCCTCCACGCCGGACAGCTCGCCGTCCAAGGCCTTGGCCCGCTCGGAGACAGCGGCCATGCGGGCCAGGATGTCCGAGGCGTCCTCTCCGGCCTTCTTGCGCCGGACGATCTCGCCCGAGGCCGCGTTGCGCTCGGCCTTGAGCGCCTCCACCTCGCGCAGCAGCTCCCGGCGGCGTTCGTCCAGCACGGCGAATTCGTCCGCGTCCAGCTTGGAATTCCTCTTCCCCAGGGCCTCGCGCACCACGTCCAGGTTGGCGCGCGTGAATTTCAGGTCGAGCATGGTGTCCTTCCTTCGTTTGCTCCCCGGCATGTAGCGGAAACAGGCCCCGGAGGAAAGGCCCCGCCACGGGGCCTCCCCCGGACTCTGCGCGCGAAGTCGCGGTGTTAGAAAAAAAACGCTTTCAATCGTTCGTGTTTCTGGACTACATATAGATCAAGAACCTCAATAGGATGTATCGAATGCGGCATACGTGGGGCACGAAAAAGCCTCTCCCGCGCGGCCTTCGCGGACGCCTGCGGTCCCTGGCCTCGATCCTGTCCGCCTTCCTGCTGGCCGCGGCCGGGGTTTCGGCCTGTTCCGGGGGCCGGGACGCCTCCCCCGGGCCGGTGCGGCTGGCCTTCATCTTCACGCTCAGCGGCGAATACCAGGACATCGGCCGGACCACCCTGGACGCGGCCCGGCTGGCGGTGAACCAGGCCAATGCCGAGGGCGGCGTCATGACCCCCGCCGGACGCAGACCCGTGGAACTCGTCGTCCTCGATCCCGGCTTCACCGTGGAAGGCGGGTTGGACGCCCTGCGCGCGGCGGTCCAACGCGAACACGCCCTGGCCGTGATCGGCGGCTTCCTCTCCCGCGACGCCATTCCCATGGCCAAGGTGGCCGAGGAACTGCGCGTGCCGTTCATCACTCCCGGCTCCACCAACCCCGAAACGACCCGGGGCCTGCACTACACCTGGCGCATGCCCTTCACCGACTCCTTCCAGGGGTCCGTCCTGGGCCAATTCGCCCGCAACGAACTGGGCGCCGCCCGGGCCGCCGTGCTTTACGACTCGGCCGGAGACTACAACCGGGGCCTGGCCGAAAGCTTCCGCGAGGCGTTCAGCGCCAAGGGCGGAAGCATAGCGGCCTTCGCGCCCTACCTCACCGGAACCGCGGACTGGTCCGAACACCTCCGGCGCATCCTGGCGGAGCGGCCCGACCTGCTCCTGCTGCCCAACTATCACGACGAGGTTCTGTCCCAGGCCAGACAGGCCAGGCAGGCCGGATTCACCGGGGTGATCCTGGGCGGCGACGGCTGGGAGATGCTCTCCCAGGGGCCCGACCTGACCGCGCTCGACGGAAGCTTCTTCACCACCACCTGGGATCCGGGCATGGACACGGCCCGCTCACGGGAGTTCAGACAGGCCTTCGAAAAAACCTACAACCAGACGCCCAACGGCACGGCCTGCCTGACCTACGACGCCTTCGGCCTGATCTTCACGGCCCTGGGCCGGGTTCGCGCGCTGACGCCCACGGATCTGCGCGACGCCCTGTCCCAGGTGGAGATGCTGGAGGGGGCCGGGGGCCTGTACCGTTACCGGGGAGGCGGCGACCCGGAGAAGAGCGCCGTCATTCTGCGCATCGAGAACGGCAGGTTCCGGCTCCACAAGGAGCTGCCTCCCGTTCCCTGAACCGAGACCGGAACCGCCTGGGGAGGCGACATGAAGCCCAGATTTTTCCGCGCGCTGCCGACGCTCCTGTCCCTGCTCCTGCTCGGCCTGACGCTCTCCTGCTCGGAGGGCGAGGCCCCGAAGGACGAGTTCCGCATCGGTTTCGTGGCCGCCATCTCCGAAACGGCCGTGCGCCACAACCCCGACGCCGCGCGCCTGGCCATGGAGCAGGTCGACAACGCGGGCGGCCTGAAGGTCGCCGGCCGCAGGCTCTTCGTGCGGCTCCTGCCCCGGGACAACCAGGACCGCCTGGAAGACACCCTGGTGGCCGTGCGCGAACTCATCAGCCGCGACCGGGTCACGGCCATCGTGGGCCCCTATGTCAGCCGCCAGGCCATTCCGGCGGCCGTGCTGGCCCAGAACGCGGGTGTGGTGCTCATCTCGCCCACCTCCACCAACCCCGAGACCACCCGGGGCAAGTCCCTGATCTTCCGGGCCTGCTTCGCGGACACCGCCCAAGGCCGGGCCCTGGCGCGATTCGCCCGCGACGACCTGGGAGCGTCCAGGGCGGCCGTGCTCTACGACGCGGCCGACGACTACTGCCGGGGCGTGGCCGAGTATTTCCGCGACGCCTTCGTGGGCCTGGGCGGCCAGGTTCCGGCCTTCGAGCCCTACCTCACCGGCGAAAAAAACTTCCGTGAGCGACTCGCCAGGATCAAGGCGGGCGGATGCCAGGTTCTGCTCCTGCCCAATTTCCAGCCGACCCTGCGGGAGCAGATCCGCCTGGCCGGGGAGATGGGCGTCGCCCGCACCCTGCTCGGCTCGGATTCCTGGCACCAGCCCGACGTCCTGGCCCTGGCGGAGGCCCAGGACGCCTACTTCTGCACCGGCTTCGCCCCGGACCGGAACACGCCGGAAACCCGGGAATTCGTACGCGCGTACCGGGAGCGCTACGGCAAGGATCCCATCCTGAGCGACGCCATGACCTACGACTCCATGCAACTGCTCTTCCAGGCGGCCCGCAACGCGGGCGGAACCCAGCCCCAGATGCTGGCGGCCGGGCTGGCGGCCATCGAGGACCATCAGGGCGTCACCGGAACCATCCGCTTCCACGGCTCGGGCGATCCGGAGCGCAGCGTGCTCATCATGCGCGTGCAGGGAAAACAGGCCGTGTTCCACAAGGAGATTCCGCCTCATGAGTGAACCGGCGGGAAGCGGACTCTTCCGGCAGACGAGCCTGACCGGCAGGCTGGTGCGCACCTATCTGCTGCTCTCGGCCCTGACCGTGCTTCTGGTGGCCGCGGCGGCCTACGAGGGCGGCAAGGAGGCCCTGCGCGTCCAGGCCCTGGCCCGCCTGGAGACCGTGGCCGCGCAGAAGGAAAACTACCTGAACCTCTGGGTGGAGGACCGCAAGCGCGACCTCGCCCTGCTGACCGCCGACCTGACGCTCAACGGGCATCTGCCCTCGACCCTCCCGCCCCTGGAAAGCGACCCGGCGGCCCTGCCGGAATACGCCCGGCTCTCGGCCTTCTTCACCGCCGCGGTGGAGGCCCGGCCGGACATCAGCGAACTGCTCTTCCTCTCGCCCACGGGCGGCCGGGTGCTGGCCTCCTCCCGGCCCGGCGGCGTGGGCCGCTTCCGCACCACCTACAACTTCTACCTCAAGGGCCGCGAGGGAATCGCGCTGCAAAGCGCCTACCCCTCGCCGGATTCTCTGCGGCCGGTGATGACGGTGTCCATGCCCGTGCGCGGCGCGAAGGGCGAACTCCTGGGGGTGTTGGCCGAGCACCTCAACCTGGAGCGCCTGGACGCGGTGATCCGCGATCGCGCCGGCCTGGGCGAGACGGGCGAGACCTATCTGGTGGACAGCTTCCACACCTTCGTCTCGGCCGAGATCATCGGCCGGAACGGCGGCCGGAACCTGCATACCCCCGGCATCGACCGGGCCCTCTCGGGGAGCAGCGGCAAGGGGGCCTACGACAACTACGCGGGCGTGCCGGTCATCGGCGTGTACCGCTGGCTGCCGGACTACCGCATGGCCCTGCTGGCCGAGATGAGCCAGGCCGAGGCCTTCGACCCGGCCCGGCGGCTGGCCGGGCGGATCATCGCCGTGGGAGCCCTGGCCGCGCTCGCCCTGGCCCTGGGGATGCGCCTGCTCTCCCGGCGGCTGGCCCGGCCCGTGCTGGAGGTCACCAGGGCGGCCCAGGCCGTGGCCGACGGCGACCTCTCGGCGCGCGCCCCGGTGCTCACCGAGGACGAGCTGGGCAGCCTGGCCCGGGCCTTCAACAAGATGGCCGAGGACATCCAGACCCTCTACGCCCAGCTCAACCTCCAGATCATGGAGCGCACGGCCATCCTCCAGCACTCCCACGACGGCATCGCCGTGGCCGACCTCAAGGGCGACATCCACTACGTCAGCCCCGGCATGGAGCGCCTGTTCGGCATGAAGGCCCACGAGATCACCGACATCCGCGAGTGGATGGCGAAGACCATCCCCGGCGGCGCCGAGCGCGCGGCCATGCTCGAAACCTGGTTCCGCGACGCCGAAAACCCGGACCCGCCGGAACGCGTCATGCATTTCCGCGACGCCGGGGGCGAAAGCCGCTGGGCCCGCCTGCGCATGGCCCACATGCCCGACGGCAGGCTGGTGCTCAACGCCCAGGACATCACGGCCATGAAGGTCTCCGAGGCCCGTGTCCGGCACATGGCCCTGCACGATCCGCTCACCGGTCTGCCCAACCGCCAGCTCTTCGTGGACCGCCTGGCCCAGGCCCTCAAGCACTCGCGGCGCACCGGCCTGCCCATGGCCCTGCTCTACGTCGACCTGGACCGCTTCAAGGCCATGAACGACACCCACGGCCACCAGTTCGGCGACGCCGTGCTGCGCGAGGCGGCCAAGCGCCTCACCGCCTGCGTGCGCGAGTCCGACACCGTGGCCCGCATCGGCGGCGACGAGTTCGTGGTCGTGCTGGGCGACCTCTCCGACCCGGCCAACGCCGCCGCCGTGGCGGCCAAGATCCGCGAGGCCCTGCTGGCCCCGGACCTGCCCGAAGGCCTCTACCTCGCCGGGGCCAGCATCGGCATCGCCGTGTCCCCGCGCGACGGCCGGGACCAGGACAGCCTGCTCTCCGCGGCCGACCGGGCCATGTACGTGGTCAAGCGCCGGGGCGGCAACGGCTACAGCTTCGCCTCGGCTCCGGCCGAGGACTGAACGCCGTCGCCTCTTGCGCTTTTCCCTCTCCGGCCGTAACCCTATGCGGATGAACACACTGGGCGAGGCCGCCGTCCGGGCGGCGAAAGACATCCTCAAGCGTTGCGACTCCTGCACCATCTGCACCAAGGAATGCCCGCTGCTCAAGGAGCGGGGCATGCCGCACGAACTGGCCCGCGACGCCCTGGTCGGCAGGCTGGACCCGGCCATGCCCTTCCTCTGTTCCCTCTGCGGCCTGTGCAGCGTGGCCTGCCCGCGCAAGGCCGACCCCAGCGGATTCATGCGCCTGCTGCGCGCCGAGTACATCGCCTCCGGGGCCTATCCCCTGGAGCCCTTCGCCGCCTATCTGGAGAACGAAACCCGGCTTCTGAGCCGCAACCACACCTTCCTGGCGGCCCCTCCGGGCGCGCGCCGGGGCTTCCTGCCCGGCTGCGGCCTCTCCGGCTCCCGGCCCGAGACTGCCTGGAAAACCTATGAAATGCTCGACGCCACGGAGCCCACGGCCTTTCTCCTGGCCTGCTGCTCACGCCCCTCGGACAACGCCGGACTGCACTCCGTCGCCGCCGGGCGCGTCCGGGGGCTGGTGGACCGCATCGCGGCCCTGGGTCTGGAGGAGGTGCTGACCCCCTGTCCCGGCTGCCGGGAAATGCTCCGCTCCGTGGAGCCGCCCTTCGCCGTGAACACGGTCTACGAGGCCCTGGCCCCGGAAGCCGACGAGCGGGAGCAGGATCCGGACAGGGAATCCCTGGACATCGCCGTGCAGGACTCCTGCCTCTGGCGTCTGGACAAGGCCGTGCACCGGGCCGTGCGCGACCTGGTCTGGGGCTCGGGCCACGCCGTGTCCGAAATGAACCACGCCTGGTACCGCACCACCTGCTGCGGCGCGGGCGGCCGGGCCGACCTGGCCGGGAGCCCCCTGCCCGAATCCTGGCGCGCCCAACGCCTGGAAGAAGCCGGTGAGCGGCCCATCGCAACGGCCTGCACCGGCTGTGCGCGCACCCTCGGCGCGAGCCATCCCACCGTGCATGTCCTGGATCTCTACCTGGGGGCCGATCCGCTGCACCCGCCCGTACTCCTCCAAGGCCGCCGGGCCCACGCCGCGCGCCTGGAGCTGAAACGCCGGGCCCGACGCCATTTCCGCAAGCTCCTTCAGGACGCATGAGCCGGGAGTTCCTTCAGCCCTCCCTGGCCGTATCGCCCCTGATCCTGGCCTGCGTCGTCCTGCCCCTGGCCCTGGCCGCGACCCAGGCCGTTCCCGGCGGCCCGTCCCGGGCCGGGACCGTGGAGCCCGCCGCCTGGTTCGCCCTGGCCTGGCTGGGCGCGTTGCCGGTCCTGCGGGGCTCCGGCGGTTCGGCGCTCAAAACCCTTGGCGCGGCGCTGGTTCTGGGGCTGGCCACCCTGGCCCTGTTCCTCTACGCCGCGCCCGCGTTGCGGGCCGTTTCGCCGCCGCCGGCCTGGATTCCCGAGCTGACGCCGCCGGCCTTTCTGCTCCTGGCCTGGCTCTGGGCCTCCAGCTTCGGGCCGCCCTCCCGCCGGGCCTTCCTGGTCTGCGGCGGAATCCTGGGACTGCTCCGCTGCCTGGAGCTGACCCTGAACCTGACCGTCCTGGATCGGCTCCCGCTGACCTGCTCCTTGGGGGAGCCGGACAGCCTGGCCTGCGTCCTCGTGTTCTGCCTCTGCGCCGCCCTCTCCGCCCGTGGCGAGACCCCGCCCGGCCGCGCCGGACTCTGGCTGTTCGCCATCCTGCCGGGACTGGCGGCCTGCTTCTCGGCCCTGGCCCTGTTCACGGCGGGCTGGTGCCTGCTCTTCTTCGGCCCGGGCCGCCTGCGCCTGCGCCTCCCGCTCTTCGTCCTCTGCCTGCTGCTGACCGCCGCGGCCCTGATCCTGCCCCTGGACCAGAGCGCGGCGCTCACCCGTCTGGAGCAGTCGCGCCAATGGCTGGCCGTGTTCCAGGCCCTCGGCGAGACCCCCGGAGCCTGGCTCGCGGGGCTGCCCCTGAACCAGCCCCTGCCTCTGGACACCTCGCCGGACCTGCTCTCCCTGCTTCAGGCCATCGGCCGGGGCCCGGCCATGCGCCTGTCCGAGGTGCACGCCTTCTGGCCGCGCCTGACCGCCTCCTGGGGCCTGCCCGGGCCGCTGCTCCTGCTGGGACTGCCGGCCGTGCCCGTGCTGCGGCGGCCCACCGCCTTCGGGGCCGGGGCCTACGCCGCCTGCCTGAGTCTGGGCCTGACCACTCCCCTCCTGTACTCCGGGAGCGTGGCCGTGGTTCTGGGGCTGGCCCTGCTGTCCGCGTCGTCCGGACCTTCCCGCTCCTCGGCCCGGGTTTGATTGGAACGCCCCCCTGGTTGCGCTGGACGGCCGGAACGCTCCCGGGTAAAAAGAAACTTCCCGTAGAGGAGGTTTTTCATGACGATTCAATTCCGGATATTCACGGCCGTCGCCGGACTCTTTCTTCTGCTCTGCGCCCAGACCGCCGCCGACATCCTCGGCGCGGGCCCGGTGGTCGTGGCCGTCATCCTTGTGCTGGGGGCCCTCTTGGCGGCCTTCGCCATGGTCCAGACCCGGCGCAAGCTCACCGCGCCCCTGGCGGCCATCCACCGCTACGCCCAGGCCGTGGGCCGGGGCGAGGAGGCCGAGCTGACCGGGCGCTTCGACCTGGAGATGGGCGAAGTCCACGCGGCGCTCAAGGACATGGTGGCGCACCTCAAATCCGTGACCCAGTCCTGCCGCCTGAGCGAGGCCGAGGCCGGACGCCAGGCCAAGGCCGCCCAGGAGGCCCTGGACAAGGCCCGCGTCGAGGAGGCCGAGGTCGGCAAGCTGCTTTCGTCCATGAACGAAGCCGCGGGCAAGGCCCAGGCCGTGTCCGAAAAGATCTTCGCTGCCATCGGCGAACTCACCGAGCGGGTGCATGAGGTGAGCCGGGGCGTGGACATCCAGCGCGACCGCATGACCGAGACGGCCACGGCCATGGAGGAGATGACCGGCTCCATCGTCGAGGTCGCCCGCAACGCCCACAGCGCGGCCGAAAGCGCCGACCAGTCCAAGCGCAACGCCTCCACCGGCGCGGCGGGCGTGCGCCGGGCCGTGGACTCCATCGAACGCGTGCGCGACCGCATCCTGAACCTCAAGGAGACCATGGCCCAGCTCGGCCGACAGGCCGAGGGCATCGGCCGAATCATCACGGTGATCAACGAGATCGCGGACCAGACCAACCTCCTGGCCCTCAACGCGGCCATCGAGGCCGCCCGCGCGGGCGAGGCCGGACGGGGCTTCGCCGTCGTGGCCGACGAGGTCCGCAAGCTGGCCGAAAAGACCATGACCGCCACCAAGGAAGTGGGCGAGGCCGTGCAGCGCATCCAGGCCGGGGCCCAGGAAAACGTCCAGGCCGTGGAGGCCGCCGCCGGGGACATCGTGGAAAGCTCCCGCGAGGCCACCCAGTCCGGGGCCTTCATGGAGGAGATCGTGGGCCTCGTGGACGACACGGCCAGCCAGGCCTCGTCCATCGCCGCGGCCTCGGGCCAGCAGTCCAGCGTGGGCGAGGAGATCAACCGGGCCGTCAGCGAGGTCACGCGGGTGGCCCAGGAGACGGCCCAGGGCATGGCCCAGTCGGCCCACGCCCTGGTGGAGGTCTCCGGTCTGGTCGAGGAGCTGGACATGCTCATCCAGGGCATGGCCAAGGGCAAGCTCGACGGAGCCCTCGGCTCCGACCGTTTGGTGGAGTGGACCCCCGAGCTGTCCGTGAACATCGGGCTCATCGACGGCCACCACAAGGCCCTGGTGAACCTCATCAACGAGCTGCACCAGGCCATGCGCCAGCGCCGCTCCGAAAAGGTCATGCTGGACGTGGTGAACCGGCTCAAGCAGTACGCCATCAAGCACTTCAAGACCGAAGAGGAGCTGTTCGCCCGCCACGGCTACCCCGAGGCCGCCCGCCACGCCGAGATCCACCGCAAGTTCGAGGCCAAGGTTCAGGAATTCGAGGACGGCCTCAAGAGCGGCGCCGCCAAGGTGACCATGGACATCATGCGTTTCCTCAAGGACTGGCTCGTGGGCCACATCATGGGCACGGACAAGAAGTACGCCCCGTTCCTCAACTCCAAGGGCGTGAAGTAGGCGACGCCTCCGGCGGCCGGGGCTCCGCCCCGGACCCGCCAGGGGCCGACGGCCCCTGGACCCCTTTCAGCGGGGGCGGTCCCGGGCATGCCCGGGACCGCCCCCGCGTCGTTTCCGCCAAAACCCCGTCAAGATGCTTTTTCGCCGCAATCAGCCGCTTTTTCGCTGTCTTTCTTCACCTGGCCCAAAAACCGACCTTATGCTTCGTTGAAAACATACAGGAGGGGCCTTCGGCCCATGACCGAAAAGATTGAAGCCGCCGGTCATCCTCTCCGTCTTTCCGTAAATGGGGCGAAGCCCCGTCGCCAAGGAGCCGGACTGGACTCCCCCCGGAAGATGGGGCAGGGACGTGTTCGTGGCCGGCGCTCCAGCGGCCCCGGGCGCGCACGCGAAGGCCAATGGCGGTCACTTCAGCCAATGACAGCAGCCACGGAAAGAATCCCTTGCATTACAAGGACAAAGCTGTTGACTTGCGGGGAAATCACATCACAAAAGACAAGTTGAGGGAACTCGCTGCTGAAATTCAAAAAAACTCGGCAGGGACTACGTCGTATTGCCGGAAGAAAAATACGAACTGGATAAAAAGGGGAACGTCATCGACGTGAGCCACATTCACATCGAATACGATCCCAAGCCGAAGAAAAGGAAAGAGTGATGCCCCGCGTTCTGCTCTTCCTCGTCCTGTTTGTGTTGGCCGGAGCCGTTCCGCTCCGGGCGGACGACTCCCCGCTGGCTGGGTATTACCACACTGCGGTACCCACGGAATGGCGCCAGGAGCTCTTTCTCCTGGACCAGGACAACATCTGTTTCATCATGACCGAGAATTGGCTCCCGGGAGAGTCGGACAAGAGCGATATCCGATACGTCTCCTGCACCTGGCGGGAGGTAAACGACCGCGTGGTCTTGGAGCATGACGGCATGTTGGAGGTGCTGGAGCCCGGAGTCTGGGACCAGGACGAGGTGGAGCCCTATGGCCCCATGCGCGGCCTGCAACGCATCTCGCCCGACGATCCCCGCTCCAAAATCTCGTCCGCCACGTTCTGGAGGAGCGAATGAAGCGTCTCACGCTGATCCTCGGACTGATCCTGGCGCTCGCCCGACCATGCCTGGCCGAGGAACCGGGCATCGCCGGAGAATACCGCAATGGTGATTACCGGGCCTTGACGCGCACCATCGCCCTGGCCGAGAACAGCGACAAGTTCCTGCTCCTGCTGTTCACGCCTCCACACCACCTCAAGCTTCATGCGGGCACATGGTCCTTTGACGGCCGCAAGACGCTCATTCTGCGGTACAGGGGCGTCACTGAAACCTTTGCGCTGGAGGAGGTTCCCCTGCCCAAGGGCAATGGCCCCCAGGGCCGGTCCTTGGGCCTGCGGCGCGTGGGCGAGGCTCCGGCCGACAGCCTATTGACCGGGGACGTGTTCTGGAAACAGCCGGAGAGCAAATTTCTCCGGCCCGCCGGACGCTGAAGCACATGACCACACCAGCTGGAAAGACCGATTCTGACTCCAGGAAGCCCACCATGCCCATTTTCGTGTTCGACGACAGCGGCATGGCCGTGTTTCCAGAGCTTAGGGAAGCGGAGACGTATCTGGAGTGCTACGACGTGCTTGATGACGCGTATGCCGCCTTCGACGCCCAGGGACGAAAGCTCCAGTTGGACTGTGCCGAGGTGACCGCGCCCCTGTCCATCAGCCTGGCCGAGGAGGAGCCGACCCATGCCGAGGACTTGCGCGCGCTCATTCTCCTCGATCTGAGGGTCGGCAGCACCGCGCCCGCTCCCGAGGACACCTCCCTGGAGGGGCTGGTGGCTCACTGCCTGGCCTTCAGGATCGCCGTCATCCCCTATGTGCACCCGGACGGCCCCCTGAGGCGGCGGCTGTTCCGCTGGTTCCTCTCCCTGTTCGGCGTCTCTCCCCACGCGGACAAGGGCTGAGGGAGGCTCCAGGCTCGGCGAATTCCCGTTTTCCGGACTTCCTCGCGGGGAGACATTGCTTCCATCCGCGATTTGGCGTTATCCTGGGCGCGCGGGAGCGACCCCCGCCCGGAAGCGCCGCCGAGGCGCGGAACCCCTCCCCTCCGGGCGGCAGAACCCCCGTGGAGCCATGTCCCAGGAATTCATCGCGGGCCTGGACTGCGGCTCGGTGAGCGTGAAGCTCGCCGTGCTCGACGCCCAGGGCCGATTGCTGCACTCGGTATACGCCCGCCACAAGGGCCGCCCGACGGCCTGCGCCGCCGCCATGCTGACCCGCGCCCTGGAACGCTTCCCGGGCCTGGAGCTGGCCGTCACGGGCGGGCCGGGCAAGCTCGTGGCCGAAACCCTCGGCGCGCCCCACGTCAGCGAGCTGGCCGCCGTGGCCCTGGGCGCGGAGACCCTTTCCCCGGGCGCGCGTTGCGTGCTGGAGATGGGCGGCGAGGATTCCAAGCTGCTCCTGCTCCGGCCCGGGCCGCGCGGCCCGGTGGTCCGCGACTTCGCCCTCAACTCGGTCTGCGCGGCGGGCACGGGGGCCTTCCTGGACCAGCAGGCCGAGCGGATGCGCCTCTCCCTGGAGGACTTCGCGGCCCTGGCCCTGGCCTCCAAGCGTCCGGCGCGCATCGCGGGCCGCTGCTCGGTCTTCGCCAAGTCCGACATGATCCACCTCCAACAGGTGGCCACGCCCCTGGCCGACATCGCGGCCGGGCTCTGCGCCGCCGTGGCCCGCAACTTCCGGGGCTCCATCGTGCGCGGCCGGGAGCTGCCCGGCCCGGCGGTCCTGGTGGGCGGCGTGGCCCTGAACGCCGGAGTGGCCGAGGCCTTCCGCCGCGTGCTCGACCTGCCGGACCTCGTGACGCCGCCCCTGTCCGCCCAGGCCGGAGCCCTGGGCGCGGCCCGCAAGGCCCTGGAGGAGGGGCTTTCCGCGCCCTGCGATCCCGCCGCCGTGGAGCGGCTCGCCGTCGTCCGTCTGGAAGACGGCGGCGCGCGGCCGCCCCTGGCCGAACGGAAGATCATGGAACGGCATCTCGTGCCCGAGGCCCCGCTCGCGCCCCTGCCGGAGCAGGGCCGAGCCCCCGTGTACCTGGGCATCGACGTGGGCTCCATCTCCACCAACCTGGCCCTGGTGGACGAGGAAGGCCGATTGGTGGCCAAGCGTTACCTGCGCACCGCCTCCCGGCCCATCGAGGCCGTGCTGCGCGGGCTCGGGGAACTGGGGGCCGAGGTGGGCGGCCGGGTCGAGGTGCGCGGGGTCGGGACCACCGGTTCCGGCCGGGCCATGACCGGCGACCTCGTGCGCGCGGACGTGGTCAAGAACGAGATCACGGCCCAGGCCCGGGCCGCCGTGGCCATCGACCCGGAAGTGGACACGGTCTTCGAGATCGGCGGCCAGGACTCCAAATACATTTCCATCCGCGACGGCCGGGTGCGCGATTTCGAGATGAACCGCGCCTGCGCGGCGGGCACGGGCTCCTTCCTGGAGGAGCAGGCCGAGCGGCTGGGCGTGCCGATCAAGGAGCGTTTCCAGGAGCTGGCCCTGGCCGCCGAGGCCCCGCGCGACCTGGGCGAACGCTGCACCGTGTTCATGGAAAGCTCCCTGGCCTCCCAACTCCAGCGCGGGGCCGGACGCGACGATCTGCTGGCCGGACTGGCCTACTCCATCGTGCAGAACTACGTGAGCCGCGTGGTCGGTCCCCGGCCCATCGGGCGGCGCATCTTCTTCCAGGGCGGCACGGCCTTCAACAAGGCGGTGGCCGCGGCCTTCGAGAAGCACCTCGGCCGGGAAATCGTCGTGCCCCCGCACCACGACGTCACCGGGGCCATCGGCATGGCCCTCATCGCCCGCGACCACATGCGC
This sequence comes from Desulfovibrio aminophilus DSM 12254, assembly GCF_000422565.1. Lineage (NCBI taxonomy): Bacteria > Pseudomonadati > Thermodesulfobacteriota > Desulfovibrionia > Desulfovibrionales > Desulfovibrionaceae > Desulfovibrio > Desulfovibrio aminophilus. The sequence continues at coordinate 88,554 of NZ_AUMA01000015.1, read as the reverse complement.
GCCGACGGCGGCGGGCCCTCGCGCTTCCGGGGCTTCGACCTGGCCCGGCTGCGCTACGAAGTGGACTCCTTCACCTGCGACGGCTGCGAGAACTCCTGCGAGATCAACCGACTGCGCCTGGAGGGCGAGGAGCGGCCCCTGTTCTTCGGCGGCCGCTGCGAAAAATTCGACGACCGCCGCAAGGCCCCGGAAGACCTGCCGGACCTCTTCGCCTTCCGCGAGCAGGCCCTGTTCGAGGTCCAGCGCGAACGCGCCGAGGCCCTGGCCCGCTCGGGCGGACAGGCCCCGCGCGGCCGCATCGGCCTGCCCCTGGCCTTCCTGGCCCACGACCTGCTGCCGTTCCATTCCACCCTGCTCTGGGAGTTGGGCTTCGAGCCCGTGACCACGGGCCGCACCAGCCGCCGCATGGTCCGCCTGGGCGGCCGGGCCCTGGCCGCCGACACCTGCCACCCGGTCAAGGCCGCCTTCGGCCACTGCCTGGAGCTGGCCGGGCAGGGCCTGCCCGCGATCTTCGCGCCCTGCGTGGTCAACCTCGCCGGACCCGGCGAACCCGCGCGGCTGCCCTGTCCCCTGACCCAGAGCTTCCCCTTCCTCCTGGCCTCCCGGCTGCGCGCCGAGGGCCGCGACACGCGCGTCCTGGCCCCGGTGATCCAGGCCGACCACGGCCGGACCTTCCTGCTCCGCTCTCTCCGGGAGGCCTTCGACGGATACGGGGTGAGCGCGCGGGAGATGGACAAGGCCCTGGAGGCCGCCTGGGCGGCCCAGGACCGCTTCGAACACGCCCTGCGCGAACGCGGCCGCGCGTTCCTGGAATCCCTGGACGGCCCGGCCGTGGTCGTGCTGGGCCGGGCCTACAACGCCTTCGACCCGGGCCTGAACCTGGACCTGCCGCGCAAGCTGGCCGCCCTCGGCGTGCCCGCGCTGCCCCAGGACATGCTCCCGGCCGAGGACGAGGAGGGCCTGGAGGGCATGTACTGGCGCTCGGGCCGGAATCTTCTGCGCGCGGCCCGCTTCGTGCGCAACCACCCGAAGCTCTTCGCCCTGCGCATCGGCAGCTTCTCCTGCGGCCCGGACTCCTTCATCGACAAGGGCCTGGACCGCGAGATGGCGGGCAAGCCCATGCTCACCCTGGAGATCGACGAACACACCGCCGACGCCGGAATGCTCACCCGCTGCGAGGCCTTCCTGGACAGCATCGCGGACCTGCCCCCGCCCGCGCGGCTGGCCCGGCCCAAGCCCCGCAAGCGCCGCCCGGACCTCAAGTCCCGCGTGCTCTACGGCCCGCGCATGTCCGACCACTGCCTGGGGCTGGCCGCAGCCTTCCGCTCCTGCGGCATCGAATCCCAGGTTCTGCCCGAGACCGGGCCCGAAGCCATGCGTCTGGCCGCCTCCTATGTCTCGGGCAAGGAGTGCTACCCCTGCGCCGTGACCACCGGCGACCTCCTGCTCAAGGTTCTGGCCCCGGACTTCGATCCCGAGCGCGCGGCCTTCTTCATGCCCGGCGGCACAGGGCCCTGCCGCTTCGGCCAGTACGCCGCGCACCACCGGCTCGTGCTGGAGATGGCCGGGGCCGGGGACGTGCCGGTCTACTCTCCGGTGCAGGACCGCGGCCTCTACCGGGAGCTGGCCGAAGCCGGAACGCGCTTCGCCCGCCGGGCCTGGGAGGCCGTGGTCGGCTACGACCTGCTCCAGCACTGCCTGCACCGTGTGCGGCCCCATGAGCTGGACCCCGGCGCCGCCGACCGGCTCTACGCCTCGGCCTCGGCCGGGCTCGAACGCCACCTCGCCGATCCCTCCAAGGACATCGCCGCCTTCCTGGCCCAGGTCCGGGGGGCCTTCGCGCGCATCCCCCGCCGCCGCGAACCCCGGCCCCGCGTGCTTCTGGCCGGGGAGATCTTCGTGCGCCACAACCGGTTCTCCAACGAAGACCTCGTGCGGCGCATCGAGGCCCTGGGCGGCGAAGTCGTCCTGGCCCCCTTCGGGGAATGGGTGCGCTACGTGACCTACATCGCCGTGCGCGAGGCCCGGCGCTCCCGCGACCTGACCGGGTTCCTCAAACTCGCCCTGCGCCGCAAGGTCCAGGACTCCACCACCCGCCGCCTGGAAGCCGCCCTGGGCGATCTGGCCGGGCACGAACCGGATGTGGAGCGCGTCCTGGCCCTGGCCGCCGAATACCTGCCCGAGGACGTGCGCGGCGAGGCCGTGCTGACCATCGGCGCGACCCTGGAGGCCGCCCCCCGCGTGGCCGGAGTGGTCAACGCCATGCCCTTCGGCTGCATGCCCGGAACCATCTCCGCCGCCCTCCTGCGCGAGGCCTCCGGCAAGCTCGACCTGCCCGTGATCTCCCTGCCCTTCGACGGCACCCCCCATCCCGCCTCGGTCCTGACGCTGGAGGCTTTCATGGAGCAGTGCCGCTCTCGCGCTTGATATTCAACGATTCCCCGCCGTTTTGATAATCTCCGCGAGGGGCTTTGACTCGGCTCTGGAACAGGATAATAACGTGGCGTAACACTTGACCAAAAAAGGAGCGCCATATGCGCCTGAGCCTGCAAGCGAAGTTCTTCCTGCCCGTGCTGGTCATGATCCTCGCGGGAATGGTCCTGCTGGTCGGCCTCAACTACCGCAACGAAAAGCACGCCTTCGACATGGTCATGGCCGAAAGCATGTCGCTCATGAGCCAAGCCCTGGCCAACGACATCGGCGGCGACGTGGAGGCCAACCTGGCCATCATGACCGCCTTCGCCCTCGACCCCGACATCACCGGCGTGTTCAGCGGAGGCGGGTCGGAGGCGGCCAACGCGGCCCTCAAGCAAATGGTCCATTCCATGAAGGGCGTGGATTACGCCAACGTCTTCGACCTCACGGGCGTCTCCGCGGCCTCGACCAACACGGCCTCGGTGGGCAAGGTCAAGGTCAACGACCGCGACTACTTCCAGGCCGCCTCCACAGGCAAGGCCGACGTCATCTCCAAGGCCATCGTCAGCCGGACCACGGGCAAGGCGGTGGTGGTCATCGCCCAGCCGATCAAGGACGCGAACGGCGGGCTCATCGGCGTGCTCAACGCGGGCATGGACCTGGAATCCCTGACCAAGGCCCTGGCCGAAACCCGCATCGGCAGCACCGGCTACGCCTTCATCCTGGACCGGGACGGCATGGCCCTGGCCCACCCCGACGCCGCGCAACGCATGAAGAGCGAACTGCTCAAGACGCCCCTGGGCCGCGATGTGGCCGCCGTGGAGAAAAGCGGCATCGTTCTTTTCCAGGACGCCGACGGCGAACAGATGGCCGCCGCCCGGCGCTCCCCCATCTCCGGCTGGGTCTTCGGCGTGGTCGCGCCCTCCCGCGACATGCGCGCGCACATGAACACCGCCGCCGCGGCCAACATGGGCGTGGCCGCCCTGGTGACCCTGGCCATCATCGTCGCAGTGTCCCTCATCGTGCGCGGCTTCATCCTCAAGCCCCTCAAGAGCTGCACGGCCTTCGCCCAGTCCGTGGCCCAAGGCTCCCTCGACGGCCGCCTGGACATCCGCACCCAGGACGAGATGGGCACCCTGGCCCGTTCCCTGGGCGACATGACCGAAAGCATCCGCCGCAACCTGGAGGCCGCCGCCCAGCGCGGGGCCGAGGCCGAGGAGCAGGCCCGCAAGGCCATGGACGCCTTGAAACAGGCCGAGCAGGCCACCTGCCAGGCCGAACGCGCCCGCACCGACGGCATGGTCCTGGCCGCCGACCGCCTTCAGAGCATTGTCGAGGCGCTGGCCTCCTCCTCCGCGACCCTCACCCAGGAGGTTTCGGACATCACCGGCGGCGTCGAGGAGCAGGAAAAGCGCACCACCGAGACCGCCACGGCGATGGAGGAGATGAACGCCACGGTCCTGGAAGTGGCCAAGAACGCCGGCAGCGCCGCCGAAATGGCCGAACGCGCCCGGGGCAAGGCCCTGGAGGGCGAAGGCGTGGTCGGCCGCTCCATGCAGGCCATCGACCGCGTGGACTCCCTCTCCCGGGAACTCAAGACCGGCATGGACCACCTCGGCTCCCAGGCCCAGTCCATCGGCGCGATCATGAACGTCATCAGCGACATCGCGGACCAGACGAATCTTCTGGCGCTCAACGCGGCCATCGAGGCGGCCCGCGCGGGCGAGGCCGGACGCGGCTTCGCCGTGGTGGCCGACGAGGTGCGCAAGCTGGCCGAGAAGACCATGACCGCCACCAAGGAAGTCGGCGACGCCATCCGCGCCATCCAGGACGGCACCAGCCAGAATGTTGCCAAGGTCGATCTGGCCGCATCCGCCGCCGTGGAGGCCACGGACCTCGCCCGGGGCTCCGAGGCCGCCCTCAAGGAAATCGTCACTCTCGTGGAAACCACCTCCCAGCAGGTCACCAGCATCGCCACCGCCGCCGAGCAGCAGTCCGCCGCCAGCGAGGAGATCAACCGCTCCGAGGAGGAGGTCAGCCGGATCACCGGCCGCATCGCCGAGGGCATGCGTCAGTCCGCCCAGGCCGTGGAAAGCCTCGCCGCCAAGATCCGCGAACTGGAGGAAATGGTCGGCGCCCTGCGCACCGGGTGAGAAAGACAGGGACAAGAAACACAACGCCTCCGGCGGCCGGGCTCCGCCCCGGACCCGCCAGGGGCCGAGGGCCCCTGAACCCCCCAACGGTCGAGGCGGTCATCAGGGCGCGCAACGCGCCCTGATGACCGCCTCGACGGGTCGGCCCGAAACCGGGAGCCTCTTCAGCGAAAGACCGAGAGCCTCTTCCGCCTTTCCATGGTCCGGCGAAGCCGGTTAGAGTTTGGATTTGAGGACGATGTCCGTGATGGGCCCGCGCGAACGTTCGCCCTTGAGCACCATGTGGGCGTAGTTGCGGTAGCCCTTGAGTTTCTTCACCACCCAGTTGAGGCCGTTGTTGGACTCGTTGAGATAGGGGTTGTCCACCTGCCGGGTGTCGCCCAGGCAGATGCACTTCACGTTCTCGCCCATGCGGGTGAGCAGGGCCCGGGTCTCGTTGCGCGAAAGGTTCTGCATCTCGTCCACGACGACCACGGCGTTCTCCACGTTCATGCCCCGGATGTAGGCGATGGGCTGGATTTCGAACTTCTTGGGGTTCAGGCGCAGGCTCTCGGCGTCCGGAGTCATGAAGATGCGGTTGGCCGGACGCATCTCGTGGAGCTTCACGAGCAGGTCGTGGATGTAGCGCACGTAGGGGAGCATCTTCTCCTCCACGTCGCCGGGCAGGTAGCCCATCTTGGCCCCGATCTCCCAGACCGGCTTGACCAGGTAGATCTTGCGGTAGGTGTTGTCCTTGCGTTCGAGGACCAGGTAGAGCGCGGCGGCCAGGGCCAGGAAGGTCTTGCCGTAGCCCGCCTCGGACTGGAGCGAGACGAGGTCGATGTCCGGGTGGAGCATGATCTCCAAGGCCAGGTTCTGATACACGCTGCGCGGCCGCACGCCCCAGATCTCGTGCTGGTAGGTCACGGCCTTGGGCCCTTCGGTGCCGTGGAAGACCGGCGTGCCCTGCTCCCAGCGGAAACTGTTGGCCACGGGCTCCTCGCCGTCCTCCACGAAGCCGGTGTAGAGTTGGGATTCGGACTGGAAGGGCACGGAGTCGCGGTAGCCCTCGCAGGCGATGCCGTAGACCCGGGCCTTGAGCTGGAGGATGCGGTCGTTGGTGATGAGGATCGGTTCCTCGACGTTCTGCTTGAGGATTTCCTTGAGGATGCGGTCGTCGTAGATCTCGTCTTCCAGGCCCAGGGCCACGTCCGGAGGAAAGATGCGCACCTTGTCGTCTTCGAGGATGGCGTGCACGGCCTGGCTGACCACATGCCCCACGCGCGGGTCGCGCTTGAGCTTGTCCAGCTCGGCCAGGACCGTGTAGGGAACGTGGATGTTGTTTTCCTCGCCGTTGCGCAGGCCGGCGATGCATTTCGGGTTTTCGATGAGGACGTTGGTATCGAGAATGAAGTTTTTCGACGCCATAGGCTCCCTTGCGCTTCTTTCGAGGTTCTCACGCGAAGGCGTCCAGTCCACCCGTGGATTTCAAGAAACGATGCCGGGGCTTTGCACTCACCTCCCAGGACGGGCGGATGCCGCGCCGCCGAGTTGTTAAACATTCTCTAAACTTTTCCCGGCTTGGGGTCCATCACAAAGCGCGGCGGCGAGGTGACGATTGGGCGACGAAGGATCGGCGGAACGCCGCCCGGCCCGGCCGCCCGCGATCGGGGCCGTTTCCCGACGGGGCTTGCCCACGCCGTGGTTTCAGGCTATGCAGGCCCTTCCACACCGGAGATACCAGGAACCACATGACGGACGAGACCAAAAAGGGTCCCTCGCGCCGGGCCGGCGGGCCGGGCGGCGAGGGCGTCTTTGAAAAGCGGCTGGGCGAGATCAAGGAACTGGACGGCAGGATCCTGGAGCTATTGGCCAGGAGGGCCGCACTCCTGGGCCGCGAGACCGCCTGGAGGCGCTCGCGCGGCAAGCCCTCCACGGACCCGGGCCTGGAGAAACAGGTCTGGGGCGCATGGGAAGAGGCTTCCCGGCTCCACGGCCTGGACACCAAGCTTCTGCGCCAGCTCTTCGGCGTGGTCAATTTCTTCGGGCGCGGCCCGATGAAGACCGCCCGCAAGCAGTCCGACCCCTTCGGCCTGGCTCCGCGCCAGATGCCCGTGGACCTGGACCTGCCCGCGCCCCGCTCCCTGGACGCCGCGCGCATGTGGGCCCTCATGGCCGCCGCCTCAGGCCGTCCCCTGACCCTGAACCAGGCCGTGCTCAACGACCCCCTGGTGGAACTGGTCAAGGCCCTGAACCAGGCCGGAGCGCGCCTGTCCTGGACCGACGACGGCCTGGAAGCCGCAGCCGGGCAGGCTCCGCTGACCTTCGAGGACAAGCTGCTCTTCGCCGGGGAGACCCCGTTCACCTTTTTCGCCCTTCTGGCCCAGGCCCTGCGCGGCGCGGGCCGCTGCAAGTTCGCCGGGGGCCCGGAACTCAAGCTCATGGACGTGGGCCCGCTGAACCGCGTGCTGCCCGCCCTGGGCGCCCGGCTCATCAGCCTGAACCCCCACGCCCCGGGCCTGCCCGCGCGCCTGGAGTGCGGCGGCGACATGGACGGCTCCCTGGATCTGCCGGACGATCTTCCGGCCGCGTTCGCCGTGGCCCTGGCCCTCTCGGCCTGGGCCTATCCGCGCGGCCTGGTGCTGCGCTTCCGGCCCGGCTCCCCGGCCGCCGAAGACCTGCCCGGGGCCGTGGCTGTGCTGAACGCCTGCGGCCTGTCGGCCCGGCTGGAGGATGGACGCTGCACCGTGCCCCCGGGTGAGCCCAAAATCCCGGCGCGGCCCGAGTTGCCGCCGGACCCGGTGCTCTGCGCCTATCTCCTGGCCATGCCCGCCTTCACCGGCGGCCGGGCGCGCCTGAGCGGCCCCTGGAAGGCCGAAGCCCCGCTGGGCGGCGACCTGGGCCTCGGCCTGACCGCCCTGGGCCTGACCCTGGCCCTGGAGGACGGGGTCCTGGTTTCGACCAAGGGCGCGCCGGACGGCCGTCCCGACGTGGACTTCGGCCGCCGCGCCGAACTGTTCCCCCTGGCCCTGGTGCTCGGGCTGGCCTCCGAGCGGCCCTGCCGCGTGGCCGCGCCCGCGGACCTGGACGCCCTGGGACAGGCCGCCGAGATGCTTGAGCGCCTGGGAGCCTCCTTCGAGATCGAAAACGGGGCCGTGTTGCTGACACCCGGTCCGCTCACCTGGAGCGACTCCTACGCCGCGCCGGGCCCCTACTGCATCCTGGCCCTGTCCCTGATCGCCTGGCTGCGGCGCGGCATCGCCGTGGACAATCCCGGCGAACTGACCGCGGTCTGGCCGCGCTTCTGGAACCTCTACAACGCATTGCCCACGGGCCGCTCCGCCGAGCCCGCGCGCACGGAGCGGACCAAGGATGAGCCAAAGAAACCTCGACGCATCCGTGTGCGCGGAAATAGCGGCGCTTGAGGCCGAGATCGCCGGGTTCACGCGGGAGTTGGAGGAGTGCCAGGAACGGGAACGGGACTACCGCCTGCGCGAAGACCCGGAGCGTGACCTGTTTTTCGCCAACGAAATCTTCGAGCTGACCCGCGAACGCCTGCGGCTTGAAGTGGAAATCGATTTGCGGCGCAAGAAAATCCGCCGCCGCGAACTGGGTTACGCCGACGGCCCCGGCCCCGGCGCCCCGAGCGGCGGCTTCCTGTTCTGACCGCACCCACTGGAGGATGCACGTGGCCCGCAACCTGACCCAGAAGATCATCGCCGCGCACCTCATGGACGGGACCATGAGCCCCGGCTCCGAAGTCGCCCTGCGGATCGACCAGACCCTGACCCAGGACGCCACCGGCACCATGGCCTGGCTCCAGTTCGAGGCCATCGGCATCGAACGCGTGAAGACCGAGCTGTCCGTGTCCTACGTGGACCACAACACGCTCCAAATGGGCTTCCGCAACCCCGACGACCACCGCTACCTGCGCAGCGCGGCGGCCCGCTTCGGCGCGGTCTTCTCGCCTCCGGGCACGGGCATCTGCCACCAGCTTCACCTGGAGAACTTCGCCCGGCCGGGCAAGACCCTGGTGGGCTCGGACTCCCACACCCCCACGGCGGGCGGACTGGCCATGCTGGCCTTCGGCGCGGGCGGCCTGTCCGTGGCCCTGGCCATGGCCGGAGCGCCCTACGTCATCGCCATGCCCAAGGTCGTGCGCGTGCGCCTGGAGGGCAAGCTCACGGGCTGGGCCGCGGCCAAGGACGTGATCCTGCACCTGCTCGGCCTGCTCACGGTCAAGGGCGGGGTCGGCAAGGTCTTCGAGTTCTCCGGTCCCGGCGCGGCCTCCCTGACCGTGCCCGAGCGCGCCACGATCACGAACATGGGCGCGGAGCTGGGCGCGACCACCTCGATCTTCGAGAGCGACGCCCGCACCCGCGACTTCCTGACCCGCATGGGCCGGGCCTCCCACTTCAAGCCCCTGGCCGCCGACACGGACGCCGCCTTCGACGACGAGATCGTCATCGACCTGTCCAAACTCGAGCCCCTGGCGGCCTGCCCGCACATGCCCGACCGGGTGGTCACGGTGGCCTCCCTGGACGGCCTGACCGTGGATCAGGTGGCCGTGGGCTCCTGCACGAACTCCTCATACGCCGACCTGAAGACCGTGGCCCTGACCCTCAAGGGCAAGCGCGTGCCGCCCGCCACGGACCTGATGGTCTCCCCGGGCTCCAAGCAGGTGGTCAAGATGCTGGCCGCCGAGAAGCTCCTCGAACCCATCCTGGACGCCGGGGCCCGGCTCCTGGAGTGCACCTGCGGGCCGTGCATCGGCATGGGCGGCTCGCCCGTGTCCGCCGGAGTCAGCGCGCGCACCTTCAACCGCAACTTCGAGGGCCGCAGCGGCACCCAGGACGCCAAGGTCTACCTCGTGAGCCCGCAGACGGCGGCCAACGTGGCCCTGCGCGGCAGGTTCACGGACCCGGCCGGCTGGGGCAAGGCCCCGCGCAAGCCCGCGCTGCCCAAAAAGATTCCGAGCATCAAAAAGCTCTTCGTCTTTCCGCCCAAGGACGGCTCCGGCGTGGAGATCCTGCGCGGGCCGAACATCGCGCCCCTGACCAAGTTCGACGCCCTGCCCGCGACCATCACCGGACAGGTGGCGCTCAAGGTGGGCGACGACATCACCACGGACCACATCCTGCCCGCCGGGGCCCAGATCACGGCCCTGCGCTCGAACATCCCGGCCATCAGCGAGTACATCTTCAGCCGGGTGGACAAGGACTTCGTGGGCCGGATCAAGGGGCTCGGCGGCGGCTTCATCCTGGGCGGCGAAAACTACGGCCAGGGCTCCAGCCGCGAGCACGCGGCCCTGGGCCCCCGCCACCTGGGGGTCAAGGCCGTGATCGTCAAGTCCCTGGCGCGCATCCACCGGGCCAACCTGGTGAACTTCGGCATCCTGCCCCTGCTGCTCACGAACAAGGCGGACTACGACGCCCTGGAACAGGGCGCGACCCTGACCATCCGCGCGGCGGACCTGACTCCCGGCGGCGAACTGGAGATCATCGCCGACTCGGGACGCCGGATCACGGTGACAAATGATTTGACGGCCAAGGAACTGAATATTATCCAGGCTGGCGGACTGCTCAACGCGGCCCGCGCCCGGTCCTGACCGGACCCGCAACGCCTTCGGACCCTGGAGTCGACATGCTCGATATCATGCGTCAACATGCCTCGGGATGGATCATCAAGATCCTCTTCGGCATCATCATCATCGTCTTCATCTTCTTCTTCGGCTCGGGCACCATGCACGAGAAGGGCGATCCGGTGATCGCCTACGTCAACGACGAGCCCATCCTGGCCCGCGACTTCCTGCGCGCCTACCAGGAAAGCACCGAGCGGGCGCGCCGCGAGAATCCCGACGCCGGTCCCGAAGCCCTGCAGGACCCCCAGGCCAAGCAGCAGCTCCTGACCCAGATGATCAACTCCATGCTCCTGCGCGAAGCCGCCCGGGACATGGACCTCTCGGCCAGCGCCGCCGAGCTGCGCGCGGCCATCTCGCGCCTGGAGGCCTTCCAGAACAAGGACGGGGTCTTCGATCCCGAGATCTACAAGCAGGTTCTGGCGGCCAACCAGATGACCCCGGCGGTCTTCGAGCAGAGCCTGCGCGAGAACCTGCTCCTGGAGAAGGTCCGGGTCTACGTCTCCCTGCCCGCCCGGGCCGACGAGGCCCAGGCCAGGGAACTCTTCACCTGGGCCCGCGAACAGGCCCGCGTGGAGTACGTCCTCTTCCCCCAGGCCGACTTCCTGGCCAAGGCCCAGGTGACGGACAAGCAGGTCGAGGAGTTCTACGAGCAGAACAAGGACAAGTTCCTGCGCCCGGCCCAGGCCGCCTTCCGCTACCTGGCCTTCACGCCCAAGACCCTGGCTCCGTATCAGGAGGTCAAGGATGACGAGGTGCGCGCCTACTTCGACTCGCACCAGTCCTCCTTCGTCCGCCCCGAGGAAGTGCGCGTGCGGCACATCCTCCTGACCGTGGACCCCGCCGCCGGTCCGGCCGAGGCCCAGAAGGCCGAGGCCAGCATCCGCGCCCTGGCCGCCAAGGCCAAGTCCGGCGCCGACTTCGCCGAGCTGGCCCGCCGCAACTCCCAGGACACCAGCGCCGCCAACGGCGGCGACCTGGGCTGGTTCGGACGCGGCGCCATGGTCAAACCCTTCGAGGACGCGGCCTTCGCCCTGAAGAAGGGCGAGGTCTCCGAGCCCGTGCGCTCGGAGTTCGGCTGGCACCTCATCCAGATGGAGGACCACCGCGAGGCCGGGCCCATGGCCTTCGACGAGGTCAAGGACCAGATCAAGCGCCAGATCGCAGAGGACCGCGCCTCGGAGAAGATCTCCGACCTGCTGGACGCGGCCCTGGACCAGCTGGCCGCGGGCATCAAGATCGAGAAGATCGCGGAGCAGGCCGGCCTGCCCGTGTCCCAGACCGACCTGACCACCCAGGACACCCTGGTGCAATTCTTCGGCATGACCCCCGAAGCCGCGCGCACCCTCATGGACCTGGGCACGAGCATGAGCACCAAGACGCCCCTGGCCATCGAGGACGGCTACCTGCTGGCCGAGAAGATCCAGGATCTGCCCGAGGCCACCCTGCCCCTGGCCGACGTCAAGGATCAGGTGCTGCGGGCCCTCAAGGAGCGCGAGGCGTCGCGGCTGGCCGGGGAAAAGGCCCGGCAGACCCTGGACGCCCTGCGTGCGGGCAAGGCCGAGGAGGCCCTCAAGTCCGTCCGCGTGAGCGAGCCCTTCAACCGCTCCGGCTTCATTCCCGGCCTGGGCGGCGGTCCGGCCCTGGCCCAGGCCGTGTTCGCGGCCCCGGACAACGCCTGGCTGCCCCAGACCTTCCCCCTGGCGCAGGGCGTGGCCGCGATCCGTCTCAAGGAACGCATCGCCCCGTCCGAAGCCGCATGGGACAAGGAAAAGGGCTTCTGGGTCTCGACCATGAGCCAGCGCTACGGCGAAGAGCTGTTCCAGGCCTTCCTGACCGAGCTGCGCTCCAAGGCCAAGGTCCAGATCATCCGCGCCGACCTGCTCAACTAGCCTCTCCCCCCGACGCAACGGGCGGGGCCGTCTTCGGACGGCCCCGCCTTTTTTTCATCCGCCGCGCGCCGCGCGCGGACCCTAATCCTCCCGACCGATCTTCCGATAAGACTGCCACGGCACGCGGCCACGCCCGCCGCCGGACGGGGAACCCCGGGAGAGGGGGACGGCCCCGCCGTCGCGACGCCGAATCACGAGGGGGAAACCATGCTGAACACGCCCGAACCCGGCCGGGAACACCCGGACGCGTCCGAAAGGGACGCCGCCATGCCCGACCGCGAAGCCCGCGCCGCGAGACTGCGCGACATCAAGGCCCGCATCCGGGCCGGGGACTATACGCCGGACATCAAGGACGTGGCCTATCTCCTGGCCGCCATGATGAACCCGCGCTAGACGCGTCGAATCCGGCGGCCGGCTCCCCGGCCGCCGGAAACATATTCATTCTACCCCGCGCGCAGACGGTCCACCAGGGCCTTCAGCTCCGCGGCCAGCCGGGCCAGATCCTCGACGGCCCGGGCGGCCTCGGCCATGCCGTGGGACGTCTCGCCGCTGATCCGGCTCACGTCCTCCACGGAGCGCGTGATCTCCTCGCTGGCGGCGGACTGCTCCTCGCTGGCGGTGGCGATGGAGCGCACCTGGTCGGCGGCCTCCTGGACGCGGACCACGATGTTCGCCAGGGAGCCGCCGGAGCGGTTGACCATCCCGGTGGCCTGGCCCACGGCCTCCACGGCCTGATCCACGCCCTGACGGTTGTTCTCCGCGCCGCTCTGGATGGCCCGCACGGCCTCGCCGACCTCCTTGGTGGCGGTCATGGTCTTCTCGGCCAGCTTGCGCACCTCGTCGGCCACCACGGCGAAGCCGCGTCCGGCGTCGCCCGCGCGGGCGGCCTCGATGGCCGCGTTGAGCGCCAGCAGGTTGGTCTGGTCCGCGATGTCGGTGATCACGCTCACGATGCGGCCGATGGACTCGGCCTGGCCCGCGAGATTGCCCATGTCGGCCTTGAGTCCGGCGGCCAGGTCGTGGACGCGGTTCATGGCCGCCACGGACTCGCGCACGATTCCCTCGCCCTCGGCGGCGGTCTTGCGGGTCTCCTCGGCCGCGGCCGCGGCCAGTTCGGCGTTGCGGGCCACCTCCATGACCGTGGAGTTCATCTGTTCCATGGCCGTGGCGGTCTCCTCGGTGCGGCGGAGCTGGGCCGCGGCGGACCCGGCGGTCTCGCGGATCTGGGCGTTGAGCTGTTCCGAAGCCGAGGACAGGCCGTTGACGGCCTCCTCGATGCTGGCGGCGGCCTCCAACATGCCCTGACGGCGGGCCTGCTCGGCCTGGGACCGGGCCTGTTCGGCCTCCTCGGTGGCCAGGCGGGCGCGCTCGGTTTCGGCGCGGGCCTGCTCGGCCAGTTCGGCGGACTCGCGCACCTTGTCGCGCAGGCTGGCGACCATCCCGCCCATGTGGTGCTGGAGCACGCCCATCTCACCCCTGAAGCGCTGCTCCAGGGTGCGGTCCAGGTCGCCCCGGGCCACATCGTTGAAGTAGCTCACGAGCAGGCCGAGGGGACGGCCGATGCTCTTGCGGATGACCAGGGCGCTCAGGATGCCGAAAAGCACCACGAAGACCAGCCCGGCGGCCACGGCCTTGACGACCATGCCGGACACCGTGGCGCGCATCTCCGAGGTCTGGGCCCCGGCGGCGGCGTCGATGTTGTCCACGTAGACGCCCATGCCGATGACCCAGCCCCAGGGTTCGAAAAGCTTGACGAAGGAGAGCTTGGGGAAGCGTTCGTCGGTGACCCCGCCGCCGGGCCTGGGCTTGGGCCAGAGGTAGGTCACGTAGCCCTCGCCGGCCTCGCGGGCCACCTCGGCGGCGGCCGCGAAGAGATTCTTCCTCCCGCCGAGATCCTTGGGCCTGCCGCCGGTCCCGGCCTGGGCCGTGGTGGCGCAGTCATACTTGGGATCGTTCAAGGGCTTGCCGTCCAGGGCCGGAGACACGGGGTGCATGATCATGTTCGGCACGGGCAGGGTCGTGTCGTTGATCCAGAAATAATTTCCGTCGGGCAGGCGCATGCGCGCCACTTGGACCAGGGCCTGGCGCCGCATGTCGGCGCCGATGTCCTCCAGCCAGGCCCCGGTGCCGAAAATCCAGCCCAACTCCGGCACGAGCCGGACATAGGAGATCTTCAGCTTGGGCTCCTTCTCCCCGGGCTTGGCCCAGTAGTAGTCCACCAGGCCCTCGCCGCCGCCCTTCCGCACGGCCTCGACCATCTCGACGAACAGGCGCTTACCCTTGGGATCCGTGTTGTCCGAAAGATCCGCGCCGTTCAGCTCGGGCCGCGCCGGGTGCATGACCATCGCCGGGCGGAGGTCGTTGATCCAGACGTAGTTGTCGCCGTCGAAGCGTATCCCGGCGGTCTGCCGCCGGATGACGTCCTCGGCCTCGGCCCGGCCGAAGGTCTTGAGCGCGGCCAGGGCCTGGCTCGCCGCCGCGTCCACGACCTTCTTCAGTTCGCGCTGCTTCTCGCGCTTGAGGCCTTCCACGTCCTGAGAACGACGGTAATAGGAATCGACGACCGCAACGGCCATTTCGGTCAGATCACGCAGCCGGTCCTGCTCCGAGGCCAGGGTGTCCGCACGGAAGCGTTCTCCCCGCTCGTCCGCGAAGCGGAACACGGACCAGGAAAAGAATCCCAGGATGGCCGAGCCTTGGAAGGCGAGGGCCAGGACGACCACCAGGGCGACCTTGAAGGCGGTGGATTGCATGAGCGCGCGAAAGGTCATAATACCCCCCTCAGGATTCCGGCTCAACGGCCCGCCCCCCTGGCGAGCCATTGGGCCCTCACGCTAGAAGCATGTGCTCACTTTTTACGTTGTCAACCTTTACCCACCGCGCTTCCAGGGTTTTTTCCCCGGAGGCCGGGGGCTCCGCGTCGGCACGATCTATCGTCCACTCTATATCATCCCTGCTCGGCAATTGTCTCGCCTCCGGCGTTATTCTTTGCCTCATTTTCAACGGCCCGGCCTCGGCCTTCGAGGCCCGCCTGGAACGCGTCGTGGACGGCGACTCCCTGACCGTCCGGCTGCCCGGCGGGACCGAGGAGGTCCGGCTCATCGGCCTGGACGCTCCGGAACTGGCGCAAGAATGGGGCGAGGAGGCCAAGGCCTTCAGCGAGTCGTTCTGCTCCGGCGCGGCCCTGACCCTGTCCTTCGACCGCGAGCTGCGCGACCGCTACGGCAGGCTCCTGGCCTACGCGCGCTGCGACGGCCGCCTGCTCAACGAGGCCCTGCTCAAGGCCGGGCTGGCCGTCACCCTGCCGGTGAAGCCCAACGTCTCCCTGGCGCGCCGTTTCAAGAAGGCCGAAAAGGAGGCCAAGGCCGAAAAACGGGGATTCTGGGCCCGGGGCGGACTTGAGACGTCCCCCTCCGCATTCCGCCGCCGGCATCCCCGCCGATGACCGCCGACGCCCCGCGAGGCGTGACAATCGCCCGCGAATGCGGTAGTCACGGGGCAGTTTCGCGCAACCCGCATACGGAGGAAAGGTATGATCCGCACATTTCTGGCCGGGGCCCTCGTCCTGGCCGCACTGCTCTCCCTGACCGCCTGCGGCGCGGGCCGCGTGGTGCCCCTGGACTATTACGCCGCCCAGGTCACCCCCCCGCGCTGCTCCACGCCCGTGGTGGTCCAGAAGTTCACCGACGCCCGCGGCACGGACTCCCTGGGCACGAACAAGGACGGCCAGACCTTCCTGGCCGATCCGGGCCAGCCCGTGGCCGACTGGGTGAGCTACGCCCTGTACCAGGAACTGAAGGCCAACGGCTGCCAGGCCCTGTACCAGACCGTGGACCAGGGTTCGCCCAACCTCATCGTCCGGGGCGAGGTTCTGGAGGTCAACCTGAAGCAGAAGGACACCACGGGCTATTCCTGCGCGCTCAAGGTCCGGATGCGCTTCATCAAGAACGGCAAGGAAATCTCGGTGGAGCAGTTCGGCAGCCAGATCGACAAGGTCTACCTGCCCTCCTCGGACAACCCCCGCAAGGCTCTGCGGGAGTGCCTCCAGGTGCTCCTGACCGAGGTCATGGAGAACATGCTGCCCAAGCTCAAGACCATGTGAGGTGAGACGACATGACCCGGTTCATCGACGCCCGTTCGTTCCGGCTTCTGGCCCTGTTCATGGCCCTGTTCATGTGGACCCTCAGCTTCGTGCCCCGCGCCGAGGCCGGTTTCGTGGCCTCCCAGGCCCTGACCGCCTCCGAGACCCGGAGCCGGGACACGGCCACCGTGGAGCGCGTGCTCCAGAACAAGGTGGTCAAGCAGCGCCTGCAGGAACTCGGCTACTCCGACCAGGAAGTGCGCGACCGTCTGGCCGGTCTCTCGGACCAGGAGTTGAACCAGCTGGCCGGGCGCATCGACACCGTGGCCCCGGCGGGCGACGGCTTCGGCTTCGTCATCGGCCTGCTCGTGGTGGCCATCCTGGTGGTCATCCTGCTCATCCTCGCGGACAAGCGGGTATCCATCCACTAGGGCCGGCCTTGTTCCGATCCATCGACGGCATCGGCCGCCGCGCGACGCGCCGGGCCCCGGCGTTGTTCGCGGCGGCCGTTCTTTTCCTGCTCCTGGGCTGCGCTCCCCGGGTCGAACCGGATGCGCTCCCGCCGGGCCGGGCCGAGGTGTCCGGGGTGCCCTTCTTCGCCCAGGAGGATCACCAGTGCGGCCCGGCCTCCCTGGCCGGGGTTCTGGGCTTCCTGGGCAAGCCCGCCAGCCCCGCCGAGCTGGCGGCGGAGGTCTTCCGGCCCGACATCCGGGGCAGTCTGGGCCTGGACATGGCCCTGGCCGCGCGCAGGCGCGGACTGAAGGCCCGCTTCTACGAGGGCTCGGCCCAGGATCTGGCCGACTCCCTGCGCCGGGGCGCCCCGCTCATCGTGCTCCTGGACAACGGCCTCGGACCGGTGCGGCACCTGCACTTCGCCGTGGCCACGGGCTACGGCCCCGAGGGCGTCCGGCTCAACTCGGACCAGGACCGGGGCCTCGTGACGCCCTGGGACTCCTTTCTGAACCAGTGGAACAAGACCGGACGGTGGACCCTGTGGATCGCGCCTTGAAAACGCTCACGCCCCTTTTCCTGCTTCTCGTTCTCGCGGGCTGCTCCCTGCCGCGGGTGACCATCCACGAAGACCCGCTCTCGCCCGCCGAGCACCTGACCCTGGGACTGGCCGCCCTCGAGCGCGGCGACCCGGCCCGCGCCGCCGACGAATGCGAGGACGCGGGCGACGAGCCCGGAGCCCTGACCTGCCGGGCCGACGCCCTCTATCTCCAGGGCGACAAGGCCCGGGCCGAAGCATTCTACCGCAAGGCCCTGAAACGGAATCCGGACGACGCCACGGCCCTGAACAACCTGGCCTGGCTGCTCTTCGAGGCGGACCGGAACCTGGACGAGGCCGAGAAGCTGGCCGTCCGGGCCGTGTCCCTGGCTCCCAAGGAGCGGGCCTCGGACTACGCCGACACCCTGAACCGCATCCGCACCCTGCGGGCCGCGCGCGCCCTGCCCGGAGCCGGACGGTGAGCCAGCTGCGCGTCCTGCACCTGATCACCGCCGCGGAGACCGGCGGGGCCGAGACCTTCCTCTGTCGACTGCTCTCGCGCCTGCCCCGCGAATGCTTCAAGTCCCGGGTGGTCTGCATGGTCCGCCCCGGGCACGTCGGCGGCCGCATCCGGGCCCTGGGCATTCCCCTGGCCACCCTGGGCATGCGCCGGGGCCTGCCCTCGGTGGGCGCGGTGCGCAAGCTCATGGAGATGCTCCAGGACTTCCAGCCGGACGTGGTCCAGACCTGGCTGCACCACGCCGACCTCCTGGGCCTCGTGGCCGCCCGCCTGGCCGTGGAGTCGAACCTGGTCTGGAACCTGCGCAACTCCCGCCTGGACGCCGCGCCCTGGACCACGCGGGCCGTGGTCTGGCTCTGCGCCCGGCTCTCGCGCCTGCCCGAGGCCGTGCTGACCAACTCCGAAACCGCCCGGGACCAGCACCGGGCCCTGGGTTTCCGGCCGCGCCGCTTCGAGGTTCTGCCCAACGGCATCGACTGCGGCGAGTTCCGGCCGGACCCGGCCGCCCGGGAGGCCCTGCGCAAGGAGTTCGGGATCTCCCCGGAAACGCCCCTGGCCGGCATGTTGGCCCGCCACGCGCCGATGAAGAACCACGCGGGATTCCTGCGGGCCGCGGCCCTGGTCCTCAAGGAGCTGCCCGAGGCCCGCTTCCTGCTCTGCGGCACGGGCGTCACCCAGGTGAACCGCGAACTCATGGCCCAGGTGAACCAGGCCGGACTCCGGGGCCGGGTCATCCTGGCCGGATACCGCCAGGACGCCCCGCGCGTGCTGAACGCCCTGGACGCGCTCTGCGTGCCCTCGGCCTACGGCGAAGGCTTTCCCAACGCGGCGGCCGAGGCCATGAGCTGCGGCGTGCCCTGCGCGGCGACGGACACCGGCGACGCCGCGCGCGTGGTCGGCGACACGGGCCGGGTGGTCCCGCCGAACGACGAGCCGGCCCTGTCCCGCGCCCTGGTGGAGCTGCTGACCCTGCCGCCCGACCAGCGGACGGCTCTGGCCGGGCGCTGCCGCGAACGCATCGCGACGGAGTTTTCCCTGGACGCGGCGGCCCGGGCCTACGCCTCCTTCTACGAAGAGCTGACCGGAAGGCGTTGATCCGCCGCCCCCGGTCGGACGTTGCCTTTTTCCCGTGGCGGGGTATAGGTTCCTGAACGTTTTTCTGAACCAAGCCGCGTGGCGAGGCCCCCATGAGCACCCCCGGTTTCGATCCCGACCTGTTTCTGGAGTACCTTGGCGACGACCGTGAGCTGGCCGTGGAGCTGCTCACGGCCTTCACCGAGGACGCCCCGGTGCGCCTGACCGACCTGACCTCGGCCGTGGAGGCCCTCGACTTCGAATCCGCCACCCGCTCGGCCCACTCCCTCAAAGGCATGTGCGGCGTGCTCCGCGACCGGGAGGTGGCCGCCCTGGCCCTGGAGATGGAGACGGCGGCGCGAACCCGAGACGAGGCCGCCCTGCACGCGGCGTTGCCCAAGCTGACCCACGGCCTGCGCGAGGTTCTGGACCGCGCCGCGGCCTTCCTCGCCTCCGGCCCCCGGGCCGCCTGAGCCCGCCCCGGCCGCCCCTTCCGACCCGGTGGACAGCCGGGGCCGAGGAGAGGTATAGAAGCCCCGCGCGCCCATGCCGGAACACTTTCGGCCGCGCCGCGAGGTGAAGATGAAATCCCGGTACCCGTCTCTCGTTCTCCTGCTCCTCCTGGCCCTGCTTCCGGCGGGCTGCGGCGGTTCGCCCAGTCCCGCGCCGAGCCAGAACATCGCACCCCAGCCCAAGGCCGAAACCCCGGTGCTGGACTTCCTGGCCGCCAACGAGCAAGGCGCCTCGGCCACCCTGGACGACCCGGCCTTCGGCCAGGGCGTGCATGTGGTCCTGGACGCCCGCTTCTTCTCGGCCACCGGCGAGGAGTGCAAGCGCGCCATGCTGACCACCGCCGAGCACGAGGCCGAGGTGGTCGTGGCCTGCCGCCGCCCGGACGGCGCCTGGCGGCTGGCCCCGCGCATCTGGGGCCAGGGCCTGCCCCGCTGACGCCCGGCCCGCTTCCCTTCCGCATCTTCCGAGGACCATCGCCATGCGTCACTTCCTGTGCATCCTGCTTCTGCTGAGCGGCCTGCTTCCCGCGCGCGCGGCCCAGGCCGCCGAGAGCGCCACGGCCAGCGCCACGGCCACGGCCACCGCCACGGTGGCCTCCACGCCCTCCGCCGCTTCGGAGCCCGCGCCCTTCGGCTCCAACCTCTTCCAGGGCAACTTCTCCCAGGCCCGCGCGGGCGACTCCCGCGAGATCGGCGCGGGCGACCGGCTCGTGCTGCGGCTCTGGGGCGGACGCGCCTTCGACGGCGTGCTCACCGTGGACGACGCGGGCCAGATCGAGCTGCCCGAGCTGGGAGCCTTCCCGGTGGCCGGGATGTCCCAGGCCCAACTGCTGGATTCCGTGCGCAGCAAGCTGAACGCCGCTGGCGACGCCGAGACGCAGATCTACGTCGCGCTCCTGGACGGCCGCCCGGTGTCGCTCTTCGTCACCGGCTTCGTGCCCCGGCCCGGACGCTATTCCGGCGCGCCCACGGACACGGTGCTGGCCTACCTGGACCGCGCCGGTGGCATCGACTCCCGCCGGGGCAGCTTCCGCAACATCCGCCTGCTGCGCGGCGGCAAGGAGACGGCCCGCTTCGACCTCTACCCCTTCCTCCTGCGCGGCGAACTGCCCCAGGTGCGCCTGCAGGACGGCGACACCCTGGTGGTGGGCGAACGCGGGGTCATGGTCACGGCCGCCGGAGAGGCGCGCAACATCGCCCGCTTCGAGTTCCGGCCCGGCGAGGCCGTCGGCGCGGGGCTCATCGCCCTGGCCGATCCCCAGGCCCGGGCCTCGCACGTGAGCCTCGTGGGCACGCGCAACGGCGCTCCCTACAACCTCTATCTCCAGATGCGCGAATTCCGCACCCTGCGGTTGGCCGACGGCGACCGCGCGCAGTTCCTGGCCGACACCCCGGGCGACACGATCATGGTCGAAGCCGAGGGCGCCATCCGGGGGGCCTCGCGCTTCCCGCTCAAGCGCAACGCCCGGCTTGCCGAGGTGCGCAACTACATCGCCGTGGACCCCGAACGGGCCAATCTCCAGGGCCTGTACATCAAGCGCCGCAGCGTGGCCGCGCGCCAGAAGCAGGCCATCGACGACGCCCTGCGCCGCCTGGAGGCCAGCGCGGCCACGGCCACCTCGGTGACGGCCGAGGGCGCGCAGATCCGCAGCCACGAGGCCGAAATGATCTCCAAGTTCGCGGAGAAGGCCCGCGACGTGCAGCCCGAGGGCATCGTGGTGGTGGGTTCGGGGGGCAAGCTGGCCGACATCGCCCTGGAGGACGGGGACGTCATCGTCATCCCGGAAAAGAGCGACGTGGTGCTCGTGAGCGGCGAGGTCATGATGCCCCAGGCCATCGTCTGGAGCAAGGACCGCGTCCTCAAGGAGTACGTGCGCGGCGCGGGCGGCTACACCAACCGCGCGGACCCCGGCAACGTGCTCCTGGTGCGCCCCGGCGGCGAAATCTTCCGGGCCTCGGACGCGGACGTGGAGCCCGGGGACCAGATCCTGGTCCTGCCCGGCGTGGACTCCAAGAACATGCAGGTGGTCAAGGACATGTCCCAGATCCTCTACCAGATCGCCGTGGCCGCCAAGGTGGCCATCGGCATCTACTAGCGGTTCCGGGAGGGACGTGGGCCTCGCGGTCTACCAGGCGGCCCCGGGCTTCCTGGCCGAACTCCTGGCCGGGCTGCCGACGCCCGAGGAGGTGCGCGAGCCCCTGGCGCTCGTGCGCGGGGAGGTTCCGGCCACGCTCCCGGCCTGGGCCCAAAACGTCTGGCTCGAGCCCGTCTTCATCCCCATCAAGTCCATCGGGGACGCGGCCAAAAAGCTCAAGGCGATCCAGCGCAACTGGGCCCTCTGCCCCACGCGCCACCACCGCCGCGCCGCGCTCATCGAGGAGAAGCTTCCCAGGGTTTCCGCGAAGCCCCTGGTCTTCGGCCGGGCCGCGCCGCCCGCGCCCCTGGGGGCCTGGACCCTCTGGGAGGAGAACCTCCTGCTGGCCTCCCCGCGCTGCTCAAGCCCCTTTCCCAACGGCGAGATCCGCTTCGAGGAGGACCGCGAGGGACCGCCCAGCCGGGCCTACCTCAAGCTCTGGGAGACCTTCACCCGCATCGGCGTCCGGCCCGGGCCGGGCGAACTCTGCCTGGACCTGGGGGCCAGCCCCGGCGGTTGGACCTTCGTGCTGGCGGGCCTCGGCGCGCGGGTCTTCGCCATCGACAAGGCCCCCCTCGACCCGCGCCTGGAGCGGCTGCCCAACGTGGAGACCTGCCGGGGCAGCGCCTTCGGCCTGGACCCGCGCCACGCCGGGGCCGTGGACTGGCTCTTCTCGGACGTGATCTGCTACCCCGAACGTCTCCTGGGCTACGTCCGGCGCTGGCTGGAGCTGGGCTCCTGCCGCAACTTCGTCTGCACCGTGAAGCTCCAGGGCCCGGGCGCGCCCGAGGCGCTCCAGGGCTTCGCGGACATCCCGGGCTCCAGCCTCATGCACCTCTGCCACAACAAACACGAACTCACCTGGGTGAAACTGGGCTGAACGCGAAAAGGCCCCAACTCCCATCTGGAAGCCGGGGCCTTTTTCATTCACGGCCTGGGTTAGAGCCCCTTGTCCCGCCGGTACTCGGCCAGGGCCTCCACGCTGACCACGGGCATGTCGTGGGTCCGGGCGAAGGCCCGAATCTCGGGCAGCCGGGCCATGCTGCCGTCGGCGTTGGTCAGCTCGCAGAGCACTCCGGCCGGGGGAAAGCCCGCCAGCCGGGCCAGGTCCACGGTGGCCTCGGTGTGGCCCCGGCGCTCCAGAACCCCGCCGGGCCGGGCGATGAGCGGGAAGACATGGCCGGGGCGATGCAGATCCGAGGGTTTGGCGTCCGGGGCCGTGGCCGCGCGCACCGTGGCCAGCCGGTCGGCCGCCGAAACCCCGGTGGTCACGCCCTGGGCCGCCTCGATGCTCACGGTGAAGGCCGTGCCGTAGGGGCTCTCGTTGCGCTCGACCATGGGCGGCAGGTCCAGGGCCGCGGCCGCCTCGCCGGTGAGGCAGAGGCAGACGATGCCGCTGCACGCCCGGATGAGCAGGGCCATCTGCTCCCTGGTCAGGGTCTGGGCCGGATAGATGAGGTCGCCCTCGTTCTCCCGGTCCAGGTCGTCCACCACCAGGACCCCGCTGCCCTGCCTGAGGGAGTACAGGGCCGCCTCAACCTGTCGTTCGTGGAAAGAAACCGTGGTCGTCTGATTCATGACCGCTCCTTTTCGCGGTTGACCTGAATCAGGGCGATGAAACAGACAGGCCGGTCGCCCGCGACGCGCGCGCGACGGCCAAGTCCCCGGAAGGACTCCGGGAACGGGCGTCTGCTCCTCTTCCATCCGGACTGTGACCGTCGGCCCTGGCCTCGCACCAGGTCTGCTGACCCCGCGCCGCCTTGCGGCGGAACGGGCGCTCGCGGGCTCCCCGGACACGTCCGGGATACCGCCGGTGGGGAATTCCACCCCGCCCTGAGGATGACGCGCGAACGATAGCGCCGGGCGGCGTCCCTGGCAACCCCCGGGCTTGCCGCCCCGACCCGGGCTTGCTATCGCTTGTGTCTATCAAAACAAGGAGGATCGATAGGCGATGAAAATACTCATCCTCGTCTCCAACCCGGACCCGGAGATCAAGTGGAACGCGCTGCGGTTCGGCAACGTCCTGCTGAACCAGGGCGACGACGTGACCATCTTCCTCAACGGCCCGGCCGCCGACCTGCTGGCCGGGGACGGCGAACGGTTCCCCCTCGCGGAGCAGGCCAAGCTCTTCACCCTGAGCGAGGGCGTGCTAGCGGCCTGAGGCAAGTGCATGACCCTCCACGGCGTGGAGGGAGCAGCCTGCCCGGCGAGCCAGGGCAACATGGCCTTGCTGGCCGACGCGGTGCACGCGGCCGACCGCATCGTCAGCTACTGACGCAAAAAGGCCCCGGTTCCGCGCGGAACCGGGGCCTTCACATTCGGGGAGGAGCCGGATTACGGCTTCTTCTCTTCCTTGGGAGCGTCGGCCTTGGGGGCCTCGGCCGGAGCCGGGGCGGCCTCCGCCTTGGGAGCTTCCGCCTTGGCCGCGTCGGCCTTGGGCGCGAGCTGGAGGTCGATGTTCTCCTTGTCCAGGGCCTCGACCACCTTGGCGGTGATGTCGGCGGCCGGGTCGTAGGCCATCACGGCCTCCTTGGAGAGGATCGCCACCAGGCCGCTGTCCTTGCGGTACTTCTCGAGCACGGCGGTGTACTTGTCGTTGAGCAGGGTCACCAGGCGCTGCTGTTCGCCGCCCATGGTCGTCTGGTACTCGGTGACGGCCTTCTGGAAGGCCTGCATGGTCTGCTCGTTCTGGTTGCCCTCGGCGGCCTTCTGGGCTTCCTGGACCTTCTCCTGGAGGGCCTTGGCCTGCTCCTGGAGGTAGGTCATGGCCTGCTGTCCGGCCTTGCACTGCTTGAACACGGCGGCGGCGTCAACGACGCCCACCTGGGGCTTGCTCTCCCCGACGCATCCGGTGAACAGAAAGGCCGCCAACACCAGGACGCTCAGGGCGCTCAACGACTTGGTCATAGGTATGTCACTCCGACTGAGGGGGTTTCGTGCCGGAACCGCTCCGGATGCCCCTCCATACGCGCGGGCCGACAGGTTGGCAAGGGGCGCGGGCGGCCCGCGCGTCTTGACGGCGCTCCAGGTGGCGGATAAGACGGGGAAAATCGATAAAGTGTCATGCACCTTCCTCGCCGACGGCCGGACTCCCGCCTCCGGCCGCGGCCCACGGATCACGGGCGGGACCGAGGAGACGCGCCATGCCTTCTTCCGCCAAACGCCGGTCGCTCCCGTTCCCAACGTTCCTCTCCACCCTGGTCCTGGCGATCCTGCTCGCCGCACCGGCCTGGGCCGCCGAGAACATCCGGGGGGCGACCACCGGCCCGACCACGGCCAAGGGCTACAACCACCCGAACCAGTACGTCCATCTCCAGCCGACCCAGATCGCCCCGAACATGGAGCCGGTGATCCCGCACGCGGACCAGGACAAGGAGGCCCGCGCCAAGCTGGACGCCCTGCGGAAGAAGACCGGCAAGAAACCGAACATCCTCATCGTGGTCCTGGACGACGTGGGCTGGATGGACCCGGGCTTCAACGGCGGCGGCGTGGCCGTGGGCAACGCCACCCCGAACATGGACAAGCTGGCCTCCGAGGGCCTCGTCCTGACCTCGGCCTATTCCCAGCCCTCCTGCTCGCCCACCCGGGCCACCATCCTCACCGGCCAGCTGCCCTGCCACCACGGCGTGCTCTACCCGCCGATGTACGGCCAGCCCGGCGGCCTGGACGGGGCCGTGACCATCGCCCAGCTCCTGCGCGACCAGGGCTACGTGACCCAGGGCGTGGGCAAGTGGCATATGGGCGAGAACGACGGCTCCCTGCCCCAGAACGTGGGATTCGACGACTTCTACGGCTTCCTCTCGGTCTCGGACATGTACTCCGAGTGGCGCGACGTCTATTTCAACCCCGAGATCGCGCTCTCGCCCGACCGCTTCGCGGCCATGCAGAAGCTGCCTTTCAATCCCAACGTGGTGCATTGCGAGAAGGGCGGCTGCAAGAACGTCCGGCTCATCGACCTGAACGCCATCAAGGATCTGGACGAGGACTGGCTGACCTACAGCGAGAACTTCATCCGCAAGATGGCCAAGAATCCCAAGCCGTTCTTCCTCTACCACGGCACGCGCGGCTGCCACTTCGACAACTATCCCAGCGACCGCTACGCCGGGAAGTCCGCCGCGCGCACGGTCTACAGCGACTGCATGGTCGAGATGGACGACGTAGTCGGGCGGCTGGTCAAGACCCTGGAGGAGACGGGCCAGCTGGAGAACACCCTGGTCTTCTTCACCTCGGACAACGGCCCCGAGGGCGAGGTCGATCCCTACGGCCGCACCCCGTTCCGGGGCTACAAGGGCACGACCTGGGAAGGCGGCGTGCGCGTGCCCACCTTCGTCTACTGGAAGGGCATGATCACCCCCGGCAAGAGCGAAGGCCTCTTCGATCTGGCCGACCTCTTCCCCACGGCCCTGTCCCTGGCGGGCGTCAGCGGCGCGGACATCGGCAAGCTCGTGCCCAAGGACCGCTACATCGACGGCATCGACCAGGCGTCCTTCCTCCTGGGCGACCAGAAGCTCTCCAACCGCCGCAGCGTGTTCTACTGGATGATGGCCGAGTTCGCGGCCGTGCGCATGGACGAGTTCAAGCTCCACCGCGTGGTCCAGATCACCGACGGCATCAACACGAAGGGTTGGAACGGCGGGTTCAGCGGCACGGTCACCAAGACCGGGGGCGTGGTGATGTACAACCTCTATGCCAACCCCCAGGAGGACGCGAGCGTGGGCATCCGCCACCTGCCCATCGAAAGCTTCCTGGAGCAGGAGATGAAGCGCTACGCGGCCGTGCTCAAGAAGTTCCCGCCCAAGTTCGACATGGCCCGCAGATAGGTCCGACGGCCCGCCCCGCCGCGAGCGGGGCGGGTTTTTTTTGCGCCCGCGCGCAGGGAGTCCCATGATCCGCCGTCTCGCCTTGCTCCTGGTCCTCCTGCTCTGGGCCGCGCCGCTCTCCGCCGCCGAATCCGGCTACGCGGGCAGCGCCTCCTGCCGCTCCTGCCACGAGAAGTTCCACCAGCTCTGGAGCACCTCGCGCCACGGCCTGGCCATGCGGCCCTACGAGGCAGGGTGGGCCGGGCAGGCGCTCAAGCCCCAGCCCCGCGAGATCGCCGTGGGCCGGTATTCCTACCGCGCGGACGTGGCGCGCGGGGTCATGACCGAACGCGGGCCCGACGGCGCGCGCGAGTACCCCATGCTCCACGCCCTGGGCGGCAAGAACGTCTACTATTTCCTCACGCCCCTGGAACGCGGCCGCCTCCAGACCCTGCCCCTGGCCTTCGACGTCAACTCGGGCCAGTGGTTCGACACGGCCAAAAGCGGCATCCGCCACTTGCCCGGCGAGGGCCGGGGCCTGACCTGGCGCGACCCGGCCTTCACCTTCAACACCTCCTGCCACGGCTGCCACGTGAGCCAGCTGTCCACGAACTACGATCCGGCCACGGACAGCTATTCCAGCACCTGGACCGAGCCGGGCATCAATTGCGAGACCTGCCACGGCCCGAGCGCCGAGCACAACCGCGTCTGCCAAGAGGCCAAGGACGCGGGCGCGCCCACGCCCACGGACCTGAAGATCACCGGCGGCCGGTTCTTCACCACGGAGCAGCACGACGACACCTGCAACTCCTGCCACGCCAAGATGATCCCG
Organism: Desulfovibrio aminophilus DSM 12254; assembly: GCF_000422565.1. Taxonomy (NCBI): domain Bacteria; kingdom Pseudomonadati; phylum Thermodesulfobacteriota; class Desulfovibrionia; order Desulfovibrionales; family Desulfovibrionaceae; genus Desulfovibrio; species Desulfovibrio aminophilus. The sequence continues at coordinate 61,536 of NZ_AUMA01000015.1, read as the reverse complement.
CTCTCGGCCTCCTACCCGCCGGGCGGAAAATTCTTCGACCACTTCGACCTCGTGACCCTGGAGAGCCCGGACTACCACCCCGACGGCCGCGACCTGGGCGAGAACTACACCGCCACCTTCTGGCGCATGAGCCCCTGCGCCCGCTCCGGCAGGCTCGGCTGCCTGCACTGCCACACCTCCAGCGGCCGCTTCCGCCAGAAGAACGCGCCGGACACGGCCTGCGCGCCCTGCCACCAGGACAAGGTCGACAACCCGTCCGCGCACACCCATCACCCGGCGGCGAGCCCCGGCAGCCGCTGCGTCTCCTGCCACATGCCCAAGACCTGGTTCGCGCGCATGGCCCGGAGCGACCACTCCATGCTCCCGCCCACCCCGGCGGCCACCCAGCGCTTCGGCTCGCCCAACGCCTGCAACGGCTGCCACACGAACAAGGGCGCGGCCTGGGCCGACAAGATGGTCCGCTCCTGGCGCTCGCGGGACTACCAGGCCCCGGTGCTGGAGCGGGCCGAACTCGTGCGCCGGGCCCGCAACCGCAACTTCGACAAGCTGCCCGACATGCTGGCCTATCTCGGCCGCCCGGACCGCGAGGAAGTCACCGCCGCCTCGCTCATCCGGCTCCTGCGGACCTGCCCGGACCCGACCAAGTGGCCCGCGCTGCGCGAGCGGCTCTCCGACCCCTCGCCCCTGGTGCGCGCGGCGGCCGCCACGGCCTTGGCCGGGAACCGCGACCAGCGCTCGTTCCAGGCCCTGGCCAAGGCCGCCGCCGACCCGGTGCGGCTCGTGCGCGTGCGCGCGGCCGAATCCCTGGCCGGAGCCCCGGCCTCGGCCCTGAACCCGGCCGAGCTGACCGCCGCCCGGGCCGCCCTGGACGAACTGGAGCAGAGCCTGAACGCCCGGCCCGACGACTGGAGCGGCCGCTACAACCTGGGCAACCTGCTCTTCCAGCGCGGCGACGACGCCGGGGCCCTGGCGGCCTACGGCCAGGCCGTGGCCCTGCGGCCCGACGCGGCCCCGCCCCGGATCAACGCGGCCCTGATCCTGGCCCGGCGGCACGACCTGCCCGGGGCCGAGGCCTCCCTGCGCCAGGCCTTGGAGGCCGATCCAGCCAGCGCCGCCGCGCACTTCAACCTGGGCCTGCTCCTGGCCGAAACCAAACGCGAGGCCGAAGCCGAGAAGGAGTTGCGGGCCGCGCTGACCAACGACCAGCACATGGCCGAGGCGGCCTTCAACCTGGGGCTCATGCTGGAGAAGAAGAACCCGGGCGAGGGCCTCAAGCTCCTGGCCCGCGCGGCCCGGCTGCGGCCCGACGACCCGCGCTACGGCCACGCCCTGGGCTACGCCCAGCACCAGCGCGGCGACGGCGCGTCCGCCGCCCGGACCCTGGCGGCCGTGATCCACGCCCACCCGGACGCGGCCGAGAGCTACCGGCTCCTGGCCGCGATCTACGAGGCCCGGGGCGAAACCAAGAAGCTCCACGACCTCTGCGAGGACGCCCAGACCGCGCCGGGGCTCAACCCGCTGGTCAAGGCCATGCTGCGCAACAAGCTGGAGGAGCTGAAGACGCGGGGCAAGAGCTGATGCGGCCGTCCACCCTCGGAAAGGACATCCCGGCCGGGCTGACCCTCTGGGGCCTGCTCGTGCCCGAGGCCATCGCCTACGCGGGCATGGCCGGGGCCCCGGCCCAGGCGGGCCTGTACACCCTGCTGGCCTCCCTGCCGATCTACGCCCTGCTCGGCACGAGCCGCCAGCTCGTCTGCGCCTCCACCTCGGCCTCCTCGATCATGATGGCCGCCGTGCTGGCCCAGGCCACGGGCAACGACCCGGCGCTCTTCGCCGGGACCATGGCCGCCCTGGTCCTGCTGGTGGGCGCGCTGTTCCTGCTGGCGGGCTTCTGCCGCCTGGGCTTCGTGGCCTCGTTCCTGTCCTATCCGGTGATGACCGGCTACGTCTGCGGGCTGGCCGTGTTCATCGCCGCCAGCCAGGCCCCCAAGCTGCTCGGCCTGCACAAGGCCCCGGGCGACGTGTTCATGCAGCTCTGGGGTCTCGTGGAACGCCTGCCCCAGACGCGGCCCGAGGCGGCGGCGGTCGGCCTGGGCGCGCTGGTCCTGCTCTTCGCCCTGGAGCGGCTGGCTCCGCGCGTGCCCGGGGCCCTGGTGGTGCTCGTGCTCGGCGTGCTGGCCGGAACCTGGCTCAACCGCGACGGCCACGCGGCCCTGGCCCTGGCCGGGGTCATCCCCACGGGCCTGCCGCAGCTGGTCGTCCCGCGCCTGTCCCTGGCCACGCTCACGGACCTGCTCCCCGGCGCGGCGGGCATCGCCCTGGTGGCCTTTTCCCAGGCCCTGGGCACGGCCAAGACCTTCGCGGACAAATACGGCTACGAAGTGGACCCGAACCGCGAGCTGCTGGCCATGGGCGCGGCCAACGCGGCCTGCGGGATCATGGGCGGGCTGGCCAACGGCGGAAGCATGTCCTCCACGGCGGTGAACGAGCGGGCCGGGGCGCGCAGCCAAGCCGCCGGAATCACGGCCGCGGTCATGGTCGTGCTGACCCTCTTCTTCCTCACCCCGCTGTTCCGCGACCTGCCCGAGCCCGTGCTCGGCGCGGTGGTCCTGCACGCCGTGGCGCGGATGCTCAAGGCCCGCGAGGTCTGGGGCTTCCTGCGCCAGAGCCGCATGGAGTTCGCCCTGGCCGCGGCCGCCTTCCTGGGCGTGCTGGCCTTCGGCCTGCTCACGGGCCTGCTCGTGACGCTCAAGCTCTGCGCCGCGCTCCTGCTGTTCAACGCCACGCGGCTCAACGTCTCGCGGCTGGGCGTCTCACCTTGCGCGCCGGAAACGTTCCTGAGCCTGGAGCGCCATCCCGAGGCCCGGGCCGTGCCCGGTCTGGCCCTGCTGCGGCCGGAGTCCACGGTGTTCTTCGCCAATGCCGAGCGGCTGCGCGCGGCGGTGCGCGAGGCCCTAGCCGACAAGCCCCGGGCCGTGATCCTGGACCTCAAGGTCAACCCGACCCTGGACATCACCACCTGCCGGACCCTGCGCAAGATTCTGGCGGAAGTCCGCGAGACGGGCGCGGCCCTGCTGCTCACCGACATCTCGGATACGGCCCTGGAAAACCTGGACCGCTCGGGACTGCTGAAGGAACTGGGGGAACACCGCCTCCACGGCCACGTGGCCGAGGCGGTCAAAGGGGCGGGGAAGGAAGGCTAGGGAAACCGCGTCGGGGCAGGATTTCCTGGCGGCAGCGGCAGATTTGCAATGAGATTGCAAATTAGCCGGTAGCGGTCCTACAGTTCAGGAAACGTTTGGGGTTGTTCTCGCTAGGCTGCAACGGCCAAAATCAAAAGAGCACTTGAGAAGGGTAAGATAATCGAAGCGGGGGTAAAATGGTGAGGTCACCATTGGTTCCAATATGTGATACCCGGCGAAAAGTCCGAGGTTATTTTCATGCCATTATTCACTGATAGCTACACTTGGAATTTTTCTTTCACATTAAGTGATTTGATCTCTCTCTTAGCTGTTATAGCAACTCTATTTATAGCCATACAAACTTTTAAATTACAGAAATATCAAAATAAAATACAAGATAAAATTCTTGCCAATGAACAGTTTCAATTTAAGAAAGCTATCGCCGGGCAAGTAAGAATTTTAATATATTATTTTAAAAATGACATATTTCAGTTTATTAGCCCAAATGAATTAAATTTATTATCTGATAAATCAAATCTTCTTCACTATTTCGACAATGAATTTGAAAAAGCAGTTAGCAAACTTTTTTCTTTATATAATGAACTAATATACATTAATGGCAAAGTAGATGGCCGTCTATCCTTCAAGCCTCTCCGACCAAATCAATCAAAAGAAGAAGTAATTAAAAGAAATAAAGAAATTCATTGGGAAGCAACCATCACAAGTGAATTGCTGTATAAAAAATTAGAATCCTATAACTTATAATATCGCATTCAAAACCACGAGAGCCGGAGGCTTGCGCCCCCGGCTCTCATTTTGCCTTTCTATAACCGGGCGAAGCCCGCCTAATCCACCACCTTCAAGTCAAACGCGGCAATCGCATACAGCGTCGGCACCATGAGCAGGGTCGTCATGGTGGCGATCAGCAGGCCGCCGATCTGGGCGTAGCACAGCGGTTCCCAGAGCGGGCCGCCGTGCCAGGAGAGCGGGAACAGGGCCGTCACGGTCGCGCCCACAGTGATGAGCACGGGCCGCAGGCGCATGACGCCCGCGTCGATGAGGGCCATGCGCAGGTCGTCGCCCTCGGCCCGGCGCTCCTCGATGAAGTCGAAGAGCACGATGATGTGGCTGACGATGACGCCGATGAGGCTCACGATGCCCAGGTAGGCCATGAACCCGAAGGGCGAGTACGTGGCGTAGAGCACCGCGAAGGCCCCGGACATGCCGTAGGGGATGGCCGCGAAGACGATCAGCGGCTTGACCGCGTTCTTGAACTGCATGAGCAGGGCCAGGTAGATGGCCGCCACGGAGATAAGCAGCACCAGGGTCATCTCGCCGAAGCCCTTGACCTGCTCGTACTGTTCGCCGCCCACCTCAAGCCGGAAGCCCGGGGGCAGTTCCTTCTCGAACTGGGGCAGGATCGGGTTGATGTTGGCCATGACCTGCGAGGCCAGGGCCCCCTGCTGCGGGAAGCAGGCCGGGATGATGCAGCGGAACTGGTTGCGCCGGAAGATCTTCTCCGACTCCATGCCGTATTCCAGACGCGAGATCTGGTGCAGGGGCACGTGCGAGCCCGTGGCCTCGGAGGTCACGTAGACGCTCTGCACGTCCTCGATGCCCGCGCGCTCCTCCATGCGCAGCCGCGCCCTGATCGGAATGGTCAGGCGTCCCTCGCGCAGGGTGGTGACCTCGAAGCCGTTCATGGCCGCGGCCGAGGACTGGGCCACGTCCATGTTCGTGACCCCGGCCATGTTGGCCTTGTCCGAGTCGATGTCCAGGCGCACGCGGAAGATCTCCGCGCCCCAGTTGTCCTGGATGCGCTCGCCGTAGGGCGCGGCGCGCAGCAGGGTCTTGAGCTTCTCGGCGTTCTGGCGCAGGGCGCGCATGTCCTCGCCGTAGATGCGGATCTGCACCGGGATGCCGATGGGCGAGCCGGTCTCCAGCTTGCGGGTGTCCACCCGGGCCCCGACGATCTTGGCCGAAAGGGCCTCCTGCAACGGAGGAATGAGCCCGCCGGTGTAGTGGTTGTCCTTCACCTCCACCAGCACCTGGGCGTAGTTCGGCTGGGACAGCTCGGGCGAGACCGAGAACCAGAAGCGCGGCCCGCCGCCGCCCACGAAGCTCGTCACCGAGGTGAGCACGTCCGCGGGCTTGCCCGGCTTGCCGATGGTCTTGCCGTATTCCGCGGCCGCCTCGCGCACCACGGCCTCCACCTGGCGGGTGACCTGGTCCGTGGCGCTCACGGGCGCGTCCTCCGGCAGCCAGACGTCCAGGTAGAAGAGGTAGGACAGGTCGTTGGGGAAGTACTGCGGATTGAGCTTGCTTTGCATCCAGAAGCCCGCCACCACGATGACCAGGGACGCGGCCAGGGTCTTCCAGCGGTGGTCGATGCAGAAGCTCACCAGCCTGCTGTAGTACTTGAAGAAGCCCCGGGAGCGCATCTCCTCCATGCTGGCGGCCTCGTTCCTGCCGGGGCGCAGCAGGGAACGGCCGATGAGCGGGATGAAGGTCATGGAGACGATGCGCGAGGCGATCAGGGCGCAGGTGACCACGATGGGCAGGGAATACAGGAAGCGGCCCTTGTCGCCCTGGAGCATGAGATAGGGCAGGTAGGCCACGATGTTCGTCACCGTGGCGTACATGATGGCCTTGGCCAGCTTCACCGGCCCGAGCCAGGCGGCCACGTCGGCGGGCTTGCCCGCCCGCAGCTCGTGCTTGATGGCGTCGTTGGCCACCACGGGGTCGTCCACCAGGAGCCCCAGGGCGATGATGAGCGCGGCCAGGGAGACCTGCTGGAGGTCGATGCCCACGAGATGCATCATGCCGAAGGTCATGGCCAGGGTGATGGGAATGGACATGGCCATGAGCAGGGCCGAGCGCCATTCGCGGAAGCCGATGAAGGCCACGATGACCACCAGGGCGATGGCCTCGTAGATGCTGTCCATGAACAGGTCGATCTTCTCCACCACCTGCCGGGGCTGGTCCGAGGTCCGGGCCAGGATCAGGTCGTCGGGCAGGCGGGCCTTGAGTCCGGCCAGCACGCCGTCCACCTGCTCGGAGAAGTCCGCGATCTGCTCGCCCGAACGCATGTTGATGGCCAGGGTGATGGCCCGGCAGCGCTGCCACTCGCCCTTGGGGTCGCGCCAGACGTGGTAGTTCAGGTTGGTCTTGGGGTTCTCGTAGTCCCGGTTGATGTCCACGATGTCGCGCAGGTAGACCGGCGCGCCGTTCTTGCTCACCGTGATGACCGCCGAGGCCAGCTCGGACGCGTTCTTGAACTCGCCCGAGGGGTTGATGAGCAGGTTCTTGCCCTGGGCCTCGATGATGCCGCCGGGCAGGGCGATGTTGCGCGCGGCCAGCACGTTCTGGAGATCCCAGGGGTTCAGGCCGTAGGCCGCCAGACGCGGCTGGGAATACTCCAGGTAGACCGTCTCGTTGACCACGCCCCAGCGGGAGATCTTGCTCACGATGGGCAGGGTCAGCAGGGTGCGCTGGATGGTCTCGGTGAAATCCTCGAGCTGCTTGTAGGTGTAGCGGTTGCCGGCCACGGCGCCGAGCTTGGCCCGGGTCTCGGCCGGGTCGTGGACCAGGGCCGGGAACCACATGTCCGGGCTGAACTCCGAGGCCCGCAGGCGGTTGTTGGCGAAGACCCGCAGGTTGTTCAGCACCTCGGCGTCGGAGAGTGTGGTCCGCATGTCGAACACGGCCAGCCAGGGACCGGCGCTCACGCGCACGTCCTCGGCCAGCCCCTGGGCGAGCAGGTATTCGCGCAGCAGTTCGGCCTTGCGCCGGATCAGGGACAGGGCGCTCGTCTCGGGATAGACCACCACCACGCTGACGCGCGGCTCCTGGGCGTCGCCGCGCAGCTCGCGGATGGCCTTCTCGGCGTCGCGGGCGCGCAGGTCCACCTCCACTTCGCTCACCGGCGGCGAGGCCACGGTGAGCATGAGGGTGGCGGTGTCGCCGAAGTCCTTGATGAACTGCACCGGCCCCGCGCCCTCGGGCAGCCCGGCGATGGCCATGAGCTTGTTGTTGATGTCGTCGAAGGTCTCGCCGGTGGAGTCCAGGTCGTCCTGGAGCTTGACCTTGACCACGGAGAGGCCCGTGCGGGTGGTGGCCTCGATGCGGTCCACCTCGTCGTTGGCCGAGATGGCCTGCTCGATCTTGCGGGTCACGAGCTGCTCGACCTTCTCCGAGGGGATCCCCGGCCAGGGGCAGAGGGCCACGGCCTCGCGCACCGGGATGTCCGGATCCTTGCGCTGGGGCATGTGCAGGTAGCCGTAGACGCCCCAGAGCATCACCGCGGCCAGGAGCACCCAGGAGATGTGCCGGTTCTCGACGAAGTAGCGGGCCGTGTTGTGCGAGGCCAGCAGTTTGGCCTCGTCGCGGGGTTCGTGGCTCATTTCGGCCTCACGGGATGATGTTCACGGTCTGGCCCTCGAAGACCTGGCTGGCCCCGGAGACGACCACCCGCTCACCGGCGGCGACGCCCTCGGTGATGGCCACCGCGTCGCCCTTGACCGCGCCGAGCTGGACCTTGCGGCCCGTGACGACGGGCTTGCCGTCCTTCTCGCTCACCAGCCAGACCATGTAGCCGTCGGCCCCGTCCGGGGGACGGACCACGGCCGAGAGCGGCACGACCATGCCCGCCGGGGCGGCGCTCTTGCCGTCGCCCAGCGTCACCTGGGCGATCATGCCCTCCTTGAGTTCGAAGCCCGGGTTCTGGACCTCCACGTCCACGTTGAAGACCCGGCTCTTGGCGTCGGCCGAGGGCGAGACCGAGAGCACCGTGCCCTGGAAGCTCTTGTTGCCCAGGGCCTCCACGGTCACGCTCAGGGCGTCGCCGGCCTTGACCAGGGAGAGCGCCGTGTCCGGCACGCCGAACTGGGCCTTCACCGAGGAGAGGTCCGAAAGCACGAAGGCCAGGGTTCCGGCCTTGACCAGGGTGCCCAGCTCCACCTGGCGCTTGACCACGAAGCAGTCCATCGGGGACTTGAGTTCCGTGTCGCCGAGCTGGATGTCCGCCGACTCCAGGGCCGAGCGGGTCTGCTCCACCTTGGACTTGGCCACGGAGAGCATCTCGGTGGCCCGGTCGAATTCGCTCTGGGAGATGTAGCCGCCCTTCACCAACTCGGCGGCCCGCTGGTAGTCGAGCTGGGCCTGGCGCATCTGGGCCTGGGCCTCGCCCAGGACGCCGCGGGCCTGGCTGGACTGGGCCACGTAGTCGCTGACCCGCACCCGGGCCAGCAGGGCCCCGGCCTTGACCATGTCGCCGGGCTGCACATCGCGGGCCTTGCCGTCCGGGCCGGGAACCTGGAGGATGGCCTCCACGTAGCCGCCGACCTTGAAGGCCATCTCCACCTGGGCCCGAGGCACGAAGCTGGCGGAATACTTGAATCCGGAGGTCATGCTCCCGGGCTGCACGGCCAGCACCCGCACCGGGGTCGGCGGCGGCGCGTCGGATTTGCCGCGATCGCAGGCCAGGGAGAGGAAAGCGGCCACGAAGGCCGCCGCGAAGAACATCATCCTGAGGGAATCGAACCGGACGCCGTGGACTTTCATGGCACACCTCATGAGGGGGGATCCGTCTCTTTCGTCCAGCCTTACACCAGTGCGCCCGGGAAACGCAATTTCTAATTTGTTTTCAGATGGTAAAGGCCGCGGACCGGCTACTGGCGCTGTTCCTGGGAACCGTCCGGCATGCCCCGGCGGCGGCGAAAACGCATGTAGGACGCCTGTTCGCACACGGTCTCCACGTTCTGGCAGAAAAGTTCCACGAGGTCGCGGTCCAGCCGTCCGCCCCGGGCCTCGTCGCGCAGGATGTTCAGGGCCGCCTGGCTGGAGGAGGCGGGTTTGTAGTGCCGCTCCTGGGTGATGGCGTCGTAGATGTCCACGATGGCCAGCAGGCGGCTCTGGAAGAGGATGTCCTCGCCGCGCGCGCCGTCGGGATAGCCCGAGCCGTCCAGGCGCTCATGGTGCTGGCGCACGATGGTCCGCAGCCGGGACAGGCCGTTCTTGAACGGGATGTGTTGCAGGATGCGGTGGCTCTCGGCCGGGTGGCGCTCGATCTCGTGGCGCTCCTCCGGGGTCAGGTTGCCGTAGGCCAGGAGCAGGCAACGCTGCTCGTCCTCGCGCAGGAGCGGCACGGGGCGGCCCTCCACGTTCCAGGCCGTGCCCGCCAGGGTGCGCACGAACTCCAGATCCTCCCGCGAGGGCGTCACCGTGGAGTTGATGGCCCGCAACCGCTCGTAGGCCTTGCGCCAGGGATAGTCCGCGCAGGAGCCGAAGAGTTCCAGGCGCAGGCCGATGATCTCCAGGAGCTTCTCGGGCAGGCGGGTGTCCTTGGTCAGAACCTCCTCCTTGATGCCGATCTTGCCGATGTCGTGGAGGATGCCCGCGTAGTAGACCTCGTTGATCTCCTCCTCGGAGAAGGTCACGTGCGGGAAACGGGTCTCGTCGGCGTCCACCACCTGGGCGAAGGCCGCCGCCAGGCTGGCCACGCGCTCGGAGTGTCCGGCCGTGAAGGGGTCGCGGGCGTCGATGGCCTCGGCCAGGGCCTGAAGCAGGGCCTCCATGAGCACCTGGATGCCCTCGAAGTTCTGGGCGTTGCTCACCGCGATCCCGGCCACCGAGGCCAGGGTGGAGAGGTGCTTCAGGTGCGCGGCCTTGAACGGCCCGGGTTCGCGGGAGGCCAGGACGAGCACCCCCACCAGGCGCACCGGCGAAAGCACCGGCAGCACGAGCATGGAACGGATGTCCGGCGTCTCCCCGGCCCAGCGCGGGTCGCGGGACAGGTCGTTGACGATCTCGCCCCGGCCGCTCTCGACCACCTCCCGGAACAGGCGGCTGGCGGGCAGGCCGTCCAGGCCCGAAGGCGGCGCGCCGAAGCATCCGGCCGAGGTGAACGCTCCCCCGGACTCCAGGAACACGCAGCCCATGTCCGCGGGCACCGCGCCCTCCCGGCACTCCTCCAGCAGAGCCCGGGTGGTGTCGCGCAGGCGCAGGGTGTTGTTCAGGGCGAAGACCGAGCGGTGCAGCAGGGCCAGCTCTCGGTATTTCTGCAGGGTCTCGTCGGCGATGGCTCGGCGGGCGGCCTCGGCCTGGGAGGCGGCGTGCAGCGAGAAGGCCAGGAAATCCAGGATGCGCCGCCAGGCCAGACGGTCCTCGCTGGACCGGGAGGAGAGACCGTCCAGGCAGAGCGTCAGGCAGGCCGGGGGGCCCTCCTCGAAGAACAGGGGCACCGAAAGGTTGTCCGGACAGGTGGGGCTGTACCGCTCCAGCCGGCCCCCGGCGGCGGCCTCGGCCTCGGAGCCGAGGATCACGTACAGAGCCGCGCCGGGCGGCAGAAGCACGAGGGAGCGCTCCAGGAAATCGCGCAGAAAGTCCGCCGGGAGGTGCTTCTTGAGCCGGGACATGGACTCTCCGGCGTCAGGAGGGCAGGCCCAGGATCTCCCGCGCGGCGTCCACCACCTCGTCGGGATCGAAGGGTTTGGTCATGTATTGTCCCGCGCCGGACTCCAGCCCCTGGCGGCGGTCGGTCTCCTGCCCCTTGGCCGTGAGCAGGATGATGCGCACGCCCTTGAGGCCCGGGTCGCGGGTCACGGCCTCGCAGACCTCGTAACCGTTCATGCGCGGCATCATGATGTCCAGGAAGACCAGGTCCGGGCGTTCCCGGCGGATGGTCTCCAGGCCCTCGATGCCGTTGGAGGCGGTGAGGATGGTCACGCCGTGGACGTCTTCGAGCTCTTCCAGGGCCTGGACCAGGAGCATGCGGATATGGACCTCGTCGTCCACGATGAGAATCTTCCCGGCCATCGGCCATTCCCCCGCGCGAGACAATTGCTCTTCTTTTGACACAAACTTCCGGCACAGACAAGGGCTCGCGTCACAATGGCCTTCAAATTCAGGAAAATCCATGCTATGCAAAGGGACCGGCCGCCTTTTCAGGGACGGCGGCATTCCATCAGGGGGGACGAACGGCATGGGCGCAGCGGGCATTTTCCGGGCAGGGGTCTCGCGCCGCGCCGCCATCCTGGTCCTGGCCCTCTGCCTGACCCTGGCCGCGTTGCCGGCCCGGGCCGCCGACGACATCCTCCTGGGCATGAACTACCCCCTCACCGGCCCCTATTCCGTGGAGGGCCTGGACGAGATCCGGGCCGCCCGCATGGCCGTGGACGAAATCAACGCCCAGGGCGGCATCCTCGGCCGCCGCGTGGAGCTGGCGCCGCGCGACTCGGCCTCGGACGTGCTCCAAACCCGGCTCAACGTGCGCAACCTGCTGGACGCGGGCTGCCGGATGATCTTCGGCGGGGCCTCCAGCGCCGTGGCCATCGAGGCCTCGCGGCTCTGCGCCGAGGCCGGGGTGCCCTTCTTCGGAACCCTGACCTATTCGATGTCCTTCAGCGTGGAGCACGGCAACCGCATGGCCTTCCGGGAGTGCTCCGACGCCCGGATGACCGCCGGAGTGCTTGGGCCCTGGCTCAACGCCCGCTTCGCCGGGAAAAAGTACTTCTACATCACCGCCGACTACACCTGGGGCTGGAGCACCGAGGCGGCCCTGCGCCGGGCCACCGGCACCCTCGACTCCGAGGCCCATCCCGGCCTGCTCACCCCCCTGGGGGCCACGGACTACACCGTCGAACTGGAGCAGGCCCGCGACGCCCAACCCGCCGTGCTCGTGCTGGCCCTGTTCGGCAAGGACATGGCCTACGCCCTGGAAAAGGCCGTGGAGATGGGCCTGCCGCGCTTCTGCCAGATCGTGGTCCCGAACCTGACCCTGGGCATGGCCGAGCGCGCCGGGGCCGTGGCCATGCACGGGGTCGTGGGGACCACTCCCTGGACCTGGAAGGCCCCAGCGCTGCTCGGCCAGACGCGCGGACAGGCCTTCGTGGACGAATTCGTGCGCCGCTACCGCCGCTACCCGAGCACTCCCGGGGCCAGCGCCTACACCATCGTCCACGAATACAAGGCCGCCGCCGAGGCCGCCCAGTCCCTGGAGCCCGCCGACGTGGTCCGGGCCCTGGAGGGCCGCACCTTCCGGCTGCTCAAGGACGACCAGACCTGGCGCGCCCTGGACCATCAGAACATCCAGACCGTCTTCCTCGTGCGCGGCAATCCGCCGGAAAAGGTTCTGGCCGACCCCCTGCGCCTGGACTATTTCGAAATTCTGGAGGCCCGGCCGGGCCCCGGGATCGCCCTGAGCGAGGAGGAATGGCGGGAGCTGCGCCTGGAGCACGGCCTTCCGCCGCGTCTGGAGCCCCTGGAGGGCGACCGGCCGTGAAAAAGACCGGACAGGCATCCTCCTTCCTGCCCCTGCCCCAGGGCACCTTCTGGCGCTTCCTGCTCATCAGCTCGGTCATCGCCGTGGTCACGGCCGCGGCGGCCATGGGCGTGGCCTGGGTGCTCGGCCGCAACATCGTGCACGACATCCAGGAGGAAGGCAGCCTGGCCGTGCTGCGCAGCGCCGTGGACCTGGTGGGCCGCACGCGCATCGCCGACGAGCAGATGCGGGCCTTCTACATGGACCAGCGCCGCGAGGCCCTGCGCAGCACCAACGACTACACCGTGAACGTGCTCCAGACCTACGAGCGCCAGATCCGCCTCCTGGGCCGCAAGTCCGGGGAGGCCCGGGCCACGGCCCTGGCCCGCCTGGGCGAGGTCTCGTCCGGCCTGGACCATCCCGTGTTCATCATCGGCCCGGACCGCCTCATGCTGGTCCACCCCAACCCGGAATTCGTGGGCCGGTCCAGCCTGGAGTTCCGAGACACCCTGGGCCGCCCCCTGTTCGAGGAGACCCTGGAGGCCGCCCGCCACGCCCGGTCCGGGCAGTCGGTCTTCGGGCTCTACCCCTGGGTCAACCCCAAGACCCTGCGCATGGAGCTCAAGCTCCTGGCCGCGCGCTACTTCCCGCCCTGGGAGCTGACCGTCTGCGCGGACATGTTCATGGGCGACGTGGAGCAGGACCTGGCCCCGCGCCGCCTGGCCAACCTGGGCGAACTCCAGGCCCGCATCCGCGAAATCATGGTGGCCAAGACCGGCTACATGCTCGTCATGGACCAGAACGGGACCATGATCGCCCACCCCGTGCTCACCGGCCAGAACATGTTCCAGCTCACGGACCGCGACGACCGCCCGCTGGGCGAACTCTTCCGCGAGGCCGCCGAACGGCCTTTCGGCAAAAACAGCTTCCGCTATTTCTGGGAACGGCCCGACGACCGGGGCGACTTCTCCAACGAGAAGATCGCCTGGTGCATCCGCGAGCCCACCACCGGCTGGTACGTGGCCGCCACGGCCTACGTGAAGGACATGGAGGCCGAGCTGCCGCGCCTGGCCCTGTCCATCTTCCTGCCCTCCCTGGGGGCCATCCTCATCCTCGCCGGAGCCCTGGCTCTGCTCTTCCGCAACCTCATCCGCCCCGTGCGCGACCTCATCGCCGTGTGCCAGGCCGTGAGCCGGGGCGAACTGGAGGTCATGGCCCCGGAGGATTCCCCCGGCGAGATGGGCTTCCTGGCCCGGCACTTCAACTTCATGATCCGCAGGCTGCGCGGCCTGCGCAAGAAGGAGGAGCGCCGCCGCCTGGACCTGGAGGCTCTGAACCGCGAGCTGGAGAAGGTCGTGGACGTGCGCACCCGGGCCCTCAAACGCAAGGCCCACACCCTTGAGGAGGCCAACCGGAGCCTGAAGGAACTGGACACCATGAAGTCCGCCTTCCTCTCCTCGGTCTCCCACGAGCTGCGCACCCCGCTCACCTCGGTGCTCGGCTTCGCCAAGCTCATCAGCCGCGACTTCGCCAACCACTTCCAGGCCCTGGCCGGAAACGAGGACAAGCTCGTCCGCCGGGGCCGCCGCATCCTGGACAACCTGGAGATCATCCGCTCCGAGGGCGAGCGCCTGACCCGGCTCATCAACGACGTGCTCGACCTGAACAAGATCGAGTCCGGCCGCGTGGACTGGCGCGACGCGGACATCCTCATCGGGGCCGTGGTGGAGCGGGCCGTGACCGCCGTGCGCGGCCAGTTCGCGGAGAACCCGAACCTCGAGCTGCGGGTCGAGGTGGAGCCCGGCCTGCCGCCCATGCGCCTGGACTTCGACCGCATGGTCCAGGTCTTCCTCAACCTCCTGCACAACGCCGCCAAGTTCACCCGCGCGGGCTCGGTGACGGTGCGCGTGTTCCGCGCGGGCGACACCCTGCGCGCCGAGGTCCAGGACACCGGCGTGGGCGTTCCCGAGGTCGACCGCGAACGCATCTTCGACAAGTTCCATCAGGTGCGCCTGAGCGACACCCTGCGCGAGAAGCCCCAGGGCACGGGCCTCGGACTGGCCATCTGCCGCCAGATCGTGGAACGCTACGGCGGGACCATCCACGTGGAGTCCGAGGTGGGCCGGGGCAGCACCTTCATCATCGAGATGCCCCTCAACCCCGTTCCCCGCGAGACCCAGCCCGAGCCCGCGCCTCCCGCGGAGACCCGGGCGCGCACGGACAAGGCCCTGGTCCTGGTGGCCGACGACGAGCCCGCGGTCAACTCCTACCTGACCCAGCTCCTGGAAGCCCAGAGTCTGGAGGTGGTCCAGGCCTTCGACGGCGAGTCGGCGGTGAAGAAGGCCGGGGCCTACCAGCCCGACCTGATCATCATGGACATCATGATGCCCGGCATGGACGGCCGCACGGCCATCGCCCTGCTGCGCCGCGACCCCCGCACCGCGGGCATCCCGGTGATGGTCGTCTCGGCCCTGCCGGATCTCTCGGACATGGGCGGCGACGCGGCCCTGAAGAAACCCGTGGACGAGGCCGCCTTCATCGAGGCGGTGAACTGCCTGCTCAACCGCGCGCACGGCGGACGGCCCGTGCTGGCGCTGCGCCGGAACGGCGAGACCGTGCCCGGCCCGTTCTTCGCCCTCTGCCCGGCCGAGAGCATCCTGCACTGCGACGAGACCGAGATGTGGCGGCGCATCGAACAGGGCTTCCAGGGCACCATTCTCCTGCCGCCCTGGGCCGTGGAGCAGCTGGACATGAAACGCCTGGCGGCGCTCCAGGGCGTCCATCTCCTCATCCTGCCCCCTTCGGGTGATTCATAGCCCCCTTCAGAAAGGCAAAAGCCTCTTCGCCTTTCCATGAACCGGCGAAGCCGGCCCCCTTCGGGGGTTTCCAGAAAGGCAAAAGCCTCTTCGCCTTTCTATGAACCGGCGAAGCCGGAGACGAAGCCGGAGATGGCGGGTTCCATGATTCCGCGGACATGGGCCAGGGCCTGGGCGTCCTCGCCCTCGAAGCGCAGGACCAGGGCGGCCTGGGTGTTGGAGGCGCGCACGAGACCCCAGGCCCGGGGCAGGGTCAGGCGCACGCCGTCGGTGTCGTCCAGGCGCCAGCCGTGGCGCGCGGCCAGGTCGCGGAAGTGCTCCAGGGCCTTGGCCACCACGGCGAACTTGATCTCTTCGGGGCAGTCCACGCGCATCTCCGGGGTGTTGGCCGTGCGCGGCCAGCCCAGGAGCCGCGACAAGGGGACGCCGGGGTTCTCGTCGAGCACCTCCACCAGCCGCAAGGCCGCGTAGGAGGCGTCGTCGAAGCCGAAGAAACGGTCGGAGAAGAACATGTGTCCGCTCATCTCCCCGGCCAGGGCCGCGCCGGTCTCGATGAGCTTGGCCTTCATGAGCGAGTGGCCCGTGGCGGCCATGACCGGCACGCCGCCGTGCTCCTCGATGTCCCGGAAAAGCAGGTGCGAACACTTCACGTCGCCGATGACCGTCTGGCCGGGCCGCCGACGGAGCAGACTCCGGGCGTAGAGGGTCAGAACCTGGTCGCCGTACAGGAGCCGCCCGGTCTCGTCCACGGCCCCGATGCGGTCGCCGTCGCCGTCCAGGCCCACGCCGAGGTCCGCGCCGGAGCGCCGAACCAGCTCGGAGAGCCGGCGGGCGTTCTCCTCCACCACGGGGTCGGGGTGGTGGTTGGGAAAGGTTCCGTCGGGCTCGCAGAACAGGCGGATCACCTCGCAGCCCACGCATTCCAGCAGGCTCGCGGTGATCTCCCCGGCCGCGCCGTTGCCGCCGTCCACCACGACCTTGAGGGGCCGGGAGAGGGTCAGCTGGGACGACAACTCTTCCAGATAGGCGGGCACCACGTCGTGGCGCGAGACCAGCCCGGGGCGCTCGGCCCGGACGAAATCGCGGGCGGCCATGAGGTCGTACAAGGCGGTCACGCCTTCGCCGTGCAGGGTGGTGGCCCCGCACCAGACCTTGAAGCCGTTGTACTCCGGCGGGTTGTGGCTGGCCGTGACCATGACCCCGGCCTCGAGGCCGAAGTGCTTCACCGCGTAATAGAGCACCGGCGTGGAGATCAGGCCCAGGGTGATCACGTCCACCCCGGCGGAGGAAAGCCCCAGGCAGAGACGGTCGAGGTACTCGGGCGAGGTGGCGCGGCAGTCATGACCGGCGACGGCCCGGGTCAGCCCCCGGCGGGTGAAGAGCGTGCCGCAGGCGCGGCCCAGCTCCTCGGCGAAGTCGGGGTCCAGGTCCCGGCCCACCAGGCCCCGGATGTCGTAGGCGCGGAACACGCCGGGATTGAGAGCGATCATGCCGTCATCCTCGTGTTTCGGAGGCGGTCGGAACGACTTTCCTTGACCTGGACCGCCATCCGTGGCTAGCATGGACGCATTATGAGCTGGGACTGGGAAAAACTGCAAGAGCAACAGCGGCGTCAGCGCGGAGGCGGCCCCGTGGGCCCCGAGCTGGGTAACATCACCGACAAATTCAAACAGTTCAAAGGGTTCCGCCTTCCAGGGGCGCGAATACTGGCGCTCGTGGTGCTGGGCCTTTGGCTGCTTTCCGGCATCTACATCGTGGAGCCGGACGAAGTGGGCGTGGTGACCCGCTTCGGATCCTTCGACCGCGTGGCCGATCCTGGGCCGCACTACCACATCCCCTTCCCCGTGGAAAGCGCGCAGACGCCCAAGACCACCCGCATCCGCAGGCTGGAGTTCGGCTACCGCAGCATCGGCCGTCAGGGCGACTCCCAGATGGCCACCCGCCCGGTGACCGAGGAATCGCTCATGCTCACCGGGGACGAGAACATCGTGGACGTGCAGTTCACGGTGCAGTTCCTGGTCAACGACCCCGTGGCCTACCTGTTCAACGTGGCCGACCCCGAGGGCGCGGTCAGGGGCGCGGCCGAGGCGGCCATGCGCGAGATCATGGGCAAGAGCAAGATCGACGCGGCGCTCACCTCGGGCAAGGATGAAATCCAGATCCAGACCCGCGACCTCATGCAGGACATCCTGGACCGCTACAAGGCGGGCATCAAGGTGGTGGCCGCGCAGCTGCAATACGTGCATCCCCCGGCCGAGGTCATCGAGGCCTTCAAGGACGTGGCCAGCGCCCGCGAGGACAAGAGCCGCTTCATCAACGAGGCCGACGCCTACCGCAACGACATCCTGCCCAAGGCCAGGGGCCAGGCGGCGGTCGTCGTCAACGAGGCCGAGGCCTACCGCGAAAGCGTGACCCGCACCTCCCAGGGCGAGGCCTCGCGCTTTCTGGCCGTGCTCACCGAATACAACAAGGCCAAGGACGTGACCCGCCAGCGCCTGTACCTGGAGACCATGCAGCGCGTTCTCGCCAATCCGGCCACGGAAAAGCTCGTGCTCACGGACAAGGCGTTGGAGAAGACCGTTCCCTATCTGCCCCTGCCCGCCCTCTCGCCGGCCAGGCCCGCGCCCGCCCCGGAAGGAGGCAAGAAGCAATGACCAACAAACAGATCGCCCTTGTGGCCGGAGCGGTCCTCCTGCTCCTGGTTCTGACCCAGACCGCCTTCGTGGTGCATCAGACCGAGACGGCCATCGTGGTCCAACTGGGCAAGCCCGTGACCGGCGCGCTCAAGCCCGGCCTGCACTTCAAGCTGCCCCTGGTGCAGAGCGTGACCTTCTTCGACGCCCGCGTCCTGGACTACGACGCCAAGCGCGCGGAGATCCTCACCGAAGACAAGAAGGCCATGGTGGTGGACCACTACACCAAGTGGCGCATCACCGACCCGCTGCTCTTCTACCAGACCGTGCGCACCGAGGCCGGGGCCCAGGCCCGGCTGGACGACATCACCTACGCCGCGCTGCGCGAGGCTCTGGGCCGCCACACGCTCATCGAGGTGGTTTCCGAGAAACGCACCGAGATCATGGAGCAGGTGGTCAGACAGTCGCAGGAACTCCTCTCGCCCTACGGCATCCTGGTGGTGGACGTGCGCATCAAACGCACCGACCTGCCGCCCGAAAACGAGCGGGCCATCTTCGGCCGCATGCAGGCCGAACGCGAACGCCAAGCCAAGCAGTACCGCTCCGAGGGCCAGGAGGAAGCCGCCAAGATCCGGGCCCAGGCCGACAAGGAGCGCACGGTGCTCCTGGCCGAGGCCGAGCGCCAGGCCTCGACCATCCGCGGCGAGGGCGACGCCAAGGCCACCCGGACCTACGCCGAGGCCTACGGCCAGTCGCCGGAGTTCTACGCCTTCAAGCGCAGTCTCGAGGCGTACGAGTCCTCGCTCAAGGACAACACGCGTCTGGTCCTGACTCCCGGCAGCCCGTTCCTGCGCTACTTCCAGTAGCCGCACGAACACGCATTCCAACACCTCTCCGCCGCGCACCGTGCTCACCAAAGGACGGTGCGCGGCTTTTTTCAACCCTTCCCAGCCTCTCTCCATCAAACGCGGGCATCCCTGCCCTCGCACGGCATGAATGTAGGCGCTCCCCCCGCCCCGCGCGCGGGCGGCGCGGGCCCACCCCCCTCCGACAGCACGGTTCGGCCCCCGCGCCCTGGCCGGGCTCATTTGCCACGTATTTCCCAGCAACTACCGGGGACATTATTTTTTCATGAATTTGAGCGGGTGCTCACTTCCCTCTTCAAAAATCTGCTATATTCTTTCTCATGGGAACGGCTCGAGCAAGGCGCGCCGCCGGTTCCCGAATGCTTTCTTGACATTCGGACAGGCTCTGTCTACTAGACCTCTATTTTCGCGAAGGAGAACACGAAGCAGACAAAAGATTCGGATGGAAGCAGAGGCGCGAGGGGATCACAGTGAAGGGGTTTGCTGTCTCGCGTGAGCTCATTTGCTGGGAATCAACAGAGGGGGAAGCATTCATATCGATGGAACAACGGGCTTCAACCAACAGAGAAGCACTATAAGTTGGTAGATATAACAACGCATTTAGTTGTGACCAAGTATTCACCACCTGATAAGGGAGCGCATATGCCCAAGAACAAGAAGAAGTGCGACGAAAACCTCGAGCGCTGGTTCAACGAGGTTCTCGAACGCATCAAGAAGGCCACCGGGGCGCGGACCCAGGTGCAGCTGGCGGAGGTTCTGGACGTCCGGCAGTCGAGCATATCGGACGCCAAGCGCCGCTGCTCGGTGCCCGCCGACTGGTTCCTCAAGCTCTTCCGCAGCCACGGGCTCTCGCCCGACTGGCTGGCCCAGGGCACGGAACCGGTCTACCTGAACCCCACCCGCGGCAAGGTGGCCGCCGACACCCTGCTGCGCGAAGCTCCCGCTCCCTACGGCAAGCCCCATTCCCGCAGCCGCGTTGTGCCGGTCTGCTCCATGGCCGCGCCCAAGGACGGCGGCCCGACCTGGGAGCCCATGCCCGTTGACGACCTGGCCATTCCCGAGAGCTTCCACCGCGACAGCCTCGTGGTCATCAAGATGGACTCCACCGGCATGGAGCCGATCATCTGCCGGGGCGCCTTCGTGGGCATCGACACGGCCCAGAAGCAGTGCCCGGACGGCGACTTCAGCGCCGTCTACTTCCCCAAGCAGGGCCTGCTCGTCCGGCGGGTCTACTTCCAGAACGGCGAGTACGTCCTGCGCGCCGAGAAGGACTATTCCGACATCGTCATCCCGGCGGGAGACATGAAGGACCGCATCGTGGGCCGCGTGGCCTGGGTGCTCCAGAACATCACCCCCATGTGACCTTCAGGGCTGTTTCCCAGCCCCCACAGGCTCGGACGCGCGGCGTTCGGGCCTTTTTTGCGCCCTCCGCCCGCTTGACGCGGGGTTTCCCAGGACCTACGCTTCGGGTCCGGCCTTCAGGCCGAAGGAGAACGCCACATGTCCAAGCAACTCACCGCACCCGACATCCAGGCCCTCAAGGGCCGCGAGAAAATCGTCGCCGTCACCGCCTACGACTACGCCACCGGCTGCATCGCGGACGCCGCCGAGCCGGACCTCGTGCTCGTGGGCGACTCCCTGGGCATGGTCGTCATGGGCCTGCCCGACACCCTGGGCGTGACCATGGAGGACATGCTCCATCACTGCCGCTGCACCGCGCGCGCCGTGCGCCACGCCCTGCTGGTGGGCGACATGCCCTTCCTGTCCTACCATGCGGGAGTGGAGCAGGCCGTGCTGAACGCCGGGCGCTTCCTCAAGGAAGGAAACACCCGGGCCGTGAAGCTGGAGGGCGGGCGGGCCGTGCTGCCCCAGGTGCGGGGCATCGTCGCCTCGGGCATCCCGGTGGTGGGGCACATCGGACTCACGCCCCAGCACGTCGCCGGTTTCGGCGGATTCAAGGCCCAGGGCAAGACCGCCGAGGCCGCGCGCATCCTCCTGGAGGACGCCCGAGCCCTGGCCGACGCGGGCTGCTTCGCCCTGACCCTGGAGGCCATGCCCCGGGAGGTGGCCGCGCGGATCACCGAGGCCGTGCCCGTCCCGACCATCGGCATCGGCGCGGGTCCGGACACCGACGGCCAGGTTCTGGTCTTCCACGACCTGCTCGGCCTGTTCGACCGCTTCGTGCCCAAGTTCGTCAAACAGTACGCCCAGCTCTTCGGGCCGGCGGTGGAGGCCGTGCGGGCCTACGCCGAGGAGGTCCGCCGGGGAGCCTTCCCGGGCCCGGAGCAGACCACCGGCATGGACCCCAAGGAGCTGGAACGGCTCACGGACTGACCCGCCGCGCATGGAACTGAACGCACACGTCCTCTGGAACGGGCTGGCCTGGCCGCTCCTCCGCCTCTGCGCCGCGGTGAGCGTGGGTCTCTTCGTGGGCAACCTCATCGAGTCCCTGAACTGGACCCGGGCCGTGGCCAAGGTGGCCGCGCCGCTCATCCGTCTGGCCCGGCTCCAGGACATCTCCGGGGCCAGCTTCAGCATGGCCTTCTTCTCCGGCGCGGCGGCCAACTCCATGCTGGCGGAAGCCTACGAGCAGGGCAAGATGAACGAGCGGGAGGTGATTCTCTCCAACCTCTTCAACAGCCTGCCCACCAACTTCCTGCACCTGCCCACGGTGCTGGCCCTGGCCGTGCCCTTCCTGCGCGAGGCGGCCTTCGTCTACGTGGGCCTGACCGTGCTCTCGGCGCTCATCCGCACGGCGGTCATCGTGGGTTGGGGACGGCTCACCCTGCCCCCCCTGCCCGAGGGCTGTGTGGTCTGCCTGCTCAACGACGGCGGCTTCAAGGGCCTGGGACCGGCCCTGCGCAAGACAGTGGAGCGCTTCAAGAAGCGCCTGCCCCGGCTCATCTTCATCACCGTGCCGGTCTACACGCTGTTCTTCTTCCTCAAGCGTTGGGGAGTGTTCGACATGGTCGAGTCGGCCATGAGCCACAGCGCGCTGCTCTCCTGGCTGCCGCCCGAGGCCGTGGGCGTGGTGGCCTTCCAACTGGCGGCGGAGACCACGGCGGGCTTCGCCGCGGCCGGGGCCCTGCTCACCGCCGGGGCCCTGAGCGTCAAGGAGATGGTCCTGGCGCTCCTGGTGGGAGCCATCCTCTCCACGCCCATGCGCGCGGTGCGCCACCAGTTCCCCTACTACGCCGGAATCTTCAAGACCCGCCTGGCCGTGCGCCTCATCCTGCACAACCAGGCCCTGCGCGCCGCGACCCTGGCCCTGGTGGCCGCGCTCTACGCCCTCCTGGGTTGACGGCCCGTCGTCCGTGCAATGAAGCCGATCCGGTTGCACATATGTGCAGACACAAGTGCAACACTTGTGCAGCACATTGCACGCACAGCGCAGGTCGGCAACACACAATAATTTGTGAAATCCAATTATTCCAGTGTTTAGCATATTTTGGCACGGGACTCGCATATCTTCGAATCAACAGGCACAGCACAGCGAGCCTCACCCAGTCACACGTTTCCTTCCCAAACTCCTCTCTCTCCGTAAGAAGGGGCCCCAAAAGGGCCCCTTCTTATTTGTGCAACCAGTCTCGGCGGGACCGGATCATCAGCCCGCGCCCAAGGCCTCGGCATCGCGCTCCGCCGGGGACCAGGCCCCGCCCAGGCGCTCGATCTCGCGCAGCAGAAGACGGACTAGGTCCGGCAGCCGACGGGCCACCACGGGCGTCAGTTCCAGGCCCACGCCGTCCATGTCCTGGGGCTCCACGCCCAGGACCACCAGCTCCGGCAGCGCGCCGAGCACGTCGCAGTAGGTCAGGGTGTCCAGGAGATCGGCTTGGTGCGGGGATTTGCCCGGATCGATGCGCAGCGGCAGGTCCGCGCCCGTGAGCCGGTAGATGGAGCCGGGCTCCCCGCCGCCGAGCACGGCGTCGGCCACCACCAGAACGTCGGCCTCCATGATCGGGCCCATGAGCAGCATGCCCTGGGTGCCGCCGTCCAGAAGCGTCACGTTCTCCGAGAAGACATACTCCCGCGCCAGCTTCTCCACGGCGCGCACGCCCACCCCTTCGTCGCTGCGCAGGATGTTGCCCACTCCCAGCACCAGGATACGATTATTTGTGTTTTTCATGCGCAATTTTCGTATACGAATTTTAAATTCGTAGCAACAATGCCGCCGCCGTCCGCTCCGGAATATCGCCTCCACGAGCCTCCGTATCGATTTCCAAATTTTCTCTAGAAAATTTGCGGCCCGCAACCGTGAAGTCCGACAAGCCAGGAGCCGAGCCGCTCGGAGGGGCTTTTCCACTGCTCTGGTGATAAAAATTAATTCTATAATATAAGCATGTTAAATAATTAGTTAGGAACCAGTCTCAGTTGACAAAAACCACGTCTCCTTCCATACTGCGATCCGAATCGGTGCCCGGATGACCTCCGGGTGAAAAGGGAACCCGGCGCAACTCCGGGACTGCCCCGCAGCGGTGAACGGGAACGACTCCCCGCTCGAACGACACTGGCCTTGGCCGGGAAGTCCGGGGAGGAGGAAGGCGGCGGAAGGCCGCAACGCCCGCGAGTCCGAAGACCTGCCGGTTTCCGTTCGCGCCCGGCGCGGACGGCGCGGCGCGAAGGCCCGAGGGGGCGTTGCGGCGGACGAACCGCTTCCGGCGGCCACCCTCCGTCACCTCCTCCGACCTTCCGGCCGAGTCCGCGCCCGGTCCGCCGACCGACACGAACAGGCATCCTCATCGCACGAACAACTTGGAGCTGTACGAATGCCGCAATCCGCTGAAATCCTCGCCTCCGACACCCCCAACCTCGAAGCCGTCCGCGCGGCCGGGCTCGTGCCCCTGCGCCCGGTGACCCCGCCCACCCACGTCCGCAAGCGCAACGGCTCGGTGATCCCCTTCAACGCCGACAAGATCGTCTCGGCCATCCGCCGCGCGGGCGCGGCCACCGGCGAGTTCGCCGAGGACGAGGCCCGGCTGCTCACCGCGCAGGTGGTCAAGGTGCTCTCCCACCGCTACGCGGGCGGCACGCCGGACATCGAGCGCATCCAGGACGCCGTGGAGCAGGCCCTCATCTCGGCCAACCACTTCAAGACCATGCGCTCCTACAGCGTCTATCGCGAGCAGCGAGCCAAGCTGCGCCAGGACAAGAAGACCGTGGTGGACGTGGCCGCCTCGGTGAACGAATATCTCGACCGCCACGACTGGCGCGTGAACGCCAACGCCAACCAGGGCTATTCCCTGGGCGGGCTGATCCTGAACGTCTCCGGCAAGGTCACGGCCAACTACTGGCTGAACCACGTCTATCCCCCGGAGGTCGGCCGGGCCCACCGCGACGGCGACCTGCACATCCACGACCTGGACATGCTCTCCGGCTACTGCGCGGGCTGGTCCCTGCGCACCCTGCTCACCGAGGGACTCAACGGCGTGCCCGGCAAGGTGGAGGCCACCGCGCCCCGGCACCTCTCCAGCGCCGTGGGCCAGATCGTCAACTTCCTCGGCACGCTCCAGAACGAATGGGCCGGGGCCCAGGCCTTCAGCTCCTTCGACACCTACATGGCCCCCTTCCTGCGCAAGGACAAACTGCCCTATGACGACGTGCTCCAGTGCATCCAGGAGCTGATCTACAACCTGAACGTGCCCTCGCGCTGGGGCACCCAGACCCCGTTCACCAACCTGACCTTCGACTGGACCTGTCCCGACGACCTCAAGGACCAGCACCCGGTCATCGGCGGCCAGGAGATGCCCTTCACCTACGGCGATCTCCAGCCCGAGATGGACATGATCAACCGGGCCTACATCGAAGTCATGACCGCGGGCGACGCCAAGGGCCGGGTCTTCACCTTCCCCATCCCGACATACAACATCACCAAGGACTTCCCCTGGGACGGGCCCAACGTCGACCTGCTCTTCGAGATGACCGCCAAGTACGGCCTGCCCTACTTCCAGAACTTCGTGAACTCCGACCTGGAGCCGAACATGGTCCGCTCCATGTGCTGCCGCCTCCAGCTCGACCTGCGCGAACTCCTCAAGCGCGGCAACGGCCTCTTCGGCAGCGCCGAGCAGACCGGCTCCCTGGGCGTGGTCACGATCAACTGCGCGCGCCTGGGCTACCGCCACAAGGGCGACCGCGTGGGCCTCTACGCCGCCCTGGACGCCCTGCTGGAAACCTCCCGCGTGAGCCTGGAGATCAAGCGCAAGGAGATCCAGCGCCGCATGGACGCCGGGCTCTTCCCCTACACCAAGCGCTACCTGGGTTCGCTGCGCAACCACTTCTCGACCATCGGCATCAACGGCGTGAACGAGATGGTCCGCAACTTCACCGACGACGCCGAGGACATCACCACCGAGGCGGGCTACGAAATGGCCGTGCGCTTCCTGGATCACGTGCGGGCGCGGATCACCACCTTCCAGGAGGAGACCGGACACCTCTTCAACCTGGAGGCCACCCCGGCCGAGGGCACCACCTACCGCTTCGCCAAGGAGGACCGCCGCCGCTACCCGGACATCCTCCAGGCCGGAACCGAGGACCAGCCCTACTACACCAACTCCAGCCAGCTGCCCGTGGGTTTCACCGACGATCCCTTCGAGGCCCTGTCCCGCCAGGAGACGCTCCAGCGCAAGTACACCGGCGGCACGGTGCTGCACCTCTACATGGGTGAGCGGATCTCCAGCGCGGCGGCCTGCAAGGCCCTGGTGCGCAAGTCCCTGGCGCGCTTCGCCCTGCCCTACATCACGATCACGCCGACCTTCTCCATCTGCCCCTCCCACGGCTACCTGAACGGGGAGCAGGAGACCTGCCCCACCTGCAAGGCCGCGGGCACGATCCAGCCCTGCGAGATATGGACCCGGGTGATGGGCTACTACCGGCCGCGCTCGGCCTTCAACATCGGCAAGAAGGGCGAGTACGACGAGCGGGTCTGCTTCAACGAGCCCGCCCAGGAGGCCCTTGCGTGAGTCACCCCCCGGCGGCCGGACTGACGGTGGCCGGGGTCACGCCGCTCAGCAGCGTGGACTATCCCGGCGGCGTTTTGGCCGCCGTGGTCTTTCTGCGCGGCTGTCCCTGGCGCTGCCCCTACTGCCAAAACGCGGCCCTGCGCGACGCGGGCGCGCGCGACCCCGACGAACGGACCTGGGGCCACGTCCTCGACTGGCTGCGCACCCGTAGCGGTCTGCTGGATGCGGTGGTCTTTTCCGGCGGCGAGCCCCTACTCTGGCCCGGCCTGCTGGAGGCCATGCGCGAAGCGCGCGGCCTGGGCTTCCGCGTGGGCCTGCACACCTCGGGCATGGCCCCGGCGGCCCTGGAACACGTCCTGCCGCTGGTGGACTGGGCCGGGCTCGACCTGAAGGCCCCGCGCGCGGCCTACGCCCGCATCACGGGCCAGGACGGCAGCGCGGACGCCGCCTGGGAAAGCCTCGGGCTGCTGCGCCGGAGTCCAGCCGCGCTCGAACTCCGCACCACCTGGCATCCGGACGTTCTTTCGGAGGACGAGCTCCTGGACCTGGCCCGCGAACTGTCGCCCCTGAAGAGCGGCGAATGGATCATCCAGGCCTTCCAGCCCACGGGCTGCGAGGACGAGGCCCTGTCCGCCTCGGGCCGGGCCCACATGCCAGCAGAGCTCCTGGAAAGGATGCGGAGCATCCTGCCGGGATTCACGGTCGGGGTGAGGGAATAACCAACATGCTCCTGGTCGACCCGCCGGACCTGCCCGCTCTCGCCCCGCTCTTCGCCGCAAACCGGCACACCTTCACCTGGACCTGCCTGCAAGGGCACATGGGCAAGGCTTGGGCCGACCGCCTGCCGAACCCCACCTGCGCCCGCATCCTGACCGGTGATGTCGCGCTCTTCGCCGGGGACAGCCGCTCCCCGGACGCCGGGTGCATGGTGCGCGCGCTGCCCGCCTCCTACACGACGCCGTTCTGCATCATGATCCCGCCGGCCCCGGACTGGGCCGCGCTCATCGAGGCGGCGCATCCCGGCCGTTTCCAGCGGAGCCTGCGCCACGCCCTGAGGCACGACTGGGGGTTCTTCGACCCTGAACGTTTGCGGGCCTGCATCGCGCGACTGCCCGAAGGGCTTGAACTGGCGCCCCTAGGCCGGGAGCACCACGCATGCGTGCTTCGGGAGCCTTGGTCCGCCGACTTCTGCTCCCAGTTCACCTCCTGGGAGGATTACGCGCTGCGCGGCATCGGTTTTCTGGTTCTGGACAACGGCCGCCCGGTGTGCGGGGCGTCGTCGTACACCGTGTTCGACGACGGCATCGAAATCGAGATCGCCACGTTGCCCGGGTACCGCCGCCGGGGCTTGGCCGCGGCCTGCGCGGCCCGGCTCATCCTCGCCTGCCGCGAGCGGGGAATCTTCCCCGGCTGGGATGCGGCCAATCCCGAATCCCTGGCCTTGGCGCTCAAGCTCGGCTATCGGCACGAGTGCGACTACCCCGTGCATTTGGTGGACCTGGACCAGGGCTGAGCCCCCGGAAAAATCATCACTCCCATGACCGAAAAAAGGCCCGCTCCTTTCGGAGCGGGCCTTTTCGTTTCAGGCGTCGGGGTCGGGGCGGCTAGGCGGCCTCGGCCTCGCCGGCGCACTTGCAGCCGTCCTCGGAGGAGCAGCCACAGGGCAGCTTCTGGGCCACGCCCAGTTCCTTCTTCACGTCCGTGGCGATCTTGAACAGGAAGGTCACCACGAGCGCGCCGGTGGCGTAGACCATGAGCGAGATCATCAGCTCGGGGCCGGTGGGCCAGTAGGGCGAGATCTGCTCGAAGGGGTTGGGGTTGAAGCCGCCGATCAAGAGGCCCAGGCCCTTGTCGATCCAGGTGGCGACCACCAGGATGGCCAGGGAGTACGGCAGCAGCTTGTGGTTGTCGCGAAGCTGCGGCGGGATGAGCAGCGCCAGGCTGGTCACCGCCAGGATCGCGAAGGTCCACATCCAGGGCACCAACTCGGTGTGCCCATGCGCGCCCACGAAGAGGTAGGCGATGGAGTGCATGTGGCCCGGGATGTTGGAGTAGAACGCCGTGAACACTTCCAACAGGAAGAAGAAGACGTTCACGCACATGGCGTAGGTGATGATCTTGGCCAGGGTGCGGATGCCGTCCTTGGGCATCTTGAAGCTGGTCACCCGCTCGGTGACGAGCATGACCAGCATCAGGATGGCGGGGCCGGAGCAGAACGCCGAGGCCAGGAAGCGGGCGGCCAGGATGGCGGTGAGCCAGTAGTGGCGGCCCGGGAGGCCCTGGTACAGGAAGGCCGTCACCGTGTGGATGGAGAAGGCCCAGATGATGGAGACGTAGACCACGGGCTTGAGCCACTTGGGATGCGGCAGGCGCAGGCGGTCGGACTCCAGGCTGACCCAGCCGGCCACGATGTTCAGGAGCAGGTAGCCGTTGAGCACGACCATGTCCCAGAACAGGATGGAGTTCGGCGTGGGATGCAGGAGCACGTTGAGCATCCGCTGCGGCTGGCCGATGTCGACCACGATGAAGCCAAGGCACATGACCACGGCGCCGATGGCCATGAACTCGCCGAAGATGACCATGTGCTTGAATTTCTTATAGTGATGGAAGTAGTAGGGCAGCACGATCATGACGCCCGAGGCGGCCAGGCCGACGAGGTAGGTGAACTGGGCGATGTAGAATCCCCAGGACACGTCGCGGCTCATGCCGGTGATCTTCAGGCCTTGCATGAGCTGCATCACGTAGACCGCGCCGCCGACGCCGATGATGGCGAGCAGCAGGGCCACCCAGCCGTAGTATTTGGGACTTCCCTTGAGAACACGTTCCAGCATAGCCGCCCCCTAAATGATGTAGTACACGCTCGGCTCGGTGCCGAGGGAAGGTTTGCGACGGATGGTGTAGTTCTCCCGGAGCGCCTTGCGGGCCGGGGAGTTCTCGTCGGACAGGTCGCCGAAGTGGATGGCGCCGTTGGAGGCCTCCACGCAGGCGGGCAGCTTGCCCACTTCCAGACGCTCCACGCAGAACGTGCACTTCTCGACCACGCCGCGCATCCGCGTGGGGTATTCCTTGTTCAGCTTGGCCAGGTCCAGGTGTTCCCGGGGCTCGCCGAAGTTGAAGCTGCGCGCGCCGAAGGGGCAGCCCGCCATGCAGTAGCGGCAGCCGATGCAGCGGTGGTAGTCCATGGTCACGATGCCGTCGGGCCGCTTGTAGGTGGCCTGGGTGGGGCAGACGCGGACGCAGGGAGGGTTCTCGCAGTGGTTGCACAGCAGCATCACGCGCCGGTGCTCCACCTCGGGGCTCTGATACTTGTTGGGGAAGTCCGGGAAGGCTTCCTCCATGGATGCGGCCCAGAGCCACTTCACGTTCTGTCTGGTGGGCACGTCGGGCACGTTGTGCAGGGCGTGGCAGGCCGCGGCCAGGGGGGCGATGGCTTCGTCCGTGTTCAGCTTGCGGGTGTCGATGACCATGGCCCACTGCGTGGCGTGCAGGGTCTCCTTGTTCGGCTTGGCCGGGGAGCCGCCGCCCGAGGAGGCCAGCACGCCGGAGGCGCCAGCGCACAGCCCCACGGCGGTCAGTCCCGCGAACTTGAGGAAGTGTCTTCTGCTCTGGTTCATTTCTTCAACCCCTCCGGCTGAGTATGGCAGTCCCAGCAGTAAGGGACGACCGCCTGGTCATTGTGGCACTTGTCGCAGAACTCCGCCTTGTTGTCGTGACACTTCATGCAGGTGTTCTGGAGGCTGATGTTGTATTCCTTGCCCTTGGAGTTGATGTAGGTGCGCTTGCCCTCGCGCAGCGCCCAGTCGCGCCAGTCGTTGAGCAGCTGCATGTGCTCCTTGCGCATGAACTCCTTGGACTCGATGCATTCCTTTTCCTTGGCCGGCAGCTTCACCTGGGGCTGGGAGTACGCCTTGGCGCCGACGTTGAACCAGAGGGGGATGGTGACCAGGCCCAGGAAGACGACCAGGCCGGCCAGGATGCTCCCGCCGTTGTACAGTTTCATTTATTCCTCCTCCTGGGCAAACAGTTCCTCGAATTCCTCCTGGCGGAGGTTCATGGTCCGCTCGCTCTCGCCGTCCAGGATGAGGGCGTTGGCCACCAGCTCATGCAGGCCGGAGATGCGCACGCCCGGGGCCCAGTAGTCGGCCAGGGGGATCAGGGTGGCGCGGTCGATGGCGCAGACGCAGGCCATGGTGTTCACCCCGTGCTTCTCCTGCACGTAGCGCAGGGCGTTGCCTCTCGGCAGGCCGCCGCGCAGACGGATTTCCATGATCTCGTCGGTGTTCAGGCCCGAACCGCCCGCGCAGCAGAAGGTCTGCTCGCGGATGGTGTTCTCGGGCATTTCGTAGAAGTGGTTGCAGACGTTCTTCAGCACGTAGCGGGGCTCTTCCAGCATGCCCATGCCGCGCGCGGGGTTGCAGGAGTCGTGGAAGGTGGCCCGGATGTAGTCGTTGCGCTTCTTGTCCAGGTTCAGCTTGCCGTGCTTGATGAGGTCGGCGGTGAACTCGGCGATGTGCACCATCTTGGTCTGCTTGGCGTTGTTGAACACCGTGCCGGTGATCGGGTTCACCGGGGTGCGCATCTGGGGGCCCTGCAGGTAGCCGTTCATGGTGTCCATGTACTGGTTGATCACGCGCCACATGTGTCCGCACTCGCCGCCCAGAATCCACTTGGCGCCCAGGCGGTTGGCCTCGGCGTACATCTTGGCGTTGAGCTTCTTCATCATGTCGGCGTTGGTGAACAGGCCGAAGTTGCCGCCCTCGGAGGCGTACGTGCTCATGGTGAAGTCGAGCCCGATGGCGTCGAAGAGCATCAGGTAGCCCATGAAGGTGTATATGCCCGGGTCGGCGAACACGTCGCCGGAGGGGGTGATGAAGATGACCTCATGACCCTTCTCGTTCAGCGGGCACTTCACGCGCTTGCCGGTGATGGTCTCGATGTCGTCGAGCATGAAGTCGACGATGTCCTTGAAGGCGTGGGGCTGGATGCCGAGGTGGTTGCCGGTGCGGTTGCAGTTGGCCACCGGCTCGAGGATCCAGTTGATGTTGATGCCGCAGAGGTGCAGCAGCTCGCGGGCCATCATGGTCACTTCGGCCGTGTCGATGCCGTAGGGGCAGAAGAGCGAGCAGCGGCGGCACTCGGTGCACTGGTAGAAGTAGAGGAACCACTCCTTGAGCACGTCCTCTTCCATGACCCGGGCGCCGGTGAGCTTGCCGAGGATCTTGCCCGCCAGGGTGAAGTCCTTGCGGTAGACCGAGCGCATCAGCTCGGCGCGCAGCACGGGCATGTTCTTCGGGTCGCCGGAGCCGATGAAGAAGTGGCACTTGTCGGCGCAGGCCCCGCAGCGCACGCAGACGTCCATGAAGAGCTTGAGGGAGCGGTACTTGTCCAGGCGTTCCTTGAAGCCCTCGTGGACGATGTCCTTCCAGTTGGAGGGCAGCTTCCAGTCCACGTCGCCCGGGCTCCACTCGCGCGGGTTGGCGAACACTCCGGGCAGCTCGTGCATGAGGTATTCGACTTTCTCGGGCTTGGCCGGGTAGGCCCAGCGGCCCATGGAAAAGTCATTGGGCGTCGACATCCAGTCCGTGCGCGGCGGCGTGTAGTCGATGCTTTGCAACAACTCGATCGGTTTCTTGGAGAACTTGGCCATATCGTTTCTCTCTCCGGGTGCTGTGTTGAGCTTCGCTTAAGCCTTGGCCTCTTCCTCGGCGCCCTCGGGCAGCTTCTCCAGGGGCAGGCCGGCCTCGTACATGGGCTCGCGGAAGTCGTCCTCGTAGTGTTCGTAGCTGTGCGGCATGATGCCCTTGTCGTTCCAGGGATTCTCGTGGTGCTTCATGCGCGTGTCGTTGGGCAGGTTGCGCGTGGGCGAGAGGAAGACGCCGCCCGCGTGCATGAGCTTGGAGAAGGGGAAGTAAGCCAGCAGCACGCTCACCAGGAAGAGATGGACGTAGAAGCTGTTGTCGATGCCCGCGGGAATCTTGTAGTTGAACTGCAGGGCGCTGACCACCAGCTCCTTGATGGCCACGACGTCGACCTTGGCGAAGTAGCGCATGTAGATGCCCGAGAGCGAGATGCCCAGGAGCAGGAACAGCGGGAAGAAGTCGTTGACCAGGGAGATGTAGCGGATCTTCGGATCGGCCAGGCGGCGGGCCAGGAGAAAGAACAGGCCGGCCAGGATGAGGATGTCGCTCATGTACATCCGGGGAATGCCGATCTGCATGATGCCGTCGCCGAACTCCAGCCACTCGATGGGCAGCGGCACGGAGGCCAGGAACAGTCGCATGTGCCGGGCCACGATGATGAAGAAGGAGTAGTGGAAGAAGATGGCGAAGAGCCAGAGCCACTTGGAAGAGGCGTAGGCCACGACGTTGTTCTTCACGTCCAGCTTCACGGCCGTGTTGCGGAACAGCGAACGGAAGCAGAGCACCTCCAGGAGCATCCGCATGAACGTCTGCGGACCCGTGGAGGGGTTGTCCCACTTGTTCTGCTTGAACAGCGTGGGGTCATAGGGTTCCTGCTGGCCGCCGGTGGTGGGGATGCGGAACGGCACCGGGCGTTTGGCCCAGCCATACACCTTCCAGACGAACCCCGCCAAAAAGACGAGGAGCGCCGTCGAGGGGATGCAAATGCCGAAGAAGACGTTCAGCTTTGCCGCCCCGACCCCGATCAACGGGATCAGCACCAAGGCAAAGACGAAAACCAGCGAGTACAATGCATTCATCTCCCGTCACCTCGTTTGAGTGTTCGGCCCGCCCCGGGCCCTCCACTTATGCCTTGACGGCCTCTTCGGCCGCGACGTCCAGCACGAGACCCGCCTTGCGCATGATGTTGCGGTGGGCGAGCTTGATCTCCTTCACCCGCAGCTCATAGATCTGCTTGCGGTCCCGGAAGTAGACGTCGAAGGCCAGCAGGGCCATGTTGTCCACCCGGGTCTCGAAGGCCAGAAGCTCGGCCAGCCGCCCCTGGGCCGACAGTTCGTCGGCCAGGGCCTCGCGCAGGGCCTTCTTCAACAGAAAAACGAAACTCAAGGCTTCCGACGGCGCGAAATCCTGCACCGCCCGGATCTTCACCAGACGGTCCAGCGCGGCGCACAGGGCGTCGGCGTCCTCCCAGGACAGAAGCAGGGAGAAGACCTCGGCCGCGGTCGCCCGGATGGCCTGGCCCACCGGATTCTCGAAGAGATCCCGGTTGGCCTTCCAGACCTTCTGCGTCTCCGCCGGGTAGGTGCCGAAAATAAGCTCCACCCAGCGGGTCACCAGCGGCTCCTCCTGGGATGCGAGCTGCTCCAGGAGGGGCAAACGCCGTTGATCCTCGGTCCGTGCCATATCGCGCCACCGCAGCCGCGGCGCCCGAAGGCCCGCGTCCGCGTCGTCAGTATTTTTCGTGTCGGAGGTCGTGAAATCTCACACGGTTGAACACCGCCCTTATTTCAGACGAAAGGCAAAAGGTCAATCCGTTTTCCGGGATTTCCCGATGGTGCGGGAGGGATTCCGAGCCGCGAGCGTCATTCTTCCCGAGCCCCCGAGACGGTGGGCTCCGGCCGGACGTCCCCGGGACGTGAACATCGTTCGTCACCCCTGGGGCGCACCTCCCCGGCCGCCCGCGTCGCGGCCGCTAAGGACCATCGGCATGCGTCTTTCCTCCCACGTCCTCCGGAGCGCCGTCCTCCCCTTCTTCGCCCGTTCCCGTCCGAACCAGCGCAATGTGCAGAATGTTGCATGAATTCATGTGCTGGATATTGCACATCGTGCTTCGCATATGATATTCTTATCCATTGATATTATTTAATTTTTATCGTTGGCACGGTCCATGCTTCATCCAGGACAAAACAAACGGCCGCTCACCCGGCCAAGGAGGATTTCACGATGAAGACCGCCACCCGTTCCGCCTGGTACGTGGGTTTGGCCCTGAGCATGGTGCTCGGCCTGGCCGCCGCTTCCTACGCCTTCGGAGGCCCTGGACACGGCATGTACGGAAGAGGCCCCGGCTACGGCATGATGGACCAGTACACACAGCTCACCCCCGAGAAGCGAGCCGCCGTGGACAAGCTCTTCGCCGAGCACCGCAAGGCCGTGCAGCCCCTGCGCGACGAACTCTTCGTCAAGCAGGCCGAGCTGGACGCCGTTGAGCGTCAGCAGAGCCCGGACCTGAACGCCGTGCGCACCCTGGCCAAGGACATCACCACCCTGCGCGGCAAGCTCTTCGACCAGGGCGAGGCCTTCCGGGCCAAGGTCGAGAAGGAGACCGGCATCGAGATGGGCCCCGGCCGCGGCTACGGCATGGGTTACGGTCGCGGCTCCGGCATGGGCTACGGCCACGGCTACGGCCACGGTTACGGCATGGGCGCCGGCGGCGGTTGCGGCCGCTGGTAGACGCCCCTTCGGACGGCGGGCCGGGAGCTTTCCCGGCCTCCGTCCACATCTCCCCCCCCGCCCCCGGAGGCGTCAGATGACCAAACGTTTTCTCCTCCGCTTCACCCTGCTCCTGCTCATCCTCGGGATGGCGGGCGTGGCCCACGCCTTTTTCGGCCTCTTCGAAACCGGCCCGCGCATGGTCCAGCCCGACAACGGCGTGGTGCGCCTGTCCCTGGACCAGTTCCGAGACGGCGCGGCCCGTCGCTACGCCCTGAACCTGGACGGCAAGAACGTGCCCTTCTTCGTGGTCCAGAGCCGCGACGGCGTGACCCGGGCGGCCTTCGACGCCTGCGACGTGTGCTACGCCGAGCGCAAGGGCTATTCCCAGGACGGCGAACACATGGTCTGCAACAACTGCGGCCAACGCTTCCACATCGCGCGCATCAACGAGGTCAAGGGCGGCTGCAATCCCGCGCCCCTGCACCGGACGGTGGAGGGCGGCGATCTGGTCATCAGGGTCGCGGACATCGCCGCCGGAGCCGGATACTTCTAGGACCGCGCACAGATGAACCTCTGCACCATCCCGCTGCGCAACCTGCGGCGCAAACCGCTCAAGAACCTGCTCCTGGCCCTGGTCCTGACCCTGGGCGTGGCGGCCATCACGGCCCTCTTCGGGGTTTCCCGGGTGGTCGGCGAAAGTCTCGAAAAAAAGCTCACGGCCTACGGCGCGAACATCCTCGTGACCCCGCGATCGGAAAAGCTCACCGTGAGCTACGGCGGCCTGGCCCTGGGCGACATGCTCTACGGCCTGGAGTACCTGGACGAGGCCGCCGCCCAGAAGGCCATCGACGGCCTCGCCCTGCGCGAGAACGTGAGCGTGGTCGCGCCCAAGCTGGTGGTCCCGGCCGAGTCCGACGGCACGGCCCTGGCCGTGGTCGGCGTGCGTTTCGACCGGGAGCGGCTGCTCAAGGGCTACTGGAGCCTGACCGGGACTTGGCCCGCCTCGGACTCCCAGATCCTGCTCGGCTCCCATGCGGCCGTCCGCCTGGGCGGAGCCGCCGGGCCCCTGGCCCCGGGCGGCGCGGTGCGCATATCCGGCCGCGACCTGACCGTGTCCGGCGTGCTGGCCGAAACCGGCGGGGACGACGACAACGCGGCCTTCGCCACCCTGCCCCTGGCCCAGTCCCTGGCCGGGCTGCCGGGCAAGGCCAACCTCCTGGAGGTGGCCGCGCTCTGCGCCGGGTGCCCCATCGAGGACATCGTGGCCCAGCTCGCCGCCGCCCTGCCCCACACCGAGGTCAAGGCCCTGCGCCAGGTGGTGGAGCAGCGCATGTATTCCGTGCACTTCGTGAAGAACATGGCCCTGGCGGTGAGCTTGGTCATCCTGCTCACGGCCTGCGCCATGGTCGCGGCCAGCATGCTCTCCTCGGTCAACGAGCGGGTGCGCGAGATCGGCCTGCTGCGCTCCCTGGGTTTCTCCCGGGGGGCGGTGTTCTCCCTGTTCAGCTTCGAGGCCCTGCTCCTGGGCCTGGCCTCGGGACTGGCGGGCCACCTGTTCGGCTTCACGGCCACCGGGCCGATCCTCTCGGCCCTGCACGCCGAGGGCGTGACCCCGGGCTTCAGCCTCGCGGCCCTGGCCCTGACCGCGGCGGCCATCTCCCTGGTCAGCGTGCTTTCGTCCCTCTTCCCGGCCTGGAAGGCGTCGCGCGTGGACCCCTCCCAGGCCCTGGTGTCCCTCTAGGAGGTCCGACCCGTGCTCCGCGCCATCGACATCGCCAAGACCTTCCGCTCCGGCGGGCTGGACGCCCCGGCCCTGCGCGGGGTCTCCCTGGACGTGCCCGAGGGCCGCTTCATCGCCGTGGTGGGCCGCTCCGGCTCGGGCAAGTCCACCCTGCTCAACGTGCTCTCCACCCTGACCCGGCCCGACGCGGGCGGCCTCACCTGGCGCGGCGCGGACCTCGCCGACCTGCCGGAATCCGCCATCGACGCCCTGCGCCGCCGCGACTTCGCCGTGATCTTCCAGCAGCACCACCTCCTGCCCTACCTCACGGCCCTGGAGAACACCCTCCTGCCGTTCATGACCGGCTTCCGTTCCGTGAGCGGAGCCCAGCGCGACCGCGCCCGGGCCTGTCTGGCGCGGGTCGGGCTCTCCGGCAAGGAGGACCGCCTGCCCGGAGCGCTCTCCGGCGGGGAGCAGCAGCGCGTGGCCATCGCCCGGGCCCTGGTCAAGGACGCCCGGGTGCTCTTCGCGGACGAGCCCACCGGCAGCCTGGACAAGGCCACCGGCCGGGGCGTCATGGAGCTCCTGCGCGCCCTGGCCGACGGAGGGCTGGCCGTGGTCATGGTCACCCACGACCAGGAATGGGCCGCCCTGGCCGACGAAATCGTCTTCATGGAAGACGGACGGCTTCGCCGCACTTTAGAAGACGGTTGAGAAAGAGGGCGGCTGGGCTGTTCCGCCTCTCTGAACACCGGGCCGCGTCCCCGGCCGCGACAAAATCTCCTCTCCCCCTCCCCTCCGCAACCGGGGGCCGCATCCGTCCGATGCGGCCCCCGGCTTCGTCGATTCATGGAAAGGTGGAGAAGCTCTTGTATTCGTCCCTCTTCGCCTTTCTGAAAACCGGCGAAGCCGGTTGACAACTGGTTGTCGATAAGGCAGTGTCAAAACCATGCAACCGACGGCATCCCTCACCCCGCTGTCGCGGCTGACCCTGCTGGTCTTCCGGGCGCAGCAGGCCATCACCCGCGACGGCGACCGGCTGGCCGCGCCCTGGGGCGTCACGGCCGCGCAATGGAAGGCGCTTGGCGCGGTGAGCCTGGCCGAAGGTTCCGCCACGGCGGCGGCAGTGGGGCGGCGCATGGGCATGAGCCGCCAGGCCGCGGCCAAGCAGGCCCGAATCCTCGCGGAGCGCGGCCTGCTGGAGCGCCGGGAGAACCCGGCGGACGCCCGGGCCCCGGTCTATTCCCTGACTCCGCTGGGCCGGGCGACCCTGGAGGAGATCGGCGCGGTCTGGTCCCGGCGCGGCACGACCCTGGCCAAGGGCCTTGACGACGCGGGCCTGGACGGGGCCTGCGGAGTGCTGGAGAACCTGCTGGACCGACTGGAGGGGCCGCCGGGCCCGCCCACGGGCTGGACCTGAGGCCCTCCCGTCGCGGCGGACGTCGAACAGTCCTTGAACCCCTTGAGGAGAACGGCCATGAACGACCTGCGCGAACGGCTCGACGGACTGCTGGAGGCCCTGGGCGGGGCCGAGGAGCCCGTCGGCGTGTTCTACTCCGACCGCGAACCGGCCCTGGGTTTCGCGCCCAAGCCCGGCCCGCCCATCTCCGCCGAGCTGGAACAGGCCGGGGCCATCGACTTCAAGGCCGTGTTCGAGAATTTCTCCTGCGTCCTGGGCAATGTCTGGATGTCCCGCAAGAAGGGCCTGCCCGCCTGGCTCACGGCCGAGCGCTACGGTTGTCCCGGGGCCTCGTTCCACTGCGGCTTCCATGCGCCCCAACTGGAATTCATCGCCCGCTACGTGTCCACGGGCGCGCCCCAGGCGGCCCCCGGCGAACGCTACCTGCCCTCGCCCGAGGCCGTGCGCGGCTACTTCGACGCCCTCTCGCCCCGGCCCGCGCCCGCCCGCGTCTGCGTGTTCAAGCCCCTGTCCCTGCTGGAGCCCGGCGAGGAGCCCGAGGTGGTCGTCTTCTTCGCCCGGGGCGAGGTGCTCGGCGGTCTCTGCCAACTGGCCTGCTTCGCCACCGGCGACGTGGAGGCCGTGGCCCTGCCCTTCGGCGCGGGCTGCGCGAGCATCCTGGCCTGGCCCCTGCGCTACCTGGAGCAGGGCCGCGAGCGCGCGGTGGTCGGCGGCCCGGACCCGTCCTGCCGCAAGTTCCTCAAGGTGGACGAGCTGACCTTCGCCGCGCCCTGGTCCCTGTTCCGCAAGATGCTCGACGCCTGGCCCGACTCCTTCCTGGCCCACCAGTCCTGGGAGGGACCGCGCAAGAAGGCCCTGCGCAGCCGCCGGACCTGGGGCGAGGACGGGACGGAGGCGGCGCGCGCCTGAGCCGCCGCGTTTGACACCCCGCCGCGTATGGCGGATAACGGGGCCGGAACCGTCGGAGGGGCCATGACCATCCTGTATATCCTGCTGGGCGCCACCGGCCTGGTGCTGCTCTGGCTCGTGTTCGTCTACAACCGGCTCGTGCGCGGCCGGAACATGGTCCGCGAGGCCTGGAGCGGCATCGACGTGCAGCTCAAGCGGCGCGCGGACCTCATTCCCAACCTCGTGGAGACGGTCAAGGGCTACGCCGGGCACGAGCAGGCCGCCCTGGCCCGGGTCACGGAACTGCGCGCCAAAAGCCTTTCCGGCGGCGGCGCGGCCGAGCAGGGCCGCGTGCAGGCCGAGCTGGGCCGGGCCCTCACCGGGCTCTTCGCCGTGGCCGAGGCCTACCCCGAGCTCAAGGCCGACGCCTCCTTCCGCCAGCTCCAGGGCGAGCTGACCAACGTGGAGGAGCATGTCCAGCTGGCCCGGCGCTACTACAACGGCGCGGCCCGCGACCTGAACATCGCCGTGGAGTCCTTCCCCAACAACCTCGTGGCCGGGGCCTTCGGCTTCCAGACCGTGGAATATTTCGAGCTGGAGGACGCGGCCGACCGCGCGGTCCCGGACGTGTCCTTCAAGTAGGCGGGCCCCCGTGCGGCGCGTCCTGTTCCTCTCCCTCGCCGCCCTGGCGGCCCTCTCCCTGTCTTTGCTTCACGCGCTCCCGGCCCACGCCGAGGAGGCCATCCTCTCCTACGAGAGCCGGGTCCGTGTCCTGGAGAACGGTTCCCTGGACGTCACCGAGACCCTGCGCGTGCGCGTCGAGGGCGAGCGCATCCGCCACGGGATCTACCGCGACTTTCCCACGGACTACGCCGGTCCACGGGGCCGGGCGGCGCGGGTGGGCTTCGCGGTCAAATCCGCCGAGCGCGACGGGCGGCCCGAGTCCTGGCATGAAGAGCGCATCCCCGGCGGCCGCCGCGTGTACCTGGGCTCCAAGGACACCCTGGTCAAACGCGGCACACGCGTCTGGGTGCTGCGCTACGTCACCGACCGCCAGATCGGCTTCTTCAAGGAATACGACGAGATCTACTGGAACGTCACCGGCAACGGCTGGCTCTTCCCGATCCTCTCGGCCCGGGCCGTGGTGGAGCCGCCCGCCGGGGCGGAAATCCTCGACGCCCAGGCCTACACCGGCCCCGAGGGCTCCACGGCACAGGACGCCCGCGTGGGTCTCGAGCCCGGCCGGGCGGTCTTCGAAACCCTCCGCCCCCTGCCGCCGGGCGAGGGCCTGACCGTGACCACGGCCTGGCCCAAGGGTTTCGTCGCCGAACCCACGACCCGTGAACAGGTCCGCGACCTGCTGGCCGCCGACGCCTCGGCGGGCGCCGCCCTGGCCGGATTCGTCGCGGTGCTCATCTACTATCTCATGGCCTGGAACATGGTCGGCCGCGACCCGGCCAAAGGCCCCATCGCGCCGCTCTTCGAGCCCCCGGCCGGGCTCTCCCCGGCGGCCTGCCGCGTGCTCTGGCGCATGGGCTGCGACCGCGCCTGTCTGGCGGTCACGGTGCTCTCGCTGGCGGCGAAAAAGGCCCTGAGCATCGACGGCCCGGCCCCCTGGTCCCTGGTCCGCTCCCCCGACACGCCCGCCGACCTGCCCCCCGAGGAACGCGCCGTGCTCGACCGGCTCTTCCTAAGCGGCCCCGGCCCTCTGGCCCTGGGCGGCCAGAACGCCGACGTGCGCGGGGCCGAGGCCGTCCTGCGCTCCCAGCTGTCCCGCGTCTCCGCCCGCCTGGGGTTCCGCGAGAATCGCCGCTGGCTCCTGCCCGGCCTGGGGCTGACCCTGGCGACCCTGGCGGCCGTGATCCTGTTCCTGCCCGCGGCCGAGGAACGCATCCAGGCCGGATTCCTGGCCCTCTGGCTGGGCGGCTGGACCGCCGGGGTCTGGACCCTCACCCTGCGCGCCCGCGACGCCTTCCGCGTCGGCTTCCTCAAGGGGCTGCCCGTGCTGCTCTTCGCCCTGCCCTTCTGGACCGGGGAGCTGATCGGCCTCGGCATCCTGGCCCGGGCCGCCGGACTCCCCACGGCCCTCGTCTTCCTGGCCGCCGTCTGCCTGAACGTGCTCTTCGCCCATCTGCTCAAGGCCCCCAGCGTGGCGGGCCGCAAGCTCATGGACGGCATCGAGGGCTTCCGGCTCTTCCTCTCCGTGGCCGAGCAGCACCGTCTGGAGGCGCTCAATCCCCCGGACCTGACCCCGGAAGTGTTCGAGAAGTATCTGCCCCACGCCCTGGCCCTGGACGTGGAAAACGAGTGGGCCGAGCGCTTCGCCGACCGCCTGCGCGCCGCCGGGCGGAACCCGGCCGACTACTCGCCCACCTGGGCCGGAAGCCACTGGCGCGGCGGACCGGGCGGACTCTCCCGCGACCTCTCCTCCTCCCTGGGCCCGGCCCTCTCGGCCTCGGCCGCGTCGCGAAGCTCGGCCCCGGGCTCACGCTCCGGCTCCTTCGGCGGCGGCCGCTCCGGCGGCGGTGGTGGCGGTGGCGGTGGCGGCGGCTGGTAGGGCTTCGCCCTTCTTCAAAAAGACGGAAAGGCGCTGTCCCTCCCCCGCCTTTCCATGACCCCTCCCCCGTCTTTCCATAATCCCCCGAAGGGGGGGCCTTCGGCCCTCATGAGAAAGACGGAAAGGCGCTGTCCCTCCCGGGCCTTTCCATGACCCCTCCCCCGCCCTTCCATAATCCCCCGAAGGGGGCGGAGCGTCTTTCCTGGATGGTCAGGCGGTCCTTGCCCTTCCGGTTGCGCCTCGGATTGCCGCACATCGCGCAGGAACACGGCACCCGGGTGCGCCCGGCCTTGCCGACGGCGCGGGGGGTGATCCAGGCTTCCTCGTACTGACGAAGGCGGCACATGCGCAGTCCCAGACGCTTGCGGCGGGCGATGTCTTCACGGTTCAGCATGTTTTTCCCCTCGTTCCGGCCGGAACAACTGAGAGGCCCCACGGGACGACGCGCGCGGGGGCCGCATTGACGTTGGCCCGCCCACGCGTTACGTTTTTTTGCCGCTTTTTTCGACTCCCGTTGCAGCGAGAGGATAAGCGCGCGGGCAGTATCCCGGGCCGCTTCACGCGGGCGACCCGGGGATTCGGGAAAAGCGGCTCTTTCATTTCCAGCGGGCGGAGACGTCCCAACGGAAACGACTCTTGGCGGCCGAGCGTGAACATGGGCGATCCTTTTCCGGCCGCCCTCCCCCGTCTTTCTATAATCCCCCGAAGGGGGCGACGCCGGGGCGGGAGTAGAAGATCTGGCCGTCGGACTCGATCGCGTCCAGCTCGCGTTCGCGGACCATGCGTTCCAGGGCCTTGCGCACCACGCCCGGGTCCGCGCCCAGGGCCCCGGCCAACTGGGCCAGGGTCTGCGGCCGACGGGCCAGGCTGGCGGCGAGCGCCTCGCACAGGCGGTTCTCCGTGAGCCGGGCCGAGGCCGACGCCTTGGCGCCCGGGCTGGAAGGCGCGGCCTGCGTCCCCAGGGCCTTGCGCCAGAGTCCCAGGGTGTGGCTGTCCACGGCCTCGGC
The DNA here is from genome assembly GCF_000422565.1 of Desulfovibrio aminophilus DSM 12254. NCBI lineage: Bacteria > Pseudomonadati > Thermodesulfobacteriota > Desulfovibrionia > Desulfovibrionales > Desulfovibrionaceae > Desulfovibrio > Desulfovibrio aminophilus. Next base: position 19,881 of record NZ_AUMA01000015.1, on the reverse strand, counting down.
CGAGTCCAGGGTGCCGGGCCGGGACAGGGTCACCACGTCCACCCGTTCGGGCTTCAGCTCCGCGCAGTAGTCCCGCAGCAGGTCGAGATTCTTCCCGGAATCGTTGTAGCCCTTGACCAGAAGCACCTCCAGGCAGAGGCGTCCGGGGAACTCCCGACGCAGATCCTGGATGCCCCGGGCGATCTCGGCCAGGCGCAGGGACCGGTGCGGCCGGTTCACGGCCTGGAACTCCTCCTCCACCAGACTGTCCAGGGAGGGCAGGATCATGTCCGCCGCGCCCAATTCCCGGCGCACGAGCGGGTCGGGCAGCAGGCTGGAGTTGGTCAGCACGGCCACGGGCACGCCGGGCAGGATGCTCCGGCAACCCGCGATGATCTCGGGCAGCCCGGAGTTGAGCGTGGGCTCGCCCGAGCCGCCGAGCGTGACCACGTCGGGGTCGTCGAAGCCCTCGGCCTTCCAGGAGCGGAGTTCGGCCAGGATGTCCCGGGGCGCGGCCCAGGGCTTGCGTTCGCGGGTGCGGATGGTCGTGGGGCCGACCTCGCAGTAGACGCAGTCCATGGAGCAGACCTTGGACCCCAGGAGGTCCAGGCCCAGCGAACGGCCCAGGCGGCCGGAGAGAACGGGTCCGAATACGTAGCGGTACATGGCGGGCTTGACTCCGGAAGGCCGTGCCGGTAGGCAGGGCGCATGATTCAACCTGGACAACTGGTAATCCTCATCAGCCCCAAGGGCAAGCGCTACATGCACAAGCTCGTCCCGGGCAACGAGGTCCATACCCAGGAGGGCAAGCTCCTCCTGGACGACGTGGCCGAGGCCGGGTTCGGCGGTTGCGCCCGCACCCATCTGGGCAAGCCGTATCTCGTGCTCAAGCCCACGGTGTACGACCTCATCAAGGGGGTCAAGCGCCAGACCCAGATCATGTACCCCAAGGAGATCGGCTATGTGCTGCTCAAACTCGGCATCGGCCCGGGCAGCACGGTCATCGAGTCCGGCACGGGCTCGGCCGGTCTGACCCTGGCCCTGGCCTGGTTCGTGGGCGACACCGGCAAGGTCTACACCTACGAGCGCCGCGAGGACTTCTTCAAGCTGGCCATGAAGAACCTCGACCGCGTGGGGCTGCTCCACCGCGTGGAGCAGGTCAACCAGGACATCGAGAACGGCTTCAAGCACACCGGCGCGGACGCCCTGTTCCTGGACGTGCGCGAGCCCTGGCTCTACCTCCAGCACATCCCCAAGGCCGTGCTGCCCGGGGCCATGTGCGGCTTCCTCCTGCCGACCACGAATCAGGTCTCCGACCTGCTGCGCGGCCTGGACGAGGGCCCCTTCGTGGAGACCGAGGTGCTGGAGATCCTCGTGCGGCGCTACAAGCCCGTGGCCGACCGCCTGCGGCCCGACGACCGCATGGTGGCCCACACCGGCTTCCTCATCTTCACCCGCTACATGGAGAAGCCCGAGCCCCTGCTCCTGCCCGAAACCGACGCCTCGGAGGTCGACCCCACGGAAATGGACCCGGACGAGGACGAGGCTTCGCCTCTTTCATAGAAAGGCCGGGAGGGGCGGTCGCTCCGGCTCGAATCAGATCACGCCACGGCGGCTCCGCGAGGGGCCGCCGTTTTGTTTCGCGGAACGTCCAGGAAGCAAGCCTCCCCCACCTCTTCGCCGGGGCCGCCTCCATCCCGCGCAGACGCTCGGCCGCCGGTTGATAGCCCAGCTCCAGGGCCCGGCGGTAGGAGGCCAGGGCCTTTTCCGTGTCCTTCTTCATGTGCAGCCCCTGGCGTTGCAGTTCGCCCAGGCCGTACCAGGCCATGCCGTAGTCCTGCTCCGCCGCCGCCTCCAGGAGCCGGACGGCCAGCTCGGGGTCTTCGCGGGGAGCCTCGCCAGCAAGAAGCATGGCCGCCGTCTCGTACTGCCCGGCGGGGTCGCCCTGGTTCGCGGACCGCCTGCACCACTCCCAGGCCTTCTTCAGGTCGCGCGGCGCGCCCAGGCCCTTGTCGTAGGAGATGCAGAGGTTGTACTGCGCCCCGGAGTGGCCCTGTTCGGCGGCCTTGCGCCACCAGGAATTGGCCGTCTCGGCGTCGGCCTTCACTCCCTGGCCCGCGGCGTAGGCCTGGCCCAGGCGGTACTGGGCGTCCGGCTGGTCGTGCCCGGCGGCCTTGCGCAGCCAGGTCATGCCCTTGCGGCGCTCCGTGACCGTGGGGGCCTTGAGCAGCATCTCGGCCAGGGCGAACTCGCCCAGGGCGTCGCCCGCCTCGGCGGCCTTGCGGTACCAGCCCGTGGCCACCACCGTGTTCTTCGGGGCGTGCACGCCGTTGGCGTAGACGTCGCCCAGGTTGACCATGGCCAGGGTGTCGCCGCTTCCGGCCGCCCGCTCGAACCAGTAGAGCATCCGGCCCTGGCTTTTGGGCACGCCCCGGCCCAGGCCGTAGAGTCCGGCCAGGTTGGTCTGGGCCCGGGCCAGGCCCTGGTTCGCGGCCAGTTCGAAGAGCTTCGCGGCCTCGGCGTCGTCCTGGGGCAGGCCGTTGCCGTGCAGGCACATCTGGGCCAGTTCGTAGCGCGCCCCGGCGTGGCCCTGGTCCGCCGCCTTGCGCAGCCACTCCGCCGCGCCGGCCGGATCCTTGTCCCGGCCCAGCCCGAACTTGCGGATCATGCCCAGGACGTACTGGGCCTCCACTCCTCCGGCCTCGGCCTCGGGTGTGAGCAGCCGCGCGGCCGTGGCGTAGTCCTCGGACTTGTAGGCCGCGAGGCCGTCGTCCAGCGGCCCGGCCAGGGCCGGGGCGGCGGTGGACAGCACGAAAAGGAACGCGGAAAGACAACCAAGGAGCGGGCGAAGCGGGCGCATGAGGTCTCCGGGGATGAGGTTTCGCCCGGCGGGCCGGAAACCCGCCGTTTTCGTCAGATCAGAACCATTTCCTCCTGGCGAAGAACACGGCCATGCCCACGCCCACCACGGCCATGAGGCCCAGGGAGGCGTAGTAGCCGTATTCCCAGTTCAGCTCGGGCATGTGCTTGAAGTTCATGCCGTAGACCCCGGCCAGGAAGGTCAGGGGGATGAAGATCGTGGCGATGCCGGTGAGGAACTTGATGATCCGGTTCATGCGCATCCCGGCCAGGGAGATGTGCAGGTCGAGCATGGCCGTGAGCAGGTCGTGCAGGGTCTTGACCTCGTCCACAACCTTGGCGGTGTGGTCCTTCACCTCGCGCAGATAGGCGCCGCAGGCCTCGTTGAATTCGCCCACGTCCTCGCTGGAGAGCTGGGCCAGGACCTCCTGCATGGGCCAGACCGCGTTGCGCAGGAAGAGAATCTCGCGCTTGAGCCGGTAGATCTCGTGCAGGGTGCTCTCGTCCGGGTTCTCGGCCAGCTCGTCCTCCAACTCCTCGGCCTCGGCCGCGATCTTGCCGAGCGTCACCGAGACCCGGTCCATGATCGAGTCCAGCAGGGCGATGACGATGTAGCCCGGCCCGGAGGTGCGGATGCGGCCCCGGCCCCGGCGCAGGCGCTGGATGATGGGCTCGCAGATGTTCTGGGCGCTCTCCTGGAAGGTGAGCACGTAGTCCGGACCCCAGACCACGCAGACCTGCTCCTCCAGCAGCTCGTACTTCTCGATCACGTAGTCCACGTTCTTGAGCACCAGGAAGACCAGCCCGCCGTCCAGCTCCTCGGCCTTGGGCCGCTGGGTGGTGTCCAGGACGTCCTCCAGGGTCAGGGGCGAGAGCCCGAAGTGCTCGCCCACGCGCCGCACCAGGTCGGGCTCGTGCACGCCCATGACGTTGATGAGCCGGACCCGGCCCTCCTCGGGCTCCGGGGGGAGCGCCGGAAGCTCCCGGCAGGCCTCGCTCACCTCGGCCGCGTTGAAGGTCAGGCAGGAGACGGCGGGCGCGAAGTCCCGGTCCTGGCCCACGTAGACCAGCAGTCCCGGGGATTGGCCCACGGATTCCGGCTTGCGGCGATGGAATGCGCGCATGACGAACCTCCCGGTCCCCGCTGTCCCACAAATCCCCCCCAAAGTGAAGGGGGGCTTCGCCCCATCAGGGAAAGGCAGGCGACTTCGCCGCTTCATGGAAAGGCAGGAAAGGGTCACGCCAGGCAAGATACGGGGAGGCACAGAGCCTCCCCGTATTTCCGAAACGCCCCGAGGGGGCTTACTTTTTGCGGGTGTAGATCCCCACGGACACGACCTTGGAGTCCTTGCCCGGCTCCATGTAGCGCAGCTTCAGGCGGTCCGTGGCCTTGTCGTACGAGCCGATGAAGATGCCGTCGTCGTCCACCAGGGTCATGGTCCCGTCCTCGTCGATCATGCCGAGCACGGTCTCCTTGTGCTTGGCGGAAAAGCGCTCGCCATAGAAACGTTCGCCGTCCTGGGCCGTGATGCGCAGGGTGAAGGCCACGCCCTCGGAAAAGACGGGCGAGGTGGCGGGCTCCCGGTGGCCCGGCTTGCCCATGACCACGGGCTTGCTCACGCAGGTCCAGTCGCCCTTGAGGTCCGGCAGGCCGCCCGCCCGGGCCGTGATCGCGCCGAGACACAGACACAAGGCTGCAACCAGCAAGATCATGATCCGTTTCATGAAGAACTCCTTGGGAAAAGGTTTCCGAATCGTTTCCAAGTACCGCGCTGCACCACCCCTTGCAAGCGGCTTCCCCGCATTGCGGGAAAACGGGAACCCGCTCCGCGTCTCCCCGAACCCGTCGGGGGAAAATACTCCCCATTCCGAGCCGGCCGTGCTAGATCATGAAGAGTCGAGAACCATTCGCGCGCCGGGGGATCGTCCGTGCATACCATCGAAGCCCTTCTGCCCCTGATCCAGAACATCTCCCTGCTTCTGGCGGCGATTCTCGTCTTCGACCTCTTCCCGCTCCGGGGCCGCCCCCGCGACGCCCTGACGGCCCGGGCCGCGCTGGGCCTGATCCTGGGCGTGCTGGTGGTGGTCATCATGCTCACCCCCTGGACGCTCCAGCCCGGGCTGGTCTTCGACACCCGATCCGTGCTCATCGGCATTTCCGGCCTGTTCTTCGGCACCATCCCCACGGCGGTCTGCGTGCTCATGGCCGCCGCCTACCGGCTGTACCAGGGCGGGGTGGGAGCCTGGACCGGCGTTTCGGTCATCCTGGCCTCGGGCCTCATCGGCGTGGCCTGGCGCTACCGCCGCAAGCGGCCGCTGCACGACGCTTCCTGGGGCGAACTGTACCGTTTCGGCCTGGCCGTGCACGCGGCCATGCTCCTGCTCATGCTCACGCTGCCCTGGGACACGGCCCTCGTCGTCCTCCGCCGCATCAGCCTGCCCGTGCTTCTGCTCTACCCCCTGGGCACGGCCCTGACCGGGGTGCTGCTGGTCAAACGGCTGCGCAACGCCCGCGTGCGGGCGGAGCTGGAGGAAAGCGAAACCCTGTTCCGCAAGCTCTTCGAGGACCACGCGGCCGTGAAGCTGCTCCTCGACCCGGAGACGGGCAAAATCATGGACGCGAACCGCGCCGCCGCGGAGTTCTACGGCTGGCCCAGGGAACAGCTCCAGTCCATGCGCATCCAGGAGATCAACACGCTCCCGCCGGAGGCGGTGCGCGAGGAGATGGCCAAGGCCCTCAGCGCACGGCGGCTGCGCTTCGAATTCCGGCATCGGCTGGCCGACGGCACGGAGCGGGACGTGGAAGTCCTCAGCGGGGCCATCGTGCACAAGGGCCGCAACCTCATCCATTCCATCGTCCACGACATCTCGGACAGCAAGCGGATGCAGGAGGCCCTGCGGGCCAGCGAAAGCTACCTGAAGAACGTGCTGGATTCGAGCAACGACGCCGTGTTCGTCGATGACGCGGACACCGGCGCGATCCTCGACGTGAACCGGGCCATGTGCGAGATGTACGGCTACTCCCGCGAGGAGGCTCTCGCCCTGTCCGTCGAGGATCTGAGCCTGGGCGAGCCTCCCTATTCCCAGAACGAGGCCCTGGAGTGGCTGCGCAAGGCCCGGGAGGAAAAACCGCAGACCTTCACCTGGCTGGCCAAGAAGAAGGACGGGAGCCTGTTCTGGGTCGAGGTGAGCATCCGCTTCGCGGTCATCGGCGGGCAGGGCCGCTTCGTGGTCCTGGTGCGCGACATCACCAGCCGCAAGCACGCCGAGGACGAACTGCGCCAGGCCAAGGAGGACGCCGAGGCCGCCAGCAAGGCGAAGTCGGAATTCCTGGCCATCATGAGCCACGAAATCCGCACGCCCCTGAGCGGCGTCATGGGCATGCTCCAGCTCCTGCGGGAGCCCGGACACGAGAACGAACAGGCGGAATGGGTGCGGGCCGCCCTGGAGGCCAGCCGCCACCTGAACCAGATCCTGAGCGACGTGCTGGACATCTCCAGCATCGAGTCCGGCAAGATGCATCTGCGCAGGACCCCGTTCACGCCGAAATCCGTCATCGCCCCGGTCCTGGGAGCCCTGGCCGAATCCGCACGGGCCAAGGGCCTCGCGCTCACGACCGAGGTCGCGCCGGAACTGTCGCGGCCGCTGCTGGGCGACGCGGGCCGCCTGCGCCAGATCGTCTTCAACCTGGTGGGCAACGCCCTGAAGTACACCGAGCGCGGCGAAATCCACATCGAGGCCTACCCCCTGCCCGTGGTCCCCGCCGGGGCCGACCTGGCCCTGCACATCGCCATCCGCGACACGGGCATCGGCATCCCGGACGAGAAATTGAAGATCATCTTCGAGCCGTTCACCCAGATCGAGAATCCCTACACCCGGCGGCAAGGCGGCGCGGGGCTCGGCCTGAACATCGTCAAACGCCTGGTGGATCTCATGGGCGGTTCGCTGGCGGTCTGCTCCGAACCGGAGGTGGGCACCGAGGTGCACGTCACCCTGCCCCTGGCCTTCGCCGAACCGGAGGCCGGCTCCGCGGCCCAGGAGGGTGATCCGGTCCCGACGCTTCCGCCCCTGCGGCTGCTCCTGGTGGAGGACGAGCGGCTCAACCGGCTGGCCGTGAGCCGGATGCTGGAACAGGCCGGACACGCGGTGATCGCGGTCGGAGACGGCCGCGGCGCCCTCGCGGCGCTGAAGGCCGAAAGCGTGGACGCGGTGTTCATGGACATCCAGATGCCGGACATGGACGGCATGGCGGCCACCCGGGCCATCCGGGCCGACGCCTCCCTGGGCGACGCGGCCCGCGTGCCGATCATCGCCCTCACGGCCCACGCCATGTCCGGCGACCGCGAACGCTTCCTGGCCGCCGGAATGGACGGCTACCTCTCCAAGCCCGTGGAGCGCGCGGAACTCGAACGCGAACTGGCGCGGGTGCTTTCCGAACGCCTCGCCTAGGGGGCTTCGCCCCGTCTCGGAAAGGCGAAAGAGGGCTTCTAGCGTTCCCGCGCCTTCCGGCTCCCCTCGTACAGCTCGTAGAGCAGCAGACGGCACTCGATCTTGGCGTTCCAGAACGGGATGCGGCGCGAGGGCTTGAGGCCCACGCACTTGGCCAGGTCCGGCTCGCCGCAGAGGATCGCGGCCCGGTATCCCCGGCAGCGCTGCTTGAGGAAGTCGCCCAGGGCCTTATAGGTCTCCCGGAGTTTCGCGACCTCGCCCAGGCGCGCGCCGTATTCCGGGTTCACGATGACGAGCCCGGCTCCGGGCGGGATCTCCTGCTCCCGGAAGTCGCGGACCTCCCGGCCCACCAGGGCCCCGACCCCGGCCTGGGCCGCGTTGGTGGCGGCGGCGTTCATCTGGCCGGAATCGATGTCCGAGGCCAGGACGCGGCCGCCGGGCAGCGTGGAGCGGGCCCGGGTCAGGGCGGCGTCGCGCAGCTCCTCGAAGGCCTCCTCGTCGTACCCCAACAGATGCATGGCCGCGAAGTTCTCGCGGCCGAGTCCCGGCGCGCGGTTCAGGGCCATGAGCGCGCCCTCGATGGCCAGGGTTCCCGCTCCGCACATGGGGCAGACGAGGTGCCCGCCCCGGGCCGCGATCTCCGGCCAACCGGCGGCCAGGAGCATCCCGGCGGCCAGGGTCTCCTGGAGCGGGGCCTTGCCGGGCATGGTGCGCCAGCCCCGGCGCGAAAGCGAGTCGCCGCCGGCGTCCAGGTAGACCGCCACGTCGGTGCCCTGCCAGTACAAGAACACGCAGGCCCGGCTTTGGTCCGGGCCGGAATCCGGGCGGCGACCCATGCGGGCCGCGATGCGGTCCACGATGGCGTCCTTGAGCCGGAGATTGGCGAAGCGCGAGTCGTTGACCGCCTCGGTGCGCAAAGCCGAGGCCACGGAGACGTACCCGTCGGCCGGAATCAGCTCCTCCCAGGGGATTGTCCCGGCCTCCCGATAGAGATCGTCCGGCCCCTTGGCCCGGAAGCGCGTCAGTTCATAGAGCGCCCGGTGGCCGGTACGGACCTCCAGGCTCAGGCGCAGACAGTCGAGGAGCGTGCCCCGGGCCTCCACGCCCGAAACCAGCTCCCGCACTCCCTCCAGCCCCAATTCCCGCATCTCCCGGCCCAGAAACGGCGGCAGGCCCTTGGGACAGGTCACGAGAACGGTGGATTCTTCATGCCAGGGATTCATGCCTCTCTCTTTCCGCCTTTCCGTTCAATCCCGGGCCGAGCCCGGGCGCGGGTCCAGGGGAGCGCGGCGCAGAAACGCATCCACCAGCCGCGCCAGTTCCCGCGGGTTCTGGTGCATCATCCAGTGCCCGCCCTGGGGAACCAGCTCAAAGCGCGCGCCGGGAACCGCCGCGGCCTGGGCGCGCCCGTCCAGCGGCGGGCATACCCAGTCATCTCCGCCGACCAGGAACAGCGCCGGAACGCGCAGGCCCGGCAGGCGCGCGGCAACGCCGGGCCAAGAGCAAAGCGCCGCGTATTGCCGCGCGGCCATGCCCTCGGGAATCGCGACGGGAGGCGGCATTGCGGCCCAGACCTCCGGATGCGCCGCCGCCCACTGCCGCGGGAACAGCGCCTCCTTGAGCTCCGCCGGGCTCATGGCGAACATGCGGTCCAGCATGGGCTTCACCCGCGCGCCGGAAAGCGGCGGCGCATACAGCACAAGCGCGCCCACCCTCTCCGGCCGGGCCAGGGCAAGCTCCAGGGCGACGCCACCGCCCATGGACCAACCGAGCACGTCGGCCTTGGCGATGCCCAGGACGTCCAGCAGGCGCGCGGCGTCCGCCGCCATGGCGGGCATGTCCACGGGCGCTCCGGCGGGCAAATCCGCGGCCGCGCCCATGCCCCGGTTGTCCATGAGGATGACCCGGCGGCCGGAGTTCAGCCCGCGCACGAACTCCCTGTTCCAGCCCTCGGCGCTCATAGCGAAGCCGGTGACCAGCAGCAGCGGCCGGGCGGCGTTGTGCTTCGGCGGCGCGGGCAGGTCGCGCCAGGCCAGGATGACGTCTCCCGCGCGCAGGGTGGAGGCGGCGGGCAGGCTTTCCGGCTGGGCGGAATCCGGCCCGGCGGCGGGCTTGGCCGAGGCGCAGGCCAGCAAAGCCAGCAGCAGGGCGGACAAAAGCCAAGGCAGCAATGGCGTGAAGCGCTGTCGCGGTGCGGGCATCATCTCTCCTCCGCCCCTGCTGGGCGGCCGGGATATGGGTCAAGGCCTGGATTGCGCGCAGCCTATGCAGGATGCCCGTCCACCGCAATGCCCGCCGGCCCTTCACGGATATTGCGCAAGCGGGTATCGCATTCATTCCCTTGACGAGGTCCGGGGGGCGGGCCCCCGGTTCCTCCCGTCCCGCCTAGACCAGCGCCGACAGATCGTAGTCGGTGCTCGACTCCACGCGGGCGCGGACGATGGCGCCGGGCCGCAGGGTCTTTTCCGGCGGGGCGGAGACGAAGGTCAGGCCGTCCACCTCCGGGGCCTGGAACCAGGCCCGGCCCCTGGAGAGCCCCGGCCATTCGGGATGCGGGCCCTCGATGAGCACGTCCATCTCCTCGCCCACGTAGCAGCGCAGGTGCTCGGCGCTGATCCCGGCCTGAAGCTCCATGAGCGCGGCGCGGCGCTCCTCCTTGACCCGGGCGCTGACCTGGGAGGACATGGCCGCCGCCGGGGTGCCCTCCTCGGCCTGATAGGCGAACACGCCCAGGTGGGTGAAGCGGACCTCGGCCACGAAGTCCATGAGGGCGCGGAAGCGCTTCTCGGTCTCGCCGGGGTAGCCGACGATGATCGAGGTGCGCAGGGCGGCCTCGGGGAAGCGGGAACGGATGCGCTCGACCACCAGCCGGGGGTCGGCGGCGAAGGGACGGCCCATGTTCTTGAGCACGTCCGGGTGGGCGTGCTGGAGCGGCACGTCGAAATAGGGCAGCAGGGGCGGCCCGGCCTGGCGCATGAAATCCAGCACGGAGTTCGTCAGCCCGGCGGGGTAGAGATACATGAGCCGCAGGCGGCGCAAGCCCGGCAGGGGCAGCAGGCGCGTCAGCAGGGGGCGCAGGCCGTTCTTCTCGCCCAGGTCGTGGCCCCAGGCGGTCACGTCCTGGCCCACCACCACCAGCTCGGGCACGCCCTGGGCCAGCATGTCGCGGGCGTCGGCCTCGATCTCCTCCAGGGTCCGGCTCACGTGCGGGCCCCGGATCGAGGGGATGGTGCAGAAGCGGCAGCGGTGGGAGCAGCCCTCGGAGATCTTCAGGTAGGCGTAGGCCGGGCCGGTGGAGAGACGGCGAGCGGCCGGATCGCGGAAGCCCCGGCGCGCGAGGGCCTGGGCGGCCAGCGCGGGCCACTGGGTCAATTCGCGGGTGGAGAGCCAGAGGTCCACCTCGGGCAGCTCGGCTCGCAGCTCGTCGCCGTAGCGCGAGACGAGGCAGCCGGTGACGGCCAGCACGGGCCGGGGCTTGGCGTCGCGCACGGCCTCGGCCAGTTCCAGGACGGTGGACACGGACTCCTCCACGGCCGGGCGGATGAAGCCGCAGGTGTTCACCAGGATGAGATCCGCCGCCCGGGGATCGTCCACGGCCGCCATGTCCGCGCCCAGGGCCCCGAGCATGCGCTCGGTGTCCACGCGGTTCTTGGGACAGCCCAGGCTCACGGTATGCACGTTGATCGTCGTCATCTCCCCAGCATATCCCGGATCAGCCCGGCCGCAAAGCCCTTCCCCCGCCCTTGCCCTGGGCCGCGGTCCGTGCCAATATGCCCTGTAGAGGAAAAGAGGGAGCGCGTGATGGAACCCCGGGCGTTGGACGAGGGCAAGCGGTACAAGGTCGGCGTCATCGGCAACAAGACCTCGCTCATGCCCTTCTGGGAACTGTTCGTGAGCCAGGGCAGCGGCCGCGTCCTGACCGAGCTGGGCCTCGTGGCGGCGGCCCTGCCGGGCGACGGCGTGGAGGGCGACCCCTTCGGGCCGGGCATGAGCCTGCCCATCTACCCCGACTATCAGGCCATGCTCGCCGCCCATCCCGAGATCAACCTCGTGCTGGAATCCACCGGCGACCCCGGCATCCTGCATGCCCTACGCCGCGAACTGCCCGCCGAGGTGGCCCTGGTGGAGCGCGACGCGGCCGGGTTCTTCGTGCGCCTGCTGACCACCGAGCAGATGTGGGTGGCCTGCAAGGTCGACCTCATGCACACCCAGACCCTGCTCAAATCCATCTCGGACCAGCTCTCGGACGAAATCTTCTTCCTCTCGCCCCAGGGCCACGTGCTGGACGTCAACGAGACCGTCAGCAAACGCCTGGGCAAGTCCAAGAAGGACTTCGTGGGCCGCCCCTTCCTGGAATTCTTCTACGGCCCGCACTGCCCGCCGCCGGACACGCCCTGCGAGACGCCCTTCGACATCACCGCCCGCACCGGCGAACCCTCGGAGGCCATCCAGACCGAGGTCGACGACACGGGCCGCATGCGTTACTACCGCATCTACACCTACCCCATCTTCGACGGGGCCACGCTGGTCAACGTGGTGGCCATGCGCCGCGACATCACCAAGCGCACCGAGATGGAGCAGCGCCTCCAGCAGTCGGAGAAACTCGCCTCCATCGGCCAGCTCTCCACCTACATCGCCCACGAAATCCGCAACCCGCTGTTCGCCATCTCCGGCTTCGCCAATTCGCTCATGCGCCAGGGCAACCAGGACCAGGCCGCGCGCGAAAAGCTCGGGATCATCCTGGAGGAGTCCAAGCGCCTGGACACCATCCTCAAGAGCATCATCAACTTCTCGCGCCCCACCGAGGGCCGCGAGGCCGCCGTGGAGCTGAACCAGGTGGTGGAGCAGACCATCGAACTCATGCGCGGGGATTGCGAACGCGCCGGAGCCAGGATCGCCTTCCAGCCCGCCGAAGGCCTGGCCCGGGCCAAGGCCGACCCGGAACTCATCAAGCAGTGCCTCATCAACCTGCTCAAGAACGCCGTGGAGGCCATGCCCGACGGCGGCGACATCACCATCCGCACCGGCATGACCCGCGACCACGTGACCCTGGAGGTCCGCGACACGGGCGAGGGCATCGCGCCGGAACTGCGCGACAAGGTCTTCTCGCCCTTCTTCTCCACCAAGGGCAAGGGTTCGGGCCTGGGACTGGCCATGATCCGCAAGATCATGGACGACATCGGCGGCAACGTGGACCTCCAGAGCAAGGAGGGCGAAGGCACCGCCGTGACCCTGCTCCTGCCCCCGGCCCTGGCCACCCATCCGCCGGACTCCCCCTTCGAGGGTGCATAGAAAGGCGGAAGCCTCTCCCGCCTTTCCGCAATGGGCCGAAGGCCCCCCTTCGGGGGCCTATGGAAACGCCGAGAGGCTCCCATCTCCCGCCTTTCTGGGACGGGCCGAAGGCCCCCCCACTTGCCGCCGCCCGGGTCTTGTGGGATGGTCGCGACATCCTGCTTTTCCATGATATTCCGTCGCGGAGGCGCCATGAGCGGCATCGTCAGCTCCACCTTTTTCAGCCCCACCCACACCAGCCGGACCATCGCCCGGACCCTGGCCGCCGAGTTGGCCCAGCGCCTCGGCAAGGCCGTGGAGGAGACGGACTGGACGCTCCCGGCCGGACGCGGCCACGCGCGCGCCCTGGGCCCGGACGACGTGCTCGTCCTGGGCTTTCCGGTCTACTCGGGCCGGATGCCCGAGCTGCTGGAGGCGAGCATGGCCGGGCTCACCGGACGGGGAACCCCGGCCGTGGTGGCGGCGGTGTACGGCAACCGGGCCTATGAGGACGCCCTGCTGGAGGCCCGGGACATGCTGACCGCCAACGGGTTCGTGGTCACGGCGGGCGGCGCGTTCATCGGCGAGCACTCGTTCTCGCGCAAGGTGGCCGCGGGCCGCCCCGACGCCGGGGATCTGGCCCTGGCCCGCGACTTCGCCCAGCGCGCGGCGGCCAAAATCGCCACAGGCGCACCGGCCGAGGTCGCGATCAGCGGCGATCGGCCCTACCGGGACCGCTGGCCCGGGCTGGTGGTGAAGCCCAAGACCACGGACGACTGCACCGAATGCATGACCTGCGCCGAGGGCTGCCCGGCGGGCGTCATCAGCTTCGACAACCCGCGCGAGGCGGGCGACGGCTGCCTGCGCTGCATGGCCTGCGTCAAGCACTGCCCGGCGGGAGCCAAGTACTTCGACGACGAAAAGCTCCTGGGCTTCGCCACCCTGCTGGAGACCAAGTTCATGGACCGCAAGGAGCCGGAACTGTTCGTGTAGGGGGAAGAACGAAGAACATAGCCCAGGGGCTCCGCGCCCCTGGACCCGCGCCAGGGCTTCGCCCTGGACCAGACGGAAAGGTAAAAAAGAAAGACAAGGGCTGAAGCTTTCGCTTCAGCCCTTGTCTTTCTTCATATTCTTGGCAAACGTTACTCGTTATGATATATAGCAAAAAATAACCTCCGAGGATAACAATGAAACGTCCACCATCACTAACTGAATCCCAAAAAAATAGGTTTGGCGTTCTGCGGCAGCAGCTTTTTGACGCTTGTATTCAAGGTGACACAGATAGTAGCAAAACAATAATGTTCGATTTGAAAAATTTGCTACTGCCAACTGGGCACCATACAAAATACTATGAAGTCCTTTTATATCACTGCGAGCTATTAATCTTTAAAAAAGACTATCGCAGCGCTGATAAATTTTTAACCGCAATCATTCGAAATACTGATTCAAATACACGTCTATTTCAAGAGTCCAGTATCTTATTATCAATAGCAAAATTGCACCTATCTGAATTGAACGCCGCCGAAGAGCACTTAAGGGCTGCTCTTCTTTCAAAAGCTATCACTAATATTGACAGAAGACGCCAATTCATAAAAAGGATATCAGAACGATTTGAGGAAGAGTCCCTTCTAGCGTCTCTCGGGTCTAAAGCTTTCAATTTTAATGCTGATGATATCATTAATGAAGTTCAACAAAACTGTATGGCGAACACAAGCGACGAACAACTTTTTGAAAATATTGGAAAATCAATTCCAGCGCACTCTATTGAATTTATGCAGCGCATTCATACAATGGCAAAAAATCAACTAACACACAATGAAAGATACATGCTACCTCCAGCGCCTGGAGCACAAGATTTTATTTGCCTTGGAAAGAGAATTTTTTCTGGAATCTCAAGACGTATTTGGGCAAAAATATGTCTTGATGACAGTACTGTAAAAAAAATCCTTGACGCTGCGCATAACCCATACACAATATCAACTATCATACTAACTGAAATAGTAAACCTAGAGATAGGTCATATGATCACCTTAATCTCTGCAAGTATAATAACATATATAATACGTAAACGCATTGATGTTTATTGCAAAAATCTAAAACCAGATTCTATTATGTCTCAAAGATACACCCGGTAGCTTATTAATATATAATACTATTATGCTGCCCGTCACTCATTAAAAAAACACCACTAATTCAATATCCCGCCTTCGTGATGATCGTTTCCAGGATGTGTTCGAAGACCTCTTCCGGGTCCAGGCGGGTGGTGTCCACGATCAGGCTTCAACTGGCGTGGAGCCGATGGGAGGAATTGAAATGAAGACGATGATCCCCTTCTCCCGGACCCGTGGGAAGCTCATGGACGATCCGGAATTCCGCAAGGAATACGACGCCCTCGGCGACGAGTTCGCGCTCATTTCCCAGGCCGTCGCCGCCCGGACCCGCGCGGGAAAGACGCAGGCGCAGGTCGCGGAGGCCATGGGCGTCTCCCAGCCCGCCGTGGCGAAGATCGAGGCGGGAAAGGTCAAGAACCTGGACACCCTCAAGCGTTATGCGTCCGCAGTGGGGTGCAGGATTCACCTGGAATTGATCCCGGGCTGAAAAACCGCCCCCGGCGTGCGGGAGAACTACGGCCTACAGCTTAGGAGGCTGTCGCTCTTTCTCACGGGCATTTCTCAATCCGCCTTCGTGATGATCGCTTCCAGGATGTGTTCGAAGACCTCTTCCAGGTCCAGGTCGGTGGTGTCCACGATCAGGGCGTCGGGCGCGGGTTTGAGCGGGGCCTCGGCGCGGGTGCGGTCCTGGCGGTCGCGGGCCTCGATCTGGGCCGTGAGTTCGGCCAGGTCCGCCGGTCGGCCCAGTTCCTGGAGCTGAAGAAAGCGCCGCCGGGCGCGCTCGGCCGGGTCCGCGTCCAGGAAGAACTTGTGCCGTGCGGCCGGGAAGACCACGCTGCCCATGTCCCGGCCCTCGGCCACCAGGGACGTGCCCCGGGCCAGGTCCTGCTGGGCCTTCTTGAGAAAGGCGCGGACCACCGGCAGCTTGGCCACGTTGGAGGCCCACATGCCCACGTCCTCGGTGCGGATTTCCGGGCCCAGGGCGCGGCCGTCCACCGTGAGCCGGGTCCGCGCGCCCGCCCCCTCCAGTCCGAAGCGGAAGCCCTCCAGACGGGCGGCCAGCCGTTCCTCGGGCCAGTCCCAGGAGCCCGGGCCGAGCAAAAAGCCCACTGCCCGGAACATGGCCCCGGTGTCCAGGTAGGCCAGCCCCAGGCGGCCCGCCAGCATCTTGGCCAGGGTGGACTTGCCGACCCCGGCCGGGCCGTCCAGGGTGACGATGACCGGCTCAGCCATGCAGCACCCCGGCCAGCTCGCGCAGGAAGATTTCATTCTCCTCCTCCGTGCCCACGCTCACGCGGATGCGCTCCGGCAGGCCGAAGCTCGCCAGGGGCCGGACGATGACCCCGCGCTCCAGCAGGCCCTGGAAGACGTCCTGACCCGGGCGCGGCGGAGTGAACATGAGGAAGTTGGCCTGGCTCGGGCCCACGGCGCAGCCCAGTTCCGTCAGCCCGGCGGCGAGCCGGTCGATGCCCGTGTGCACGGTCTCCAGGGTGGCGGCCAGGAAGGCGTCGTCGGTGAGTCCGGCGATGCCCGCGGCCTCGTCCAGCACTCCGATGGTGAAGGGGATGCGCGCGCGGGTCATGGCCTGGGCCAGCCAGGGCGGCATGACCCCGAAACCCAGGCGGAACCCGGCCAGTCCGTAGGCCTTGGAAAAGGTCCGCAGGGCGATGACGTTGTCGCGCTCCAGGGCCAGCGGCAGGCCGCTGTGCTCCTCCAGGGGCCGGGCGAAGTCCACGTAGGCCTCGTCCACGGCCAGGATCGTGTCCTCGGGCAGGCGGTCGGCCAGGGCGCGCAGCTCGTCCAGCCGGGCGGCGCGGCCCGTGGGATTGTCCGGGCTGGTGACGAAGACCACGGCGGTTTTCTCGTCCGCTGCCCGGGCCAGGGCCTCCAGCGGCAGGGGCGCGTCCGGGTCGCGAGGCACCTCGCGGCACTCCAGGCCGCAGAGCTTGGCCGTGAGCCGGTACATGCTGAAGGCGTGGCTCCAGCAGAGCACGTGGTCGCCGTCGCGGCCGACCACGCGCAGCAGGAGGTCGATCATCTCGTCCGAGCCGTGGCCCGCCACCACGCTCTCCACCGGCGCGCCCAGGCGGGCGGCGATGGCCGCCACCAGGGCGGGGTTGTGGTTCTGGGGGTAGCGGAAGCCCAGGGCGGCGGCGCGCTCGGCGGCCTTGCGGGCCAGGGGCGACGTGCCCAGGGGGTTCTCGTTGCTGGCCAGCTTGACCACGCGGGTCAGGCCGTAGCGGGCCTTGATCTCGTCGATGGAGAGGCCCGGGACGTAGGGCTTGAAGTCCTGGATTTCCGGACGGAGGCGGCGTGTGCTCATGATCTCGTTCCGATGTTGCAGACAAAGGGGACGGCCGAGGCCGTCCCCCTTCCAACGTCGTGCGCGTTGCGGGTCAAGCGGATCAGGCGGCGGCGCCGACCTTGGGCCGAATGGTCAGCACCGGGCACTTGGCCGACTTGACCACCTTCTCGGCCACCGAGCCGAAGAGGATGCGGTCGATGCCGCGGCGGCCGTGGGTGCCCATGATGATGCAGTCCACGCCATGCTCCTCGGCCAGGTTCAGGACTTCCTCGGCGGCGTAGCCGGTGACCACGCGGCCTTCCACGGGAACGCCCGCGAAGTTCTCGGCCAGGAAGGCGGACATGGTGGTGTCCGCGCCGGAGACGATCTCCCCGACGAAGTTCTCGATGGAGCTCGGCGGCACGTGGAAACCCACGTACTGGCTGAGCGAGGGGGCCACGTACAGGCAGATCACCGAGGCGTCCAGGGCCTTGGCCATGGTCTTGGCGTAGTCCGCGACCATCGGGCTGTGCTCGGAGAAGTCCACCGCGCAAAGAATCTTCTTGATGCTCGCCATGATCCCTACCTCCTCTTCCGCCAGGGCGGATTATGCGCATTGTGAGTGCTTTCTAAGAGATGCATGACAGAAACGGGCCGGATAGACAAGACCCCCGGCCTGGGCTAGGCTTTTCTCCACCCCCCGGAAGCGGCGGCAGATTCTTCCGGCGGGCTGAATAAAAAAAGGCGCATTTTCAGCACATTGCAAAAACACCCCTGGTTGGCAAAGTCCTTGCAGAAATGGCCGAAAACAGGATGAGGTGACACGATGAAGATTCATCCTGACTCCATCGAGGGAGTCCGGCAGGTCGAACAGACCAGGCCGGACAAGGCCGCGCGCACCGCCGAAGGCTTCGCGGGCCTGCTCGATCAGGAGGTGTCCAAGACCTCGGGATCACAGGCGAAGCCTGCCGCCCCGATCTTGCCGCCCCTGGTCGGACGGGTCTTCGGGACCGAGGAGGTCGCGGCGACCGCGAAGACGGGCGAGGGGTCGGCCGACGCCGCCGCCTCCCTGGACGGGCTCATGGACCGGTGGGAAAACTATGCCGCCGGTCTCGGGTCCGGGGGCAGCCTGAAGCAGGCCGAGGCCGCGCTCCAGGACATCGAGGCCGAGACCGGCCGGGTCAAGGAAATGGCCCAGGACGATCCGGGACTCAAGCCCATCGCGGACGAACTGGAGATCCTGGCCGCCACGGAAAGGGTCAAGTTCAACCGGGGGGACTACCTCTGATCGTCAGAGGGCGGTCCCCCCGCCCTATCCCTTAGTGTAACTCGCTGGTATCCTTGAGCTTGCTTCCCTACCCTGGATGCCTCGGTGTACCAGTTTAGGGGACCAGGATCAGCCCTGCCCCCTGCCCTTCCTGTGGCCGAAAGTTGCCCCGTGGTCAAGCTCGGCGGGTTGAGTCTCGCCCTGCTGGGTTGCCACGAGTTTTGCCGTCGAAATGTGAAAGGGCAATATCGACCTCTTTTTTGCCCACAGTTACCCCGTGCCGGGGGCCTCGCCCTGTGTGGTGGTGCCGTGACGTCCTGTAGGTGTGCCTTGTGACGATGCACCATGCCTGCAACCTCGGGGCGAAGTCAAGCAATCCTCCGCGCACTGCATGATGCCGAGGCGCTGACACCACAGAAGCGCCCTGTACTGCGTATCATGCCGTGCGTCCTGCTGTGCTGGACAGGACAAGCAAAGTCCTTCAGTTCTCCTGGGCTTGGGTGGTGTCCGGTCTCCGCGTTCGGGACGCGGCGCTCTCTCCCACGTCTCGATGCGAGAGGCTTGACCACTGAGCTTGATATTTGCAGCCTGGGCAGGCAGGGGATTAAGTCAAATCCTTCTCATGGAGAAATGACATTGGCATCCAATTCCTGGGCAGCGTTGGCCAAGCTTGTCCTAGCTATGCTTATCTGGGCGAGTTCGTTCGTCGCCTTGAAGTACGCCCTTAAGGGGTTTCACCCCATGGCTGTGGTCTTTGGACGCATGGTCGTGGCCGGTTTGTGTTTCCTGCCCCTACTCAAGGGTTGGCGTGGGAACGTGCGTTACTTGCCCGGCGACTGGAAATGGTTGTTCCTTATGGCCCTGCTCCAGCCATGTATCTGCTTCGTATGCGAGACCTTGGCGCTGACTTATACTTCCGCCTCCCAGGCTGGCATGATCTTTTCCACACAGCCCCTCATGGTCGCAGGTGCGGCAGTATTACTGCTCAAGGAAAAGATCACCTCACGAGCTGCCTTTGGCTTCGCCTTGGCCATCGCTGGAGCGATCTGGCTGTCTCTTGCGGGAGCAGCTACCGAATCGGCCCCGGCCCCAGCCTTTGGCAACTTGTTAGAGTTCCTCGCAGTGGCCTCGGTGGCAGGATATACGGTCCTTTTCAAGCGTCTCTGTCTCCGCTACCCCCCGCTCGTTTTGACCGCCATGCAAGCCTATATCGGCATCGCTTTCTTCCTGCCCCTGGCCATCGCCTTTCCTTCCACCGTTAGCCCGGATGTCCCTCTGATGACCCCGGCCTTAGCCATCATCTACCTCGGTGTTTTTGTCACCCTTGTCGGGTACAGCCTCTATAACATGGCTGTCAGCCGCATCCCAGCAAGCAGGGCTGCCGCCTTCACCAACCTCATCCCTGTGTTTGCCGTCCTCATGGGGCAGTTCGTACTTGGCGAAACCCTCACCCCAACACAGTATCTTGCCGCCGCCCTGACCTTAAGCGGTGTCATCCTCAGCCAAACATGACCTGCCAATTCCCTTTGTCAGTAGGTCACGTTCAAGCTGCGCAACCCAAGGAGCATCGCGTCCTTCATGCCACCTGCTAAGCTTGCACGGTTGGCTAGTCTCCATGCCAAGGGCGCACCATGGCCATCGCTTGACAACACACAAACGAT
>NZ_AUMA01000011.1 GCF_000422565.1 Desulfovibrio aminophilus DSM 12254 | reverse complement strand
GGTGTCCCATGCTGGCAAAACCGTACTCAAGGTCACGGCAATAGCCATGGACTCATTGCGTTTCAAAGAACTGTGGGAGCGCTGCCTGAGCGTTCCAAAATTCGTCTGGACCTGATCAGAACGCCCCGCTCCATGTCCAGCAACGGGAGAGGTGCGTCCAACTTCCTGAAAAATCCGGTTTCACAACCGAAACGAGCAGCATTATCACGCTTCAGCGATCAAGCTGTCCCCATCGCACCATTTTTGGAGTCAATCTTCTCCCGGTTTCTGCCGAGGAAGGCTTCAATGGGCCCCCTCCGCTCGATTTAGGTTTAATAAAATTGTCTCTTGGCTTTTCAAATTCACAGTCAAATTCTTTTAATATATCTTTTAATTGTCCAAATTCTAAATTTGTATCTCCTAAAACTATTCCACGAATTCTTTCTTTTATCCATTTAGAGATATATTCAACTTCTGAATCAACAGTCTTATCTCTTGATGGCAACTCATGGTTTGCAACTTTACGTGCAAATTCATAAAGCTCGTCTTCTGTAGAACTAACCAATATATGTCTATTTTTATCTAAAAAAATCAATAATGAAACAAGCGCTGTTCTTTTATTTCCGTTCTCAAAAGCATGGTTCATCGCAATACCATAAAATAAATTAGCCCCAATCTCTTCTATTTTATTATATTTAAATACGCCTCCAATAGCAGTATGCTGCCGGAATACTGCTGATTCTAAGGCATTTTTATTAAGCGGCTCAGTTTGGCCGAATGCATCGCGCGCAGCCAATTCCATTCTCGACATCAACTGTCGAATCAACATTACATCATCTACAGTCAATCGTGTGATGGCCATTATTCTTCCTTAATAAGCTCGCTCAGGGCCTGCTTGACGCCCTTCTTGTCGATGCCCGTGAGCTCGCGCAGCTGCTTCTGCGAGCCGTGCTCCACGAACTGGTCCGGCAGGCCCAGGCGACGCACGATGCGCCCCCCCAGGAGGTCGTTGTCGGCCAGGAGCTCCAGCACGGCCGAGCCGAAGCCGCCGGCCAGCACTCCCTCCTCCACGATGAGCAGCTTGCGGTGCCGACGGGCCAGGCTCAATATCCGCTCGGCGTCCAGGGGCTTGACGAAGCGGGCGTTGCAGACCGTCGCCGAGCCGATTCCGGCGGCCTCCAGTTCCTCGGCCGCCTCCAGGCACGGGCCCACCCGTGAGCCCAAGGCGATGACCGCCGCGTCCAGGCCCTCGCGGAGCATCTCGGCCTGTCCCACGGGCAGCGGCGCCAGGGCCGGGTCCACGGGCACGCCCTGGCCCATGCCGCGCGGATAACGCACGGCCACGGGCCCCTCGATGGCGAAGGCCGTGGCCATCATGCGGGCCAGCTCGTCCTCGTCCTTGGGGGCCATGATGGTCATGTTCGGCAGATGCCGCAGGAAGGCGATGTCGAAGGCCCCGTGGTGCGTGGCCCCGTCCTCGCCCACCAGCCCGGCGCGGTCCAGGAAGAACTTCACGTTCAGGTTCTGGAGGCAGACGTCGTGGGCCACCTGGTCGTAGGCCCGCTGCAGGAAGGTGGAATAGATGGCCACGGCGGGCTTGAAGCCCTGGGTCGCCAGTCCGGCGGCGAAGGTCACGGCGTGCTGTTCGCAGATGCCCACGTCCACGAAGCGCTCGGGAAAACGCTCCCGGAAACATTCCGTGCCCGTGCCCTCGGGCATGGCCGCGGTGATGGCCACGATCTTCTTGTCCTTGGCGGCCAGGGCGCAGAGCGTGGAGCCGAAGACCTCGGTGTAGGTGCTGAACTGGGCCCCGTGCTTGATGGCCATGCCCGTCTCGGGCTCGAAGCCGCCCACGCCGTGAAAATAGGCCGGATTCGTCTCGGCGGGCTCGTAGCCCTTGCCCTTGCGCGTGAGCACATGCACGAGCACGGGCCGGTCCATGCGCTTGGTCTGGTTCAGCACGTCCGTGAGCAGCTCAACGTTGTGGCCGTCGATGGGCCCCACGTAGGTGAAACGCAGGGCCTCGAAGAGCATGCCCGGAGTCATGAAGCTCTTGAAGGCGTCCTCGCTGCGCCGGGCGAAGAGGGCCAAGTCCTGGCCGATCTTTGGGATCTGCTTGAGGAAGGCCTCCACCTCGCGCTTGAAGCGGGTCACGAAGGGCGCGGAGAGCTTGCGCGAAAGGAAGCGCGAGAGCGCGCCCACGTTGCGCGAGATGCTCATCTCGTTGTCGTTGAGCACGACCACGATCTTCCGCTCCATGTCCCCGGCCTGATTCAGGGCCTCGAAGGCCAGACCGCCGGTGAGCGAACCGTCGCCGATGACCGCGATGACCTCGTTCTTCCCTCCGGCAAGGTCGCGGGCCAGGGCCATGCCCAGGGCCGCCGAGATGGACGTGCTCGAATGGCCGACGCCGAAATGGTCGTAGGGGCTCTCGCTCATGCGTGGGAAACCGGACAGGCCGCCGAACCGCCGGAGCGTGTGGAAGCGGTCCAGGCGGCCGGTGAGCAGCTTGTGGGCGTAGGCCTGATGGCCCACGTCCCAGACGAGCCGGTCCTGCTCCAGGTCGTAGGCCCTGCAGAGGGCCAGGGTCAGCTCGACCACGCCCAGGGAGGGGGCCAGATGCCCGCCCCCGGCCGAGACCTGTTCGATGATCACGCGCCGGATCTCGGCCGCCAGGGTCTGCAATTCCTCGCGGCTCAACCCGGCAACGTCCGAGGGCTTGCGGATCAGGGGCAACAGGCTGGTCTCGCCGAGATACTTGTTGGCGATCTCGTCGCCTTTCACGGCTTTCATGATGCGCGCTCCAGGATGTAGCGGGCGAGTCCGGCCAGGAAGGCGGATTCCTCGCCCGGGTAAGGAGCCAGACACTCCAGGGCGCGGTCCACGCTTCGGGCCGCCAGCCGTCTGCTCTCGTCCAGGCCCACCAGGGCCGGATAGGTGTTCTTGCCCTTCTCCACGTCGCTGCCCACGGGCTTGCCCAGGGTGGCCTCGTCGGCCACCAGGTCGAGCACGTCGTCCATGATCTGAAAGGCCACGCCGAGATTGCGGCCGTATTCCAGGGCCCGGGCCTCGTCGGCCTCGGGGGCCCCGGCCAGCACGGCCCCGGCCCGGCAGGCCACGCTGATGAGCGCGCCGGTCTTGCGCGCGTGCAGGCCGCGCAGTTCCTCCAGGGTCACCCCGGCCCGGCCGGTGTACTCCATGTCCAGGGCTTGGCCGCCGACCATGCCCACAGCCCCCGCCGCCTCGGCCACGAGGCCCGTGGCCCGCAGCACCCGCTCGGGAGGCAGCCCGCCCGCGAGCCCGGCGTCGCAGAAGAAGCCGAAGGCCTCGGTGAGCAGGCCGTCACCGGCCAGGATCGCCGTGGCCTCGTCGAAGGCCTTGTGGTTGGAAGGCTTGCCGCGCCGCAGGTCGTCGTCGTCCATGGCGGGCAGGTCGTCGTGGATCAGGGAATAGGTGTGGATGCACTCCAGCCCCGAGGCGAAAGGCAGCACGGCCGACGGATCGCCGCCCAGAACCCGGGCCCAGGACAGGGTGAGCACGGGCCGCAGACGTTTGCCCCCGGCCAGGAGACTGTATTCCATGGAGGCCAGCAGGCGTTCGGGGATGTCTTTCCCGCGCAGGCAGGAGGCGAGAAAACGCTCCACCTCGTCGGCCCGCCCGGCCAGTTCACGCTTGATCGTCATCGCCGTTTCCGTCCTCCGGGACATTGAAATCCCTGAGCGCGCCCTCCCCGGCCACCTTGACCTCGTTGCGGGCGGCTTCCAATTGCTTGCCGCAGGCCCGCGCCAGGGTCAAGCCCTCCTTGTAGAGGGCCACGCCCTGTTCCAGGGGCAGGTCGCCGTGTTCCAGGGCCTCGACGATCTCCTTGAGGCGCGCCAGACGCTTCTCGAATCCCTCTTCCTTCTTGGCCATGTTCATTCCTCCAGCAGGGGCAGGGGATCCACCAGACGGCCCTGCACGCTCAGGGCGAAATGCAGATGCGGCCCCGTGGCCCGGCCCGTGGAGCCGACAAGGCCCAGAACCTCGCCCCGGTCCACCCGGTAGCCCTCGCGAACCTTCGCCTCGGACAGGTGATAGTACAGGCTCTGTACGCCGTTGCCGTGGTCCACGATGACGCACTTTCCGGCATAATACTGGTCCGCCACCAGGACCACGGTGCCCGTGGCGCAGGCCAGCACGGGCTGCCCCTTGGCCGCGTCGAAGTCCAGGCCCCGATGCGGATTCTTCTTCTGACCGTTGAGCACCCGGGCCGCGCCGTAGACGCTCTCCACCGGGCCGGACACGGGCCGGGCCAGGGGCAGGGCCCAGAAGCGCCGCAAGCTGGCCTGGTCCAGGATACGGTGGTTCAGCTCCCGCTCCCGGGCGATGCGGGCCAGTTCCTCCTTGGGAGGCGTGACCATCTTGGACGGCAAGGTCAGGGCCTGGACGGGGTAGTCCTTGGGCCGCACCTCCACGGTCCCACGCAGGGTGGCCGTCTCGCTCCCGTCCAGGAGCACGGCCGAAATCTCGCGCATGCCGGGCTCGTCCTCGAGCACGTCCGTGCCGAGCAATATCTCGGCCGCATTCCCGCCGTCCCCGGCCTTGACCGTGGGCCGCACTTCACGCTCCAGCCAGTACACGGTCACGTCCCGGAAGGGCCGGTCCGAGACGATGCGCACGAGAAAGGGCTCGCCCAGACCCACCTGCGGCGGAACCTCCAGCCGGGCTCCGGCCAGGGCCGCGCCCGCCCAGAGACAGACGAGGAGCAGGGCTCCCAGGATGCGACGCGTCATTCGTCCTTCTCCACGGCGGTCACTCCGGCGCGCAGACGGCCGTCGCGCGCGCGCACCAGCAGTTCGTCGCCCGGAACCGCGTCGCCCGCCCCGCGCAGGAACCGGCCGGTGCGGGCCAAGGTCACGAGGCTGTAGCCCCGAGCCAGGGGGGCCTCGGGGTCGAGCCCGGCCAGCCGGGCCCGCAACAGTTCCAGGGCGTTGCCCTGGGCTTCCAGCAGGCCGCGCCCGGCGACGTCCAGACGCCGCGCCAGGGATTCGGCCTGTCCGCGCCGGACCTCCAGGGCCTCGGGCCCGAAGGCCCGGGTCAACCCGGCCAACGCCCGCTCCAGATCGTCCCGCCTGTTTTCAACAAAATCTCCGCCCGCCCGGACCAGACGGTGCAGCGTGTCCCGGAAGCGCTCCAGCAGCCGTTCCAGGCGCTGGGTCGGGGAAAGCCAGGACAGGGCCCGCCGCAGCTCGGCCAGCCGGGCCTCCTTGGCTCCGAGCCAGTTTCCGAAGGCCCGCTCCAGGTTGAGCTGGGCCTCGTCCACGGCCTGGGCCAGGTCCGCGCGCGCGGGCCAGAGTTCCTGGGCCGCGTGGCTCGGGGTGGCAGCGCGTTTGTCGGCCACGTAGTCCGCGATGGTCACGTCCGGCTCGTGGCCCACGCCGGTGATGACCGGGATGCTTGAGCGGTACAGGGCGTCGGCCACCAGTTCGGTGTTGAAGGCCCACAAGTCTTCCAGGGAGCCGCCGCCGCGCACCAGGGCGATGACCTCGGCCCAGCCGTCGGCGTTCACCGCGTCCAAGGCCGCCGCGATTCCGGCCGGGGCCTGCTCGCCCTGCACCAGAGTCGGATGGATGCGGATTTCGCAGCCGAAGCCGCGCTCCGAGGCGATGCGCAGGAAATCCCGCACGGCCGCGCCGCTGGTGGAGGTCACCAGGGCCACGCGTTCCGGGCTCCTGGGCAGGACCATCTTGCGGTCCTCGTCGAAGTAGCCCTTGTCCGCCAGCTTTCTCTTGAGCGCCTCGAAGGCCAGGTGCAGATCGCCGACGCCTTGCTCCTGCACGAGTTCAGCCACCAACTGGTACTGACCGCGCGGGGCGTAGACGTTGATCCGGCCCGCGCAGAGCACTTCCATGCCGTCGGCCAGCCGCGCGGCCAGACCGCCCTGGCCTGGCTCCAGCACCTCGCCGGTGAGAGGGTGCACCCCCTCCTCGCCCGCGCCCCACTGGCTGCCCTTGAACCAGACCACCTGGAGCAGGGCCTCGCCGTCCCCGAGCGTGAAGTACACGTGCCCGGACGCGGGACGGCCCAGATTGGAGACCTGCCCCCGCACCCAGACGAACGGAAACTCGGCCTCCAGGGTGTCCTTGACCGCGCGGGTCAGTTCGGAGACGGTCAGGATTCTCATTCTTTCTCTGGGGCAATAAGGCGAAGTTGCAACGCTGTTAAATAAGCGTGTTCAAAAAGAGGGCTTAAACTTCCGCCCAAATTAGAATGCTCTTTTATTATTTCTGCTTTGTCTTCATCTGACAATTTATTCATATAAAACAGCCAGCCAAAGAGATGCGGCGTAGTTTGTACATAACTAGAAGATAACACAATTGATGCCAACTTCCGAGCTTTCTGATCATCTGTAAGAAATGCAATCCCATATTTTTTTGCAAAAATTAATGCAGATAACTCACCTAGATCCATGCGTTGCGCCAATTGGACAACCGAGTTATCAGCGAGATCGTCTAATGAAATACTAAATTTCTTTAGTTTTTTCCCATCAAACAATGAATTCAATCTTTTCTTTAATTCCGCCTCATGTTCTTTATTGCATTTCCAAGAACGCATGCATTCATAAAAAACAAAATGCGTTAAATATCCATCAAGACCACAACAGAAAGCTACAACGGATAGCCTGCTTGAAGACACAAGGTTCCATACAGCACATGTGTCTATTGAATTTGACAGGTGAAATAACTTATAATTTAACATTAATATTTCTTCCAAACATTTCAGCGATCTCAAACAATTCATCGCGTGAGCACAAAAGAACATAGGAGAGACGGTTGAGAGAAATAATCCCTTGCTCATAAGCATCAATGCATAAATTCACATAGAAAGACGACAACCCACGCTGCAAAACATTTTCTTTTGCACTCAAGTAGCGTGCAGAATATGCACCAGATAATTCTGGATCATTCTTCACTGTGCGATTAATTTTTAAGCTACCGATATATTCTTTGAGTTCTGCGCTGATGCCGCACTTCTCAGATAATGCAATTGCTAATGATATTGGATTTACTTGTAGTCTATTCGCAATACCAATTATTTGCTCATCATTTCCAACAGCAAGGCTTGAAGCAAATTCTTTTAAAAGTGCAGATGGTAATAGAAATTCACTAGCAAAATTATTTGCCCTAATTTCTATTAAGCTCTTCTTGCTATCGTTATCTTTTGAAATATTATAGCTATACTTATTATCTATCAACGCATGGCAAACTTCATGTGCAACAGTAAAGCGCTGCCGATAAATATCTTCATAAAAGTTGACAAGAATACATTTTCCAGCAGTAACATGTTTAATAAAAATGCCAGATATATTAGAATCATCAAGTTTTCTGCGAAAAATATGGAACCCAAGTCGCCGAAACTCGTAATATATGTCCGCTGGGACCTGATTTTCTTTAAATCCAAGCACTTCTCTTAATTGTTGAGCTATTTGTACTCCGTGAATCTTATACATATCTCCATGAATTTTAGGAGAGAATTCAACTATATTATTTCGCCCAATGTCCTCTAATAAAAACTTCTCATTCTCACATAAAAATAGAAATTCTTGAATTGAAGCCCTGTCATCTTTCGATAACCCACTACCACTCGATCTATAGAATGCATCCATCCCATCAACCAAATCAATCTCTTTCCTGAGTAGTGATACAAAATTAACCTTGTAATGATCAGCAAGTATTAATAACTCATCGCCAGAGCATTCAAGCTCACCTGCCTCAATCAAATACAAGCGTTGCTCGTCAATCGACGTCACCCGAGAAAGCTCATCAATAGATAAGCCGAGATGTTGCCGGAGGTGCCCCAGCTTTTTCCCAAGGGCTTCACGATTCACTGGCATAATGGGCCTACAAATAACTTATTCCAGCCCCCAAGTGGTCCAGATATCCTTGCGCCAGGCCGCAAAAGCTGCGGCGAAGCCGTCCAGAGGCAGTTCCCTGCGTTCGCCGGTTCTACGATCCTTGACCTCGATGATCCCGGCCTTGAGGCCCCTGCCACCGAGCACGAGCCGCATGGGGAAGCCCATGAGGTCCGCGTCGTTGAACTTCACGTCAGGACGCGAAGGTTCGCCCGCTGCCCGCAATTCCCCGGCATGCCGCCTAGTTCACATCCAACGGCATTTCCCCCAAAACAACCTCCATCTCTCCCGTGGATGGCCAGCCGGGCACCAATCGCTTCCCGACGCTGTGAATCAGCCTGTACCGGCGGAGTTTGCGGCGCGCCCCGGGATCACCCTTCTTCATCTTGATCTGCGCCAGCTTCAGGCGGAGATAATTTCGAACCGGGTAACTCATGCCGCACGAGCATTCCAGCCAACGCCGATGCAGAAGCACGACTATTTTCCGCAAGTCCAAAGCGTCGAGCGTCTCCCGCGCGGTTTTCATCTCGGCATGCCGCAACGGCTCCACGGAGAAGATGTTCTCTCGGCCAATGAATTCGAAGAGCCTTCTGTTCGACTCAGAAAATCTCTCCAAAAATTTCAGCCGCTCCGCATCCAGAAAAAGGCCTTTATCTCCAGTCCTTCCAAGCTGGTTATTGATGAACAGCATGAATTTATAGAATAAAATCTTATCGACCGTATCCTGTCTCGTCAATTCATCCTTCGAGTACACCGAATTGGCGTACCGACAGAGTTCGAGATATTGAGAATCTATTCCAGGGTTTGGATCAGCGGCTGGGAGAACGAATCTCTCGTCATAATCAATTCCAATGGCGGAAACGAAATCATGAAAAATATCGCCGCCCGCGAACGACGCGCGATCATATATGCGAATGAATGCATTCTCCTTTCCAATAATCTCCGCGATACGGTGCAACCATTCATAATAATGATATATGCTCAACGAAATCCCATTCGAGTTGATTATGGAGTCATCTTCAGGCGTTGGATTAAAAATGTTGCTCGTGCAATAGTATTTGACGTCCTGGTTATAGAGAGACTCATAATGCAGATCCTGCCTACGCAGATAAACAACAATTTGTATTTTTACATCAATTTCAGCAAAATATTCAACAAGCTCTTGAAGAACACCTTCAGGATTCTTCGCCATATGCGTGGACAAATCCTCGTGGCTCACCAGAACGGCATCAATTTTCTCCGCGAACAGATCGCGGACTTGCTTCCATACCCGTTCATGGGGAAAAGGCTGCGAAGCTTCGAATACGACACCGTATGCCCGGTGGACATTTTGCGGGGTCTTGGGGACAAGTATCCCTTGCTCTCCAAACAGCTTCCGATTCTCGGTAAAAAAACGCTGTAGAGCCGTCGTGCCGGTCTTTGGCAATCCAATGTGCAGAATCAAACGTCTCACAAATCACTCCATGCAAAAGGGAGAGGCAATGCCGCCAAAATCGACCCGTTGAAAGGCCGTTGCGATCCCTTGAGAAAACGTTGCGACGGGCCTGCACCTCCCCCCTCCACGAACAGGCGACAAACAAGACATCACAAGGAATCGGACCACATCCGCTTGAGGCGTCAATAGACCGAAGACGACGCCTTCCTCGCCTTCGTTACCACAAAAGGTCGCGAAACAAGCCCTGCCGATAGGAGGGGAAAAATCGCCCCCCGCGGCCGATGGCTGCTGTCCGGATTCCTTCCGTCCTATTCCAGCCCCCAACTCCGCCAGATCTCCTTGCGCCAGGCCGCGAAGGCCTCGCCGAATCCGGCCAGGGGCAGTTCCTTGCGCTCCCCGGTCTTGCGGTCCTTGGCCTCGATGATCCCGGCCTTGAGGCCCTTGCCGCCGAGCACGAGCTGCATGGGGAACCCCATGAGGTCCGCGTCGTTGAACTTCACGCCCGGCCGCTCGTCGCGGTCGTCGTAGAGCACGTCCACGCCCATGCCGCGCAGCTCCTCGTAGAGCTCGGCGGCCTTGTCCAGCACCTCGGGCTCCTTGGCCCCCAGGGAAAGGAGCGAAACCTCGAAAGGCGCGATGGAGGGCGGGAAAATGGGGCCCTTGTCGTCGTTGTTCTGCTCGATGGCCGAGGCCACGATGCGCGAGACGCCGATGCCGTAGCAGCCCATGATCATGAGCTGCTCCTTGCCGTTCTCGTCCAGGAAGGTGGTCTGCATGGCCTTGGAGTACTTGAGTCCGAGCTTGAAGACGTGGCCGACCTCGATGCCCTTGGTGAAGTCGATGGGCCCCCCGCACTCGGGGCAGGGGTCCGTGGGCTCGATGACGCGCAGGTCCGCGAAGGCGGCCACTTTCGCGTCGCGGCCCAGGCTCAGGTGCTTCACGTGGGCGTCGGCGGCGTTGGCCCCGGCCACCCAGTCCGTGGCGCAACACAGCTCGTGGTCGGCGTAGACGCCCTCGACCTTGAGCCCCACTGGTCCGGCGAAACCAACGGGCGCGCCGGTCCAGGCCCGCACCTGGGCCTCGTCGGCCAGCTTGAGGTCATTGCACTTCAGGAGGTTCTTGAACTTGACCTCGTTGAGCTGGCGGTCGCCGCGCACCAGGGCGGCCACGGCCTTGCCGTCGGCGTCGAAGAGCAGGGTCTTGATGAGCGCCTTGGGCTCGATCCTGAGGAAGGCGCAGACCTCCTCCACGGTGTGCGTGCCGGGAGTGGAGACGGTCTCCAGGGCCGGGCAGGCGGCCGCACAGGCGCAGTCCCCGGCGGGCTTGTTCACCTTGGCCTTTTCCAGGTTGGCGGCGAAGCCGCACTTGGCGTCGCGGCAGACCGCGATGGTGTCCTCGCCCGTGGCGGCCAGGACCATGAACTCGTGGGAGAAGTCGCCGCCGATGGCCCCGGAGTCGGCCTGCACGGCGCGGAACTTCAGGCCCAGGCGCTGGAAGGCCTTGGTGTAGGCCTCGAACATGGCCCGGTAGCTGGCCTCGGCCCCGGCCTCGTCCTTGTCGAAGGAGTAGGCGTCCTTCATGACGAACTCCCGGCCGCGCATGAGGCCGAAGCGGGGCCGTATCTCGTCCCGGAACTTGGTCTGGATCTGGTAGAGATTGATGGGCAGTTGCTTGTAGGACTTGATCTCGCCGCGCACGAGGTCCGTGACCACCTCTTCGTGGGTCGGGCCCAGGCAGTAGTCCCGGTCGTGGCGGTCCTTGATGCGCAGCAGCTCCTTGCCGTAGAAGTCCCAGCGCCCGGTCTCCTTCCAGAGGTCGCCGGGCTGCACCGAGGGCATGAGGATCTCCACGGCCCCGGCGCGGTTCATCTCCTCGCGCAGGATGCCGGCCACCTTGTTCAGGGCGCGCAGGCCCAGGGGCAGATAGGTGTAGATGCCCGAGGTCAGCTTGCGGATCATGCCCGCGCGCATGAGGAGCTTGTGGCTGACCACCTCGGCCTCGGCCGGGTCCTCCTTGAGGGTCGGGACATAGTAGCGGCTCAGTCGCATGGGGATTCCTCTCTCCTTTCCTTCAGGAACTTTTCGATTTCCAGCATGAATTCGGGCAAGAGGCGATCGTTGCCGCGCACCTTGCGCAGCACCTCGCCCTTGCGGAAGATGATGCCCAGGTCCTTGCCCCCGGCGATGCCGATGTCCGCCTCGCGGGCCTCGCCCGGACCGTTCACCGGGCAGCCCATGACCGCCACGGTGAAGACCTCCGTGACCCCGCGCAGGCGGTCCTCCACCTCCTGGGCCAGGCCGATGAGGTCGATCTCCGTGCGGCCGCAGGTGGGGCAGGAGACGATTTCCGGGCCCCGGGCGCGCAGGCCCAGGGAACGCAGGATCTCCCAGGCAACGCCCGGCTCGGCCACTGGGTCGTGGGTCAGGGACACCCGCAGCGTGTCGCCCAGGCCCTCCCAGAGGAGGATGCCCAGGCCCACCGAGGACTTCACGGCCCCGCGCACGAGCGTCCCGGCCTCGGTGATCCCGATGTGCAGGGGGTAGTCGACCTTCCGGGCCAGAAGCCGGTAGGCCGCCACGGTGCCCAGGACCGACGAGGACTTGAGCGAAATCTTGATCTGGTCGAAGTTGCGGCGCTCCAGCATGGCAACATGTTTGAGCGCGCTCTCGGCCATGGCCTCGGGCGTGGGGCCGCCGAAACGCGCCAGCAGCTCCTTTTCCACCGAGCCGGAGTTGACCCCGATGCGGATGGGCGCGCCGCGATCCTTGGCCGCGGCCACCACGGCGTCCACCTTGGCCTCGCCGCCGATGTTGCCGGGATTGATGCGCAGGCCGTCCATGCCCGCGGCCAGGGCGGCCAGGGCCAGCCGATGGTCGAAGTGGATGTCCGCGATGAGCGGCACGGGCGACTGCGCGCGGATGGCGGTGAGCGCCTTGGCGGCCGCCTCGTCGGGCACGGCCAGGCGCACGAGTTCGCAGCCCGCCTCGGCCAGCGCCCGCACCTGGGCCGTGGTGCAAGGCACGTCGCGGGTGTCGGTGTTGCACATGCTCTGCACGCGCACCGGGTTGTCCCCGCCCACGCCCACGGAGCCCACGCGCACCTCGCGGGTGCGGTGGCGGATGATCGGCGATTCCGTTTGCTGCATCCCGTGGCGATAGCGCATTTCCCCGGGCAAGCCAAGGCGGGAGAAGGCCTCCGACGCCCAGAGGGTGGACTTCGCCTCGCTCGAGAAAGATGGGAAAAGGGCGGCAGGTGTGGGCCGCTAGAAATATCCCAGGCTGCGCAACTCGGCCATGTGCCGCTCCTTGTCCTGGTCGCGGCCGGAGCGTTCGTCCGCCGGGTCCGTGGGCAGATGAGTGCAGGGCATGCAGCCCAGGGAGCGGTAGCCCTGGAGGTAGAGGTCGCAGTAGGGCAGACCGCGCTCCAGAATGTGGGCCCAGATATCCATCTCGGTCCAGTCCGCCAGGGGGTTGGCCCGCAGGTGCGGCGGATCGGGCCGCTCCTCCAGGAAGGGCAGCCCGGCCCGGGCCGCGTGCTCGTCCCCGCGCAGACCGGTGATGAGCACGGCGATGTCCGCCTCGCGCAGGGCCCGGCTCAGGGGCGCGATCTTCAGGTCACGGCAGCAGGCCACCTTGTCCCGGGCCACGGGATAGGACGAGAGGTCCACCTCCGGCCGGACGATGGTCAGCTCCAGGCCCCACTCCCTGGCCAGACGGTCGCGGAAGGCGATGATCTCCGGGAACTTGAGCCCGGTGTCCAGGTTCAGGGCCCGCAACGGCCCCAGGCCCCGGGACTCCAGGACCTCCCGCCACAGGGCCAGGGCCACGGTGGAGTCCTTGCCCCCGGTCCAGGCCACGGCCACGCGGCCGGGCTCGGCGCGGGCCAGGAGTCCTTCCAGGGCGGCGCGGCTGGCCGCCGCCTTTTCGCTGAGACTGCTCATGGCCGGAACCATGCGCACGGCCGGGGCTTTTGGCAAGGGCGAAAAACGGTGCGAAAAGACTTGACGACGAAAGCGAATGGGAATAACAAGTCTCTTCCCAACGCGCCCGTAGCTCAGCTGGATAGAGCGCCGGACTACGAATCCGTAGGTCAGAAGTTCGAATCTTCTCGGGCGCACCACAGGGAAAAAGAAAGCCGGCAGTCGCAAGACCGCCGGTTTTTCTTTTGTCCTCCCTTCCACAAATTGTCGGCCGCCGATCCGATGATGGATCGACAGCCGACCGAGAACACCGGAAACATGGGGAGTCACCGACTTCCGGTGTGAGGTGGGCGTCTGCCGTGAGGCTTGTTACATGCCGAAATACCGCTTGATCTTGTCCATGTTCGCGCCCTCGGCCAGGGCCAGGGTCAACAGGATGCGGGACTTCTGGGCATTGAAGCAGCCGGAGGGGATGCCCGTGTCGATGTCCGAAACCCAGCCCGAGCCGGTCCGGGTGGAGCGGATCACGGGAATGCCGCGTCCCATCAGTTCGACGACCTTGTCCTCCATGCCCTTGGACAGGGAGCCGTTGCCCGTGCCCGCGAAGACGATGCCCTTGGCGCCGTTGGCCACGGCCGCGTCAAGCAGGGCCACGTCCTCGTCCTGGTAACTGTACAGGATGACGACCTTGGGCAGGCTGTCGAGCTTGGAGACGTCGAAGTGCGGCTTGTTCACCGGCTTGGCGGGCTCGTAGTAGAACTTCGCCTTGTCGCCCACGAAGGTGCCCAGGAATCCCTGTTCGGCGGCCTTGAAGGTATCGGGCGTGGTGGCGTTGGTCTTCGTGATGTAGAAGGCCGAGCCTATCCTGTCGTTCATCACCACGAGCACGCCGCGATCCTCGGCGTTCCTGTCCACCGCCGCGCTCACGGCCTGCAACAGGTTCATCGGGCCGTCGGCGCTGATGGCCGTGGCCGGGCGCATGGCCCCGACGATGACCACGGGCTTCTTGCTCTTGATGGTCAGGTCGAGGAAGAACGCGGTCTCCTCCAAGGTGTCGGTGCCATGCGTCACGACCACACCGTGGGTGCCCTTCTCGGCCAGCTTCTTGCCGATCTCCTTGGACAACTTCAGCAGGACGGCCTGGCTCACGTCCGGGCTGTTCAGCTTGGCGACCTGCACGCCCGAGACGTCCGCAATGTCCTTCAACTGCGGAACGGCCTTAATGAGCACATCGACGCCGAGCACGCCGGACTGGTAGGTGGTGGTGTCCGTGCTGCTCTCGGCGCTCCCCGCGATGGTGCCGCCGGTGGCGTAGATGGTCACGCCCGGATGCTTGTCCGCCGCCTGGGCGACGAACGCGTTGCAGAGAAAGACCACGGCGAAAAGCCAGGACACGACTGCTCTTCTCATTACAGGTTGCTCCTTCGGTGAATGGTTGGCCCAACAAACTCAGCCGGTTGGAAACCCGCACGTCTGATCCGCACGGAGAATGCCCCTTTTTTCCAGACGGCTGGAATCAAGAACCGCACCATAACGAAACAACACGACAACACGTTGTTTACAAAAATTTTTTATGAGACGCCATGCAGGATCATCCCACCGAAGACGGATGCGATCCCTTATGGGAAAAAACGGCCCGTTGCGGGAAAAGGGCGGCACGCCTCAATGGCGGGGCATATATTCCACAGGTTATGCGATAACCCAGGGCATGCCGTTTGGAAGGCCGCGCGCGACGGCGGATGAGGAAAACAAGGAAGGCGGGAGCGGACGGAGGGGACGGAGGTTGCCCTACTCCCGCTCCAGCAGCCGGGCGAAACCGCGCACGTGTTCTTCCTGGAGAACGGCGGCCAGCTCGGCGTCGCCCCTGGTTACGGCCTCGGCCAGACGGACGTGGGCCTCGGCGCTGGAGGGTTCCAACACGTATTCATGGCGGATGAGAAACCAGTAGCGCAGGCAAATGTTGTGCAGGGACTCGCGGGCGCGCAGGAGCACGGGATTGCCCGCGAGTTCGGCCAGGGCGTTGTGGAACCGGTCATCGGCGCGGATGACCGCCTCCACGTCCCCGGATGCATAGGCTTCGGCCCAGAGCCGGGCCAGTTCCTCCAGCCGCGCGGCATCGTCCGGGGTGGCGCGCAGGGCCGCCAGCCGAGCCACTTCGCGTTCCAGGGGCAAGCGGACTTCGAAGGTCCGGCGGATGATCCCCTCGTCGACCGGGGCCACGATGATCCCATGGCGCGGCCGGATGACCACCAGCCCCTGGTAGCTCAGCAGTTGCAACACCTCCCGCAGCGGTGTGCGGGAGATGCCGAAACGTTCGGCCAGTTCGCGCTCGTTGAGCCGCAAGCCCGGAGCCAGCTCGGAAAAGAGAATCCAGTCGCGCAGGCAGGCGTAGACCCGCCCCTTCTCGGTTCCGCGCACCTCGCCGAACGGCAGGGGCATGGGCGCGGTGACGCTTTCAGGGGCGGGACGGCTCACCGGAACACCTTTTCCAGATCCCCGGGGGGGCAACCGCTGCCCAGCGCCGCCTTGAGCAGGAGCTGGGCCTTGATCCCGCTCAACGGACCGGCGGGGATGACGCCCAGCGTCACCAGTTGGGCCGCGCCGCCCTCATAGCCGTAGATGGGCCAGACTCCGCCGAGTACGCAACGCGTGGCCAGGACCACGGGGATATCCTTGGCCCGCAATTCGCGGATGGCCGGGACCAACCCCGGCGGCACGTTCCCGGCCCCGAAGCCCTCCAGCACGAGCCCATTCAACCCGCCCTCCCCGGCGCAACGCGCGAAGGTCTCCAGAACCTCGCCGCCCATGCCGGGGTAGCAGGTCACCAGGGGGACGCGCCGGGCCAGACCCGTGACCGGAAAGGGCAGGCGCGGACGCTTGACGCGCACGTCCTGGGTCAGCTCCACGGCCGAACCGGCGATGCGGCCCACGCTGCCGCGGCGCTGGCCGATGAGCGGGTCCACGGAGACCGAGTCCAACTTGATGGCGTCGCGGGCCGTGAAAAGCTGGTCCGCGATCTGCACGAGCACCTCGGACGAACGCGGCATGGCCAGGCAGGCCAGGATGCTGTTGAGCAGGTTGCGCTGCCCGTCGTATCCCGCCTCCTCCATGTGGCGCATGGAGCCGGTGGTCACCACCGGCTTGGTGGAGGTCAGGGCGATGTCGAGCAGGAACGAGGTCTCGGCCAGCAGGTCCGTGCCGTGCAGGACCACCGCTCCGCACACGCCGCGCTCGGACAGGGCGGAGTCGATGTCCCGGGCCAGGCGCAGCATGTCCTCGGGGGTCATGTGCGGACTGGGCCGGTCGGACCACTCCACGGTGCGGACGCGGACGCCCTCCACGGGCAGCAGGCTCTCGAACAGTTCGCCGAGCCCGCCGCCCGGGGCGACGCCCGGACCATCCGCCCTGCGGCGCATGCCGATGGTGCCGCCGGTCAGGAAGACGACGACGTCGCGACTACTTTTTGATGTTGTAGCGCCAGTTCTGCTCATCCATTCTCTCGATGAATCCGACCAGGTAGTCCACCAGCACCTTGCGCATCTTGTCGCCCTTCTCGGCCGTGGCCTTGGTCGGGTCGCCGCTGGCGCCGAAACGGGTCAGTTCCTGGAAGTTCCAGATGAGTTTCACGTTCGCATCCATCTCCGGCAGGTCGCCCTTGGCCCGGCTCATGTCGCAGAGCTGGGGGAAGATGGACAGGCCGATGGAGGTCTCGCCCTCGCCGCCGTGGCCCAGGCCGTCCCAGACCTCGAAGGTGTCCTTGGGCAGAAGGTTCCCGGCCGTGACCCACCAGGCGTCCAGCACGGCCAGACTGAAGTCGGGATGGCGGACCTTGAAGTCCCGGGCCGCGATCTCGATGGGCGCGATGTTGCCGTCATGGCCGTTGACGATGAGCACCTTGCGGATGCCCCAGAAGGCGGCGGATTCCAGCAGGTCGCCCACGGCGCGGATGACCGTGTCGTCGGACAGGGACAGGCACATGGGCTGGTGGCGGTAGTGCTGACTCATGCCGAACCACAGAGGCGGGGCCACCACGGCGTTCTTCACGCGCTGGGCCAGATCCAGGGCGATCTGATGGCTGACGAAACTGTCGCAGCCGTAGGGCAGATGCTCGCCGTGGGATTCGCAGGAGCCGATGGCCAGAAACAACTTGTCGAATTTCGCTTCCTTGAAGCTGTACTCGTTATGCTCTTCCAGACGGACGTTCTTCATTTCCATCTCTCCGTTTTTTGACGGCTCTTCGCGGGAAGGGCGCGGGCGCTCCGCATGCGAAGCGCCCGCGCCCGTGCGCGTCGAATGCCTGACGATGCGCTACTTGGCTTCAGGATACCAAACTTCCTCGACCTTGTACTTGCCGCCCTTGACGCTGATGACGGACACGCCCTTCACCGGCACGCCGGAGGCGCGGGAGTAGGTGATCGTGCCGGTGACGGCCTTGAAGTCCTTGGTGGTCCGAAGGGCCTTCTTGATGGCGGCGGGCTCGGCGGAACCGGCGCGGGTGATGGCGTCGGCGATGAGGCCCACGGCGTCGAAGCCCAGGGCGGCGAAGGCGTTCTCGGGATCATGGCCGTACTCGGCCTTGTATTCCTTGATGAAGTCCAGAACCTCGGGGCGGGTGTCCTCGCGGTAGGTGTGGGTGGCGAAGAACACGTCGTTGGCCAGGGCCGGGCCGGGAACCGTGGTGATCAGCTCGGTGTCGAAGCCGTCGCCGGAAACGATGGGCAGCTTCAGTCCGGCCTCGCGGATCTGCTTCACGGTCAGGCCGGCCTCGTTGGGAATGGAGGAAACGAACACGGCCTCGGCGCCGGAGCTCTTCAGGCGGGCGATCTGGGCGGAGAAGTCCTTGTCGCCCATCATGAAGAAGTCCTCAAGAACGATGGTTCCGCCGAGCTTCTTGATGCGCTCCTTGTAGAAGCGGGACAGGGTCTTGGTGAAGTCCATGGAGTTGTCGGTCCAGACCGCGACCTTCTTGGCTCCGAGCTTCTTCACCGTGTAGTCGGCGATGGCGTAGGACTGGTCGTCGTCACCGAAGGGGGTCATGAACATGCAGTCGCCGATCATCTTGGGCAGGGTCGGCAGGGTGGCGCCGGAGGTGACGAAGGGGATGCCCTGCTTCTGGAACAGCGGCGCGGCGGGCAGCACGAAGGCCGGGTCGGAGTAGCCGATGCCCGCGACGATGCCCTCGCTGAGCACCTTCTTGGCGCCCATGGCCGAGGCCTTCTGGTCGGTCTTGGTGTCAACGCCCAGGATCTCCACTTGGCGGCCGCCCAGCAACCCGCCGGACTTGTTGATGAGCTTGGCCTTGAGCTTGGCCCCGTTGAGCGACGGGGTGTCGATGGAGCTCATGCCGCCGGTAAGGCCGTAGAGCGCGCCGATCTTGATCGGCTCGGCGGCCGAGGCCGCGGCGGAGACGCCGAGGACCATGGCGGCCAGGGTCAGGAGAACGAGCAGACGTTTCATCGAAAAACCTCCTTCAGCAACGGTTGGTTTTGGGTGTCAGCCAGTCGGGCTCCCGGGAGCCGAAAATGCCCTGGGGGCGGTAGACCAGGATGAGGATGAGGATCAGGGCCATGAGGATTTCGCCCACCCCGTAGACGGAGTAGTTCTCCTCCAGGGGCCGGAAGAATTCGGTGATGCAGCTGAAGATGACCGCGCCGATGATCGAGCCCGTGATGGAGCCCGTGCCGCCGACCACGACCATGACCACGATGCTGAAGGCCAGCACCAGGGAGAAGGACACCGGGGTCAGGGCCGTGACGAGGTGGCCCCAGAGCCCTCCGGCCACCCCGGCGAAGAAGGCCCCGATCACCAGGGCCGCCAGGCGGGCGTGGAACAGGTTCACCCCCAGACAGGCGGCGGCCAGCTCGTTCTCGCGCACGCTCTGGAGCATGCGGCCGTAGGAGGAGAACTTGATCTTCCAGCAGGCGTAGACCGTGACCAGCACCGAGCCGTAGACCCACCAGAGGTCGGTGAGCGTATCCAGGCCGTTGAGCCCCAGGGGGCCGCGCGTATAGGGCTCCATGTTGGTGATGAGCACCTGCACGATGATCAAAAAGCCCATGGTGGCCACGGCCAGGTAGTGCCCGCGCAGGCGCAGCACCGCCGCGCCCACCGGCAGGGCGGTCAGGGCCGCCGCCGCCCCGCCCGCCAGGAGCGCGGGCAGGAACGGCAGATGCAGGGCCATGAGCCATTCCGGCAGATCGGGCAGGAAGAGCGGCTTCATTTCCGGATTGAAGGTCAGCAGCGCGGCCACATAGCCGCCGATGGCCATGAAGGCCGGATGGCCCAGGGAGAACAGCCCGGCGAAGCCGTTGGTGAAGTTCAGGCTCACGGCCAGGATGATGAAGATGCCCACGAAGCAGGCCATGGTCCGCAGATAGTCGTCGAAGACGGCCTGCATGAGAACGGTCAGCCCGAGCCCGGCCAGAGCCAGGAAGAGGAGGCGTTTTCTCTCGGCGGTCATCAGGCGCGCTCCTCGGTGCTTTTTCCCAGGATGCCGTTGGGCAGGACCAGGAGAATGAGGATGAGCAGGCCGAAGACGAAGGCGTCGCGGTAGGAGGAGTAGACCGGAGGCAGGAGGCCCACGAAGAGCACCTCGGCCAACCCCAGGACATAGCCTCCCAGGATGGCTCCGGGGATGGATCCCACCCCGCCGATGACCGCCGCCACGAAGGCCTTGAGCCCGGGGAGAAAGCCCATGAGCGGGTCGATCTGGCCGAACTTGCCGCCCCACATGAGGCCCGCGGCTCCCGCCAGGGCCGAGCCCAGGGCGAAGGTGGCCGCGATGGTGCGGTTGATGTTCACGCCCATGAGCCGGGCCACGTCGAGGTTCTCGGCCGTGGCCCGCATGGCCGTGCCCAGGCGCGTCCGGTGGACGACGAAGAGCAGGCCGACGACCAGCAGCGGCGCGGCGAGCATGATGCAGACGTTGACCATCTGGATCTCGAAGCCGAACACGGAGACCGCTGCCAGCATGTAATCCGGGAAGGTGAAGTTGCGCGGCTGGGCCGTGACGGTCAGGATGCCCAGGTTCTGGATCATGATCGAGACGCCCAGCGAGGCGATGAAGCCCGTGACCTGCGGCGCGCCGCGCATGGGCCGGAAGGCCGCGCGCTCGATGACCAGGCCGCAGAGCGCGCCCACGCCCACCACGCCCGGGGCCACGACCCACAACGGCAGGCCGAGGACGACCAGGAGCGCCAGGGTGCTGAAGGCCCCGATCATGACGATGTCGCCGTGGGCGAAGTTGATCAGGTTGATGATCCCGTAGATCATGGAGAAGCCCACGGCCACCAGCGCGTACATGGAGCCCAGGATGAGTCCGTTGAGGATCTGTTGCGCGAGATAGGCCCCGTCCATGTCAGCCCCCCAGATAGGCCTTGCGGATATTGTCGTCCCCGGCCAGGGCGGCGCTCTCCCCGCTCATGACCACGCGGCCGTTTTCCAGCACGTAGGCCCGGTGCGCCAGCTCAAGGGCCACCACGGCGTTCTGCTCCACCAGAAGGATGGTCACGCCCTCGCGGTTGATGCGCGCCAGGAGCTGGAAGATGGCCTCGACCACCAGGGGGGCCAGCCCCAGCGAGGGTTCATCCAGGATGAGCAGCCGGGGCCGCCCCATGAGGGCCCGGCCGATGGCCAGCATCATCTGTTCACCGCCGGAGAGATTGCCCGCGGGCTGGTTCCGGCGCGCGGCCAGGATGGGGAACATGGCGCAGACCTGCTCCATGTCGCGGCGGATGTCCTGGCGGTCATCGCGCAGATAAGCGCCCATGAGCAGGTTCTCATGCACGCTCAGGCGGGAGAACACGCCCCGGCCTTCGGGGCAGTGGCAGATCCCCGCCGCCACGATGGCCTCGGCCGGCGTGCTGGTCAGGTCGAGCACGTCGCCGCCCTCGCGGGGGGCGAAGGAAATTTCACCGTTGCGGGCCGGGAGCAGCCCGGAGATGGTCCGCAAGGTCGTGGTCTTGCCCGCGCCGTTGGCTCCGATGAGGGCCACGATCTCGCCGCGGCCGACCTCCAGGCTCACGTCGCGCAGAACGTGGGTGCGTCCCCGGAACACGTCGAGGTGGCGGATCGTCAGCATGCCGCCCCCCAATCCTTCTTGTTCTCCGAGGAGCCGAGATAGGCCGCGACGACTTCGGGGTTGGCGCGCACCTCCGCCGGATCGCCCTCGGCCAGCAGACGGCCGTAGTTGATGACCTGCAGGTGTTCGCAGATATCCATGACGAAATGCATGTCGTGCTCGACGAGAAAGACGGTGAGCTGGAATTCCTTGTGGATGCGGCGGATGGTGTCGGCGAGTTCGCGGGTTTCCTGAGGATTCATGCCGGCGGCGGGCTCGTCCAGGAGGAGGAGCTTGGGCTCCGTGGCCAGGGCCCGGGCGATCTCCAGCCGCCGCTGGTCGCCGTAGGGCAGCGCCCCGGCGGTCTGGCCCAAGAGGTCGGCCAAGCCCAGGAGGTCGGCCAGTTCCCTGGCGCGGCGCTCCATCCCGGCCTCGGCCCGACGGAAACTCGGCAGATGCAGCAGAGTGGCGAAGAAACCCCGGCCCATGCGCTGATGGAAGCCCACCAGGATGTTGTCCAGCACGGTCAGATCCTGGAACAGGCGGATGTTCTGGAAGGTGCGCGCGATGCCCGCGCGGGCGCTGCGACAGGCGTCGAAGCCGGTGATGTCCCGGCCGTCGAAGGTGAGCGTCCCGCCGCTGGGGGCCAGCACTCCGGAGAGGACGTTGAAGGCCGTGGTCTTGCCCGCGCCGTTGGGGCCGATGAGGCCCGCAAGGTCGCCCCTGCGCAGGGTCAGCGAGTATTCCGAGAGGGCGAGAATGCCCCCGAACTTCTTGCTCACGTTGTCGGCGTGGAGCAACGTTTCCCGGGCCGTGGTCATCCGTGATCCTTGTTGGCGTGTCAGCGTTGATTTGCTGGTATACCACACGCCTGGGGCTGTCAACTTGGTCCATGCCAAAATTCGTCTTTTACGGCTTATTGTCCCAATGCAAAAATGGCGAGTAATTACTTTTTTGTCAAAATATGATCATTTTGATGGTAAGCCGTGGGCCGTCGCATGATGAAAGGATTGCTGGAACGATGCGCCACCCAAAGGCCAAGAGGGAAGGACAGGGAAACACGCCGTCCGAGTCCGGCGACGAGCTCCGAAGGTGGAACGCGATCAGGCGAGGATGTCGTGAAAGACCTTTTCCAGCCCCCCGCGCCAGGAGATAAGCAGATCCACGATGCGGCGGCTCGTGCCGTCCTTCTGGAGGGGATTCGTCGCGCTCCGGGCCAGGGCCGCGCCCTCGCCGGAGAGGGCCCGGCGCAGCGCCAGGGCCACGGCTTCGGCCTCGGCCGGGCAGTCCAGCACCGAGGCGGCGCGCACGCGGCCGTCCTGGCGGCTGCCCACGTTCACCGTGGGTACGCCGAAGCTCGGGGCCTCGATGACCCCGGAGGAGGAGTTGCCCGCCACACAACGGCAGTGCTTCATGGCCGAGAGGTAGCGCAC
This sequence comes from Desulfovibrio aminophilus DSM 12254, assembly GCF_000422565.1. NCBI lineage: Bacteria > Pseudomonadati > Thermodesulfobacteriota > Desulfovibrionia > Desulfovibrionales > Desulfovibrionaceae > Desulfovibrio > Desulfovibrio aminophilus. Next base: position 197,450 of record NZ_AUMA01000011.1, on the reverse strand, counting down.
CTGCCCCAGGGAGGGCCGGGCCAGGATGCGGCCGGGGAAACGTCCGACCAGTTCATGGGTCAGGGCGTCCACGGCCCCGCCCCCGGCGTCCGCGTTGGCCCCGGTGATCACGGCCCGCAGTTCCGGCCGTTCGTCCAGCATCAGGGCGAGGCCCGCGAAGAAGCTCCGGGCCTGTTCCGCCGGGTCGGCGTCCAGGGTCACGGGATGAAACGTGACCAGGACGAACTCCGGCCCCAGGCAAAACTGCAGTTCAGCCTCCAACTCCGCGCGTCCCGGCAGAGACAGGGTCAGGGCGTTCTCCACCCCCAGCGAGCCGACGTTGAAGACCGCTTCCGGCCGCTCACCCATCTGGATCACCCGGCGGCGGTACTCCTCGCAGGCCGTGAAGTGCAGCGCGGCGAGCTTGGCCAGGGCATGGCGGAACTGATCGTCCACCGCGCCCCGGGTCACCTCGCCGCCGTGGATGTGGGCGATGGGCACGCGGCACAGGGACGCGGCCACGGCGCAGGCCAGGGCCTCGTAGCGGTCGCCAAGGATCAGGAGCCGGTCCGGCTTGAGTCGTGCCAGGGCCTCGGCGCACCCGGCCAGGGCCTGAGCGGCCGCCCGGGCCACGCCCTGGGGCGAGTCGTCGTCCAGATCCAGGGTGATTTCCGCGTCCGGCTCGAAGCCGTGCCCCCGGATCTCGTCCACGGTATGCCCATGGCGGGCCGAAAGGTGGCTGCCGGAGACGAGCAAAAGGAGTTCCGCGTCCGGAGCGTCGCGCAGCCGTTCCAGCACGGGGCGCAGCAGACCGTATTCGGCGCGGGTGCCGGTGAAGACCGCGATCCTCATGGCTCGATCTTCTCCCCCGCGGCGAAGGCTCGCGGCGCGCGCCGTCCCATGATCTCTTCCCAACGCATGGGGCTCACCCCGCCGGAGCCCGTGCGCCGCGCGGCCACGTTCTCCGGGGAATAGACTTCGCCCTCGGCGATGTTCCGGGCGGCCACCAGGTAGCGCCGGGCCACCAGGATGTTCTCGCGCTCCGAGGAGCTGGGCTCCTTGCGGCCGTGCCCCAGGGCAGCCTCCACCGTGCGCACGGCCGCCACCATGGCCGCCAGTTCCCCGGGCTCCAGGGAGGCCGCATGGTCCGGCCCCTCCATTCGGCGATCCAGGGTGAAATGCTTCTCGACGACCGTCGCGCCAAGGGCCACGGCGGCGATGGGGCAGGCGATGCCCAGGGTGTGGTCGGAATAGCCCGTCGCGCAGGCGGGGAAGGCCTCGGCCAGTGTGCGGATGGCCCGCAAGTTGGCGTCGGCGTCAGGGGTCGGATACTGGGTGTTGCAGTGCAGAAGCGTCACGTTCCGGGCAGGCGTCCCGGCGGTCTCAAGCACCCGCAGCGCGTCAGCCACCTCGTCCAGCGCGCACATGCCCGTGGAGAGCACGATGCGCCTGCCGAGCGCGCCCACGTGCCGCAGATAGGGCAGGTTGGTGATCTCGCCCGAGGGGATCTTGATGATCGCGAGGCCCATGCCCACGAGCATGTCCGCGCTCTGTTCGTCGAAGGGCGTGGAGAGAAACGCGATGCCGCGCTCCCGGCAGCGGGCCAGGAGCGTTTCGTGAGCCGCCGCGTCCAGCTCCAGCCGCTTGAGCATGACGAACTGCGACTCGGCCGCGCCGGTGGCCTCCTTCTGGTAGGCCGCCTTGTCCGCGTCGGGCGTGACCAGTCGCTCGGCCTTGAAGGTCTGAAACTTGACCGCGTCGGCCCCCGCGTCGGCGGCCGCATCCACCAGCTTCAAGGCCAGGGCCAGATCGCCGTTGTGGTTCACCCCGGCCTCGGCGATGATCAGCACACGGCTCACGGGCGTTTCCCCCAACGCGGGCCGCTGGGCAGACTGACCACGCGCTCCACGGCCTCGCGGGCCGCGTCCAGGTCGTCTCCCGCGTTGCCCGCGTACATGGGCAGATCGGTCATGAGCCGCCACAGCGGGCGGGTGGCGATCCCGTGGGCGTTGGTCCACTCCAGCATGGCGTCGCGGGCGGCCCGGCTTCCGGCGCGCACCGAGCAGAGCCAGAAGTTCGAACGACAGCCCTCGGGCTGGTCCACGAACTCCATATCCGCCTCGTTCGCGAAAAACTCCCGGTAGGCCGCGGCCACGTCCCGTTTGTCCGCGAGGATGTCCTCGATGCGCTCCATCTGGGCGCAGCCCAGGGCGGCGTTGACGTTCGGCATGCGGTAATTCCAGGCCGTCTCGTCGTGGAAGAATTCCCAGGGGTGCGGCCGCTTGGCCGTGGCGGTCAGGCGCTTGGCCCGGGCCCCGAGTTCAGGGTCGTTGGTGAGCAGCATGCCGCCGCCGCCCGTGGTCACGGTCTTGTTGCCGTTGAAGCTCAAGACCCCGATGCGGCCGAAAAGGCCCAGGTGGCGGCCATCCAGGGTCGATCCCAGGGCCTCGGCCGCGTCCTCCACCAGGGGGATGCGCCACTCCTGGCAGAGAGCCGCGATCTCGCGGATGCGGCAGGCGTGTCCCAGGACGTGCATGGGCAGACAGGCCGCGATGCGCCTGCCGTCCGCCCGCAGACGGGGGCCGTCCGGGCCGCTCTCGGCCTTGGCGTCCAGAAAGGCGCGCAGGGCGTCCGGGGACATGCCGAGGGTGTCCGGGTCCGAATCCAGGAAGACCGGCTCCGCTCCGGCGTGGCGCACGGCGTTGGCCGTGGCCACGAAGGTCAGGGCCTGGGTCAGCACGACCTCGCCGGGCCGCACGCCGACCAGCCCCAGGGCGGCGGTCAGGCCGCAGGTGCCGTTGACCACGGCCACGGCGGCGGCCGCTCCGGAGAATTCGCGGAGCATGTCCTCGAAGCGGGTCACGTATTCACCCACGCTGGAGACGAAGGTCGTGTCCACGCAACGGCAGAGGTATTCCTTTTCCTTGCCCGCGAAGACCGGGGCGTGCAGGGGGATGGGGCCTTTCGGCTCGGAGTAGAATCGGCGGACCAGAGCGGCGAAGCGATCCAGCATGTCGGTCATCGTGTCCAGGTGGTGCGCCGCGCGGTCCCGCGTCGGCCGAGGTTGAAGGGATGAAAACCGGGGAGACGGCCGGAACAGCCGCGCCGCCATCCCGCATCGCCATGTACCACCCGCACGGTCAAAAGGCAAAGAACCAGGAGGAAGGGCTCCACTCCCAAGCGACCGCGAAGAGCCCAGGCTCAGGCGTTGTTGTCTTGCCAAGGCAAACATGCTAGCAAGTCCACGCTTCGCTATTTCGCCCATAACGCTTTGCTTAGGCCCCGTTCCAGCCGGACGGAAGCCAAGGCGGTCAAGGCCTCGGCCGACACGGGGCACGCGGCGCGCTGGCCCATCCATCAACTGGCACAACCCGCGCTTCCCAGGCCACTTCACGGGCTACCGCTTTTCATGACCGCCACGCAACAGAATTCCGGCTCGCAAGGAGACCCGCAGTGAGTGACCGTCATTTAGATAAGCTCCTCGTCTTCATCGTGGCGTATAACGCCGAAAAGACGCTGGCGCCTGTCTTGGACCGCATCCCCGCCTCCCTTCTGGAAGGCGGCTGCGGGATCCTGGTGATCGACGACGCCTCGCAGGACGAGACCTTTCGGGTGGGCTTGGAATACAAGCGGACCCATCCCGGAATACGCCTGGAAGTGCTGCGGAACTGCATGAACGTCGGCTACGGCGGCAACCAGAAGATCGGCTACACCTACGCCCTGCGCAACGACTATGACGTGGTCGCCCTGATCCACGGCGACGGCCAGTATCCGCCGGAATTCGTGGAAGACCTGTCCAAGCCGATCTTCGCAGGAGAGGCCGACGCGGTGCTCGGATCGCGCATGCTCAAACGCAAGGACGCCTTGCGCGGCGGCATGCCCCTGTACAAGTTCCTCGGCAACATCATCCTCACGAAGCTCCAGAACTGGCTGCTCAAGACCGGCTTCAGCGAATTTCACACGGGATTTCGCATCTATTCCACGAAGGCCCTGGCCTCCATCCCCTTCGAACGCAATTCCAACGACTTCCACTTCGACACGGAGATCATCATCCAGCTATTGCTCAAGGGCCTGCGCATCGCCGAACTTCCGATCCCCACGCATTATGGGGATGAGGTCTGCCACGTCAACGGGATGAAATACGCCCTCGACGTGGTCCTGACGACGCTCTCCAGCAAGCTGCACCAGGCGTCCATCGCCTATGACCGGAAGTACGAAATCGTCTCGGAGCCGGACTACTCCCTCAAGCTCAGCTACCCGTCCTCGCACACCATGGCCCTGGAAGCCGTGCCGTCGGACAGCACGGTCCTGGACATCGGCTGCGGCCAGGGACTGATCGCCCGCGAACTGGCGAAAAAAGGCTGCCGCGTGACCGGCCTGGACAGCACCATCAACGACCGCGACGAGGAGGGGATCACCCTGCGGCGGGCCGACCTCAATGCGACCCCGCTCCCCCTGCCGGCGACGTCCTACGACTGCATCCTTCTGCTGGACGTCGTGGAGCATCTCGCATCGCCGGAAAAGTTCTTCGACGACCTCAGATCCTCGTTGCACGGCATGGAGAAGCCGCGCATCATCATCACCGTTCCCAACGTGGCCTTCTTCATCATCCGACTGCGCATGCTCCTCGGATCCTTCAACTACGGGAAAGTGGGCATTCTGGACTTCACCCATACCCGGCTCTTCACCCTGGCGTCGCTCAAGACGATGCTGCAGCAGCGGGGCTACTCGGTGGAAGCGGTGCGGGGCATCCCGGCCCCCTACCCCAAGGCCATCGGCGATAACGCAACAAGCCGCCTGCTCCTACGGCTCAACAGCCTGTTCATCAGGCTCCGGCTGCCGCTCTTCTCCTATCAGCTCTATGTGGAGGCCCGGCCTCTGCCGACCATCGACGACTTGCTGGACGGCGCACATACGAGAATGACGTGTCCCGGGAAGGACGCCTGACCTGGGCCGATGAGGAAACAAACCTTCCAGGACGACGCCATGACCAAGCCCATACCCCAGGATTTCACCCCCAGGCGGGCCCTCATCTGCCAGCAGCGCCAGATCGGCGACGTGATCTTGGCCACGCCGCTCATCCGCATGCTCAAGGACCGCTATCCGGCGGTGGAGATCGACTTCTTCACCGAGGCCAAGTGCGCGGACGTGCTCAAGGACAACCCGGACATCTCTCGGCTTTGGGTCGTGGACAAGTCCCTGTCACCCTGGGGCGCCCTGGCGTTCTACCTGAACATGCGCCGACGGAGCTACGACCTGGTGGTCAACTGCCAGCAGCTGCCGCGCTGCAAGACCGTGACCTTCTTCTCCGGCGCCCGCTACCGTCTGGCCCATACGCCCAAGTGGTACAACAGCTTCCTCTACACCCACACCGCGCCGATCTTCGGAGGCTACGCCGCCAAGGTGAAGGCCTGCGCCCTGAGCCCGCTGGGGTTGGAGTGGAAGGGCGAACGGCCCTACGTGCATGTGCCGGAGGAGAAACGCGCCTGGGCCGACGCCTGGCTGCGCGAACAGGGGCTGCGGGACGGGGAGAAGCTGGTGACCGTGGACACCACGCACAAGGCCGTGACCCGGCGCTGGCCCGCGCGGCACTATGCCCGGCTGTTTGAATTGCTGGCCGAGAAGCGGCCGGAGCTGCGCTTCCTGCTCCTGCATGGGCCGGGCGAGGAAGGACAGGTGCGCGAGGTGTACGACGCATGCGGTCGCCGGGACCGCTGTTTGCTCCTGCCGGAGATCCTGCCCCTGGACCGGGTGGCCGCGATCCAGTCCCGCGCCGTGCTTCACCTGGGCAACTGCTCCGCGCCCAGGCACTTGGCCCTGGCCGTGGGTACGCCCACGTTCACCTTCATCGGGGCCAACTACGGTCCGTCCTGGACCTACCCGGGCCCGGACCAGAACTTCGCGGCCCTGACCCTGGACTGCTCCCGCTGCAACAAGGACGTCTGCCCCAAGGGCACGATGCAGTGTCTCAACGAACTCACGCCCGAGCTCGTCCTGCCCCAGCTTCTGGCCCAGTTGCCGGAGGAGCCTCCGGCCTAGCCCTCACCAGGCGGTCCAGCCGCCGTCCACCATGATGTTTTGTCCCGTGACGTAGCGGGAGAGATCCCCGGCCAGATACAGCAACGTACCCTTCATGTCCTCTTCCGTGGCCATGCGCCCCGCCGGGGTGCGGGCCTCGTAGCGGCGCACGAAGCATTCCGGCTGGTTGCGGAAGACGCCGCCCGGGCAGAGGCTGTTCACGCGCACGTCCGGGGCCAAGGTGGTGGCCAGCCAGCGCGTGAGCTGGATCAGGCCACCCTTGCTGGCGGCGTAGGCCGCCGGGTTGCTCATGGACGTGCCCTCGTAGAGGCTCCAGTCCGGGCCCACCACGCCGTAGGTCGAGCCCACGTTGACCACCGAGCCGTGCCCCGAGGCGCGCAGATACCGGGCCGCGGCCTGGATCAGGGCGAAGGGAGCGGTGAGGTTGACCTCCAGGGCCGCGCGCCAGGTGTCCAGGCGCTGTTGCTCGAAAGGCACTCCCCAACCCTGAAGTTTGGAAGTGCCCACGAAGGCCGCGCAGTTCACCAGGATGCCCAGGGAACCCAGGGCGTCGGCGACGCGATCCGGCGCGGCGACCACGGCCTTCTCGTCGGCCAAGTCCAGGGCCAGGGGCAGGGTGGACACTTCGAAGCGCCGCGCCAGATCATCGGCCGTTTCGCGACAGCTGTCCTGGTCCAGGTCGATGACGGCCACGGCGCAGCCCATCTCGGCCAGGGCTTCGCAGCAGGCCCGGCCGATGTGCCCGGCCCCGCCGGTGACCAGGGCCGCGCGGCCGCTCAAATCCATGAGTTCCCGAATGCTCTTCATGGCTTCTTTCCTTGGTTGCGGCGCCGCATGAGAAATTCCGCGAAGGCGAAATCCAGCTCCGTGTCGATGTCCACGGCCCGCTCGGCCGGAACCTCCACCACCCGCACCCGGCCCTGGAACAGGCCGGAATGCTCACGGATGAAACGCGGCGAGGTGACGTAGGCCACGGTGGTCATGTCGAAGGCCGCCGGGGCGTCCTGCCGCCGGGCCACGTCGCCCAGGGGCATGAGCAGCGAGGCGTAGCCGTCCTCGTCCAGCCGGACCATGTTGAACGAGGGATGGCGTTCCGCCGCCCGCACGGTGACCACCATGTCGCAGTCGCCCCGGAGATAGGTCTCAACGCAGGCCTTCACGTCCGCGCCGATGCGCAGCGGGGCCGTGGCGGGCAGGGAGACGAAGACGTCGAAGTAGTCCAGGGCGTCCACGGCGTGCCGCCAGGCCAGCCACTCGGGCGAGTCGTCACGGGCCAGCTCGGCCGGGCGCAGAAAGGGAACCTCGGCCCCGCAGGCGCGGGCCGCCTCGGCGATGGCCGGATCGTCGGTGGAGACGATGACCCGCTCGACGCAGCCGCTGTCGTGGGCGGCGCGCACGGCGTAGCCCAGCAGGGGGACGCCGTCCAGGGGCCGGATGTTCTTGCCCGGCAGGCCCTTGGACCCGCCCCGGGCGAAAATGAATCCCCAGATTTTCGGTGTCATGCACACACCCACCGCCCGTCCCGGGCGGCCTGTTCCGCGGCGTCGATGAGCGCCAAGGTTTGTCCGGCCTCGCCCAGGGTGCAGAGCCCGGCGCAGTCCCCGACAAAGGCCCGGGCCTGGGCCAGATACGTCGTGTCCCGCTCGGCAGCGAAACGCTCGACGCCCTCGGGCGTCTCCAGGATCCCGGCCACGAAGTCGGCCTTGAGGCTCAAGCCCTGGGCCAGGACCAGAAGCTCCCGCCGTCCTCGGGGGTCCAGGTAGTTGAGCTGGATGGTGGCGGCGGGGCAGCCCGCAGCTTCCAGAAGCAGGCAGGCCGTGTCCTCGGACTCGATACCCAGGTCGCCGAAGGTTCCGAGCACCGCCGCCACCCGCGACCAGGGCCCGGCCAGGAGCTGCACGAGGTCCAGCTCGTGGGACAGGTCGCGCAGAACGCCGCCTCCCTGGTCCCGGTGCGCGGAATAGCATTGCCGGAAGTCCCGGCCCGGCCGCCAGAGGGAAAGGTGCTGCCCCACATAGGCCTGGATGGAAAGAATGCGGCGGTCGCGGAGCAGTTCCCGCAGCCTGGGAACCAGGGGGTGGAAGCGCAGGTTGTAGCCCACGAACACCGGTCCCGGCCCGGCGGGAATCTCCAAGTCGGCTCGATGAAAGAGCGGCTTCTCGACCAACACGCGGCCCCGGAATCCCGCCCGCGCCAGGTTTTCCAGGGCGCTCTGGTGGTCGGCCGTGGCCGTGGCCACCACCGCCGCCTCGGGCCGGAACGCCGCCTGGGCCGCCTCGGCCGAGGCGAAGACCGGGTGCGGGCAGTCCGGGTTGCGGGTCAGGCAGGCCACCTCGTGGCCCAGTCCGGCCAGCAGGCGGGCGTGGCGTCCGCCGATGGAGCCGAAGCCGACGACCAGAACCCGCATCTAGCGCTCCTGGCGTTGGAAGTGCAGGGCGAAGTCGCAGTTGGCCTGCTCGAAATCCTGTCTGCGGCCGATGTCCATCCAATACTCGTGGATGGGGAAGGCGGCCGTTGGGCTGCCCTGCTCCATGAGCCGGGAGAACAGCGAGGGCATGTCCAGGTAGGCGTCCGGGGCGATCTCCGCCACGGCCTCGGAACCCAGGACGTAGATGCCCGCGTTGACGAAGAATTTCTGCACCGGCTTTTCTTCCAGGCCCACGATGCTGTTTTCGCGCACGTCCACCACGCCGTAGGGCACCTGGATGTCGAAGCCGCGCACGGCCATGGTGGCGTGCGCCCCTTGGGTCAGGTGAAAGTCGAGCATGCCGGGGAAGTCCACCCGGGTGAGTAGGTCGCCGTTCATGACGAAGACCGGGGCGTCCGGCTTCCGGGGCAGGAGGCCCAGGGCTCCGGCGGTGCCCAGGGGCTCCCGTTCGCGCAGGTACTCGATGCTCACGCCCAACCGGGTGCCGTCGCCGAAATGCTCCTCGACCATGTCGGCGCGGTAGTTCACGGAGATGAAGAAATTGTGGAAACCGTGCTGGATGAACTGCTGCATGATGGTTTCCAGCAGCGGCCGCCCGCCCACGGGCAGCAGGGGCTTGGGACAGTCTTCGGTGAGGGGGCGCAGCCGTGTGCCCAGGCCTCCGGCCATGAGCACCACCCAGTTGTCGCGCGGCAACGGCGCGGATAGTTCGCCGAGCACCTTCAGGCCGATGACCCGGCCCTCGGCGTCCAGCACGGGCATCTGGTGGATGTCCAGCTCACGCATGACGGCGAGAATCGCCGCGTCGCCGTCGCCGGGGCGGGCCGCCCGGAAATCGGTGACGAGCACGTCCAGCAACGGGCTTTCCAGCGTCTTCCCGACCAGCAGGCCGCGCCGGATGTCGCCGTCCGTGATCACGCCCCGGAGGCGGCCTTCGGCGTCCACGGCCAGGGCCATGCGCACGCTGCCGTCGTTGAGCGCCTGCACGGCGTCCCGCATCGTGCCGGTGACGCGTACCAGGGCCTTTTTCCAATCCTTCATATGCGGGTCCGCTCCGGCGGTCAGATGTTGTAGCGGCCGGCCTTGTAGCGCCGGAGGTTGTCAGGGGTCCGGAACCATTCCACGGTGCGCGCGAGTCCGCGCCGGAAGCCGTCGATTCCGGCGTATTCGGGCTGCCAGCCACAGCGCTCGGCGGCCCGCTCGATGCCCGCGAAGAGGCGTTCCACCTCGCTGTTCTCCGGCCGCAAACGCTCCTGGTCGCAGACGATCTCGATGTCCGCGCCCATGACCTCGGCGATGGTCCGGGCCGTGTCGCCGATGGATATCTCGAATCCGCTGCCGATGTTGGTGACCTGCCCCAGGCAGGCGTCGGCCCGGGCCACCGCCACGAAGCCGCGCACGATGTCCTCCACGAAGCTGAAGTCCCGCGTGGGGTGCTGGGCCCCGAGCCGCACATGGCGGACGCCGGTGGCGATCTGGGTGATCACGGTGGGGATCACGGCCCGGGCGGACTGCCGGGGGCCATAGGTGTTGAAGGGCCGGATCACCGACACCGGCGTGCCGAAGGCGTGGTGGAACGAGAGCGCGATCTGGTCCGCGCCGATCTTGGAGGCCGAATAGGGCGACTGGGGCTGGAGGGGGTGCTCCTCGGTGATGGGCACAAACCGCGCCGTGCCGTAGACCTCGCTGGTGGAGGTCTGGATCACGCGCTCCACGCCCAGGTCGCGGGCCGCCTGGACCACGTTCAGCGCGCCCTTGACGTTGGTGTCTACGTAAGTGTCCGGGGAGTGATAGGAATAGGGGATGGCGATGAGCGCGGCCAGGTTGAGGACCACGTCGCAACCTCGCATCGCCTGGCGCACCCCGTTGGGATCGCGGATGTCGCCAGCGAAAACGTCCAGTTCGGCCTTGACCTCCTCAGGCGATTCGTCCAGCCAGCCCCAGGAGTTGAAGGAATTGTAGAGCACGAAGGCCCGCACCCGGAACCCCAGGCGCACCAAGTGCTCAGTCAGGTGCGAACCGATGAATCCGTCCGCCCCGGTGACGAGAATTCGCTTGCCCGTAAGTTTCATGTCGCGCTCCGTTCTGGGCGTCTGTGTAGCATCGGCGGGGCCAAAAGGCAAAGAATGGGGCGGCGGGGGCTACCAGTGGAAGGACTCGGCTGGGCCGCCGGGTATGGAGCGGACCACCGTCACGTTGCCTGCGGCGTCGCAGGCGCCCGCGCCGATGGTCTCTACCGTGCCGGCGGGCACGGTCTGGGCGTCCAGCACGTAGCTCCAGGCGCGGAACGGGGTCTGGATGTCGAAGTTGTCGTGAAGGTACTGACCGGTGCGGGTCTTGAGGGCCAGGAACGGTTGGGGTCCGAAAATGGGCCGGTCCGCCTCTAGGAGCAGGGTGTCGTCCTGCCAAGTGGCCTTGAGCGTGAGGGGGGGCTTTGCGGCCTCCAGGCCTAGGGCGAAGCGGGCGGCCTCACGTGCCTCACAGAAGCGGTAGCCCACACCGGGGTGGCGCCTGGCCGCATCCGCCAGCATGGCCGCCACCGTGCGCACGTCCGGGCGGATGTCGCGGAAATCGTGGTCGGCGAAGGCCAAGATCACGGGCAAGCTCCGGCTGGCCTCCACAAAGGCCTGGTCCACGTCGGACTGCCTCAGGCAGCGCGTGCGGGTGCCGACGTTCAGGCAGCGCATGGTGTGGCGACGGCAGTTGCCGGGCCGCTGGTAGTCGTCGTGGTCCGGGCGGTACGGGACCCAGGTGTCCGGGGCCCGCCGCCAGTCGCCGAAGCGGCCGCTGGCCATATCCTTTTGCTCAGAGGTCTCGTCCGTGGCCTGGTTGGAGAAGTCGAAGGGCAGGAATTGCTCCAGGAACCAGTGACTGTCCGGCCGGATGGTGTGAAACCCGGGGCGGTAGCAGCTGGGAAACCAGCCGCGCTCGATGATCCGCCAAGCCAGGCTGCGGAACAGGGTGTCGGCGTGGGCGAAGTAGTGGGTGGCGCAGTGGTGCGCCTGCCGGCTGAACGGCATGGGGTGGTAGTGGAACTGGAACCCGTCCCTCATGCCTTGGGCTCGGACGTACCGGAAATAGTGGTCGAAGACGTTGCCGTAGCCCATGTCCCGGTGCCGCGGATTGCCCTCGTATCCCACATGGTCCACGCAGAACCAGTTGTAGATCCAGTGGCCGCCGAAAGAATCCGTGAAGCTGTCGCGGAACGACGGGTTCAGCGCGTTCTCCAGCATCCGGTCCACGGCGTCCCAGGTGTCGTTGTAGCGGAGCAGTTCCGGGGCGACCATCTGGCGCACTGCAGCCTCGTTGCCGTCGAGATCGATCTCGCCGTCCTGGAGCCGCCTCAGGTTCTCCCTGGTGGGTTCCAGGGTGACGCCGAAGACGTACCGGAGCCGTTCGAACGTGGCCTCCAGGGACTCGTGCAACGGGCCTTCCGTGTCGATGCAGTGGACTACGTAGACGGTTGCGTGCGGGTTCGGCATTGCGCTGGCTTCCACCGGTTGGTTGTCCTGCGGAGCGGCCTTAGGGCCTGCCGACAAAGACCCATTCAGTGCAGTGGCTCTGGCGGTTGTCGAAGGTGCGCCGGAGCATCTCCAGGGATTCTACCGTAAAGCCTTGGAATTGCCGTTTGATCTCGTCCTCGTCGAAGAAGTAGATAGTGCCTTCCTGGGCGAACGGGCCCGTAGTCAGGTTTTTCTGCACGTAGCGGTCCAAGGTGATACCCGAGCCGTAGCCCATAGTGTCCACGTCCGGGAAGATGGAGTAGAACAGGCCCTCGGGCTTGAGCACGCGACGCACCTCCTTGAGGATCACGGCGTGGGACTCGCGGTCGTTGGCGGCCATGGCGAAGCCGTCGATGACCGCGTCAAAGGATCTGTCGGCGTAGGGCAGCTTCGTGATGTCGCCCACCCGGAACTCGCCGTTGAGGCCTTCGTGGGCGAAGCGCTCCTGGGCTCGGCGCACTCCGGTGGCCGAGCCGTCGATGCCGAAGACCGTGAAGCCCTCACGAGCGCAGTACCAGGAGACCGTGCCCGTGCCACAACCCAGGTCCAGAACCTTGACCGCGCGCCGGTCCGGGGCCTTATAGAAGTATTTGGCCATGAACCGGATGACGCTTTCCGAGGGATACTTGCCCCATTCGCGCTCCGAGAATATCTTTTCCCAGCATTCGTCCCAAGCCATTTATCCCTCCAGGAAAAAACGAGGATTTTCGTTCAGCACACGAACGGCAGAAGCATAGATAGCGCGCATTCGGACCTTCGTCAAAACGCCGTAGCCGAGCTTCTGCCAAGTGCAGGCGGCGTCGAAGCCCGCCACGGCGTGGATCCTGGCGAAATCGTAGAGTGTCTCCGGCTGTCGGGCGAAGAGCCGGTAGCAGCTCTCCTGGGGGCCGGAATCGCCCATGGTCCGGTAGCGGAAGTCCTTCATGGCCCGGTATGGTACCCGGCAGTCCAACTCGGCCATGTGCACGGCCGAGGCGTATTCCAGCCCCACGCCCACGAACAGGGCCGTGGCGTTCAGGTCCAGGGCCTGCCGCCAGGGCGAGCCCTCGCCGTAGGCCAGTTCGTAGGGGCGGATCAGGGCGATGGCCTGGGGCCCGATGGCCGCTGCGGAATCCAGGGGGTTCTCGCTGCGCAGGGCTCCGGGCCGGGACCGGATGTACTCGGAAAAGACCCCGAGCGAGGCGTCGGCGGGCGTGGTGCGGGCGTCAAAGGCGTGGGCCTTGAACTGCGGAATGTTGGCCGCAGGCACCATGACCGTTATGCCGCGTCCAGCCACGTCCTGGAGCGCCGCGTGGAGCGCCTCGGCATGGCCCTGGATGGGGCCGAGGTGCTGGAGGCCCGAATGGATGACAAACACACCGTCGGGTTCCAGGCTCAGACCGGCCAGGGCCTCGGCCATGTCCGCCCGGGTGATCCCGGCCTGCTTGCCCGGGGCCGCGCCGGTGAGGCCCTGGTATAGGGAGCCTAGGGCGCCAAAACCGTGCTCACTCACCAACTCCATGTCCAGGGCGCCGAAGCGTTCCTCCAGACTGCCCACCAGGGAGAAGTATTCCAGGGAATCGACGATGGTGTTCCGGATCAGGTCGAATTCGGGCGCGAGGCTGTCCGGAACGGCGATCCCGCGCTGCAAAAACTTTTGTTCGTACAGAACGAAGACGTGCTGGAGGAAGTCGCTCCACAGGACCGTGCTGCTCATCATGCCCCCGTGACCATCTGGGCCAAGGTGTTGCGGTCGATCTTGCCGTTGGAGTTGAGCGGCATGCTCACAATACTGCAGATTTTGTGCGGCACCATGTAATTGGGCAGGCTCTCGGCGCAGCGTTCGATGATCGCGGCGGAATCGACGATTCGGCCCGCCACGAAGGCCACGACGCACAGCGGGTGATTGGGGGCTTGCCGCCAGCCGATGGCCGCCACGTGGCTGATTCCCGTGGCTTGGCGCAGGACGTGCTCGATTTCGCCCAGCTCCACCCGGTACCCGGCGATCTGGATCTGGTCGTCCTTGCGGCCTAAGAAGAACAGGTCTCCGTCGGCGTCGCAGTAGGCCAAGTCGCCTGTGCGGTACCACGGGATCTCCGGCGCGCCCGCATGGGGTAGTGAGAGGAATTTGGCGCGGGTCAGGGCCTCGCCCTCCCAGTATCCTGGAGCGATCTGGGCCCCGCCGAGGCAGAGTTCCCCGACCTCGCCCCTGGGCAGCGGCCGCAGGTTCTCGTCCACCACGGCGGCCACCAGGCCCTCGAAGGGCTTGCCGATGGGCACGACGCCGTTGCGGCACTTCTCGTCCAGGGATGCTTGGGTGCATGGATAAGCGGTGAAGGCGATGGTCGCCTCGGTGGGGCCGTAGAGGTTCTCCACCAGGGCCTGCGGCGCGGCGGCCAGGAACTGCCGGGCCGTGTCGCAGAGTAGGGCCTCCCCGCAGAATAGAGCAAAGCGCAAGGACGGGAGGTTGCCGGGTTTGAGGAAATCGAAGCGTGCCATCAGCACACCCGTGGAGGGCACGGAGAACCATACGGTCAACTCGTGCTTCTTCACGAATTTCACCGGGGCGAGGCATTCCTCCTTTGGCGGGCAATACACGGCTGCTCCGGCGCTCCAGGCCACAAACATGTCAAAGGCCGAGAGGTCGAAGGTGAAGTCGAACAGTTGTGAGAACCTGTCGCTGGCAGCGAAACGGTATTTCCGTTGCACCGCGTTGACGAAGAAGTTCACGTTGGCGTGGGTGATGCCCACGCCCTTGGGATCCCCAGTGCTCCCGGAGGTAAACAGCAGGTAGGCGAAGCCGTTGTCTTGCACCTCCACCGGGCGTAGGGCCTGGGGCTCCAGTGCCCGGGCCTCCGTGTGTTGCTGGTTGTGGACCACGACGTTGCCCGCAGCAAAGGACCCTGCAGCAAGGGCATCAACCACCAGGAGGACGTATGTGCCTTCGCAGGCCTGGAGCACCTCCAGGATCTGGTCCAAATACTTCTCTTCGGTCAGGACCAAACGCATGCCGGAGCGCAGGACCACGCTCTTGAGGCGCTTGGCGGGAAAGGTCGGGTTGAGCGGGACGTAGCACTTCCCGGCCATGAGTGTGCCGAGGATACCGATGAACATGGGCAGGGACCTGTAGGCGAAGACGCCGATCAATTCTTCGGTCGCGGCCTGGGCCACCAGGGCCTCGCGGATTGAGGCGCCGGCTGCGGCCAAGTCCGCGTAGGAGTAAAATGCATCCTGGACGAACAGGGCCGGGGCGGACGGCGCTTGTTTGGCATTCTGAAGGAATCCATTGATGATTGAGGGAGTCATGTGGTTCTCACTTTTTGGTCCGGCGTGCATTCCCGGAACGCTTTGAGCATCGTTCCTCTGCTTTTTTGGCGCACGCGCGGGCGGCGTGTTCGAAGACAATCTCTTCCCGCCTCCGGTCTGGCGGCATCTCGCGGATGGTGGTCTCGGCAGAGCACATTGGCAAGCTCACTGGGTCAGCAGGAACGTGTTCACAGTCAGACGCTCCACCCTCGCTCGGGGCAGTTCTGGCTCAATTGCCCAGAGTTTATCCAGCCGGTCGCGGATATCTTGTTCCGTCATGTATGGAAACTTACTCAACGCATATCGGACCTTGCGGCCGTTTCTCCCCGGCTGTTTGGCCCGGAGCAACTTGCTGAGATATTTTCTCCAGCATTTGACAGAGCCCCAGACGCCCGGCGGCCGAGGTTTCCAGGCGGCGGGACCGCCTGCCGCAAAGCCGGCGGCCATGTCGGCGATGACCTCGCAAGCCTTCTGGCGCAGATTGGCGACATAAGAAGTCAGGTCGTGGGCTGAAGGGGCCGGACCACAGCCCTTAGACGTGGCGACCACAAGGTCGGCGACGGCCTCCGGGGTCTCCGCGGGGTGGCCAAGCTCGGAGACGATGGCCGCAGCCAACTCCGGATCGAAGTGCGGACGGTATTGAATGAGCGGTTTGCCCATGAGTAGCGCCTCCAGGCCGGTGGTGCAGTCATGATGGATCACCGCTCCGGCCGTGGCGATCCACTTGCGCACGGAACCGGTGCGGAGCACATGCACGTTGGGCAGATCAGCGATCCTGCTGCGGTAGAAGTCCATGTTTTCCGCAGGATGGGGGCGGATGATCACCTGCCGTTTCGGGAAGCGCAGGGCCAAGTGGCGCGTCAGGGCCACAAAGGGCTCCAGCAGCCCCCGCTGGTATTCCGCATTGCGCCTCATGAAGGCCATGAACTTCTTGTCCTTGTAGATACGCCATTCCTTCATCCGGCTGAGCATCTCGAAATAGTAGTCAAAGCCCATGCTGTGATTGCAGGTGAAGCTAGTGTTGATGAGCAGATAATCTTCGCCGTATCGGCGGCCCAAGGATTCGTCGCGAAAATAGGGCAGGAATTTTTTGCTGGCCAAGTCGAAGGAGGGATACCCGGTGACCGCCACAAGATTGGCCTTGTCCGGCGGCAGGCGGCTCCGCAGCATAGCCGCCTGCTTGTCACCCCAGGCGCAGATACGTGAGACACAGGGCAGGATGCGCAGAAAGTTGTCCAGGTATTCCGGCGCATCCCACTGGTTCAACCCCTCAGGGTTGAGGTTGATGACCCGGCCGCCCGCTGCCAACACGGCTTCATTGACCGAGACGTCCTGGTCGCTGTCAAAGTAGATTACCGGGTTGCTGGAGGAGAGCACGTACTGGTTGACCATGCGCTCGCCGAACAGGGTCGGCAGGCCGCGCGCGGCTAAATGCAGGGCAAGATAAAGGATGCCGTCCAATTCCCGAGTGGCAATTTCGATGGGAATAGCGCAGAGCATTTTGGAAATACAACCTCCTCGAAGCAATGGGATGCGGACGGAATGCCGGTCTGCCTCGGAAGAGGGCGGAAACGCGTCCCGCCCGGTAACTATCCGCTTTGGGCAGACCTGTCAAAATGCCGGAGGCCAGCTCGGCTCCGGCACTGGCGGAAGGGAGCGCCGACGGGACATCTTGCCTTGGCTTCCCGGTTTGGGCTATAGGTCTCGCCAGCCGGTGGGGATTGGCCTCCGCCGCAGGCGATTTTTCATCGCAATCAACAGAGATTGTTATTTGAACGCGAATACCCGAGGTCTGCAGCTCATGTCCTTAGCCCCAGTGCATCCTGCCGGAGGAACGCCATGCCCGCCACAGGCATTCAGGCGGCATCCTCTGGTTCGCCAGCCTGAGCGGCTTCGGAAAGACCACGCTCTCCGAGAATCTGGAACGCCTCCTGTTCCAGCGGGGCTATGCCGTGGTCGTGTTGGACGGCGGCCTCATGCGCAAGGGGATCAGTTCCGCCCTGGGTTTCTTCGCAGCGGATTGCTCCAAGAGCCTGCGCTGCTTGGCTCACGTGGTCAAGCTGTTGTCCGGGCTGGGCCTGTTCTGCATCACGACCACCATCTCTCCGTTTCTGCGCGATCGTGTGGCCTTCGCGCACTCATGGCCCCCGGTGAATTCCACGTGGTCTATATCAAGGTCAGTCTGCCGACCTGTGAGCAGCGGGATCCCAAGAGGCTTTACCGTAGGGCACAGCAGGGCCAACTCGCCGAATTCACAGGCGCCCTTCCCCTATGACTCGGCCGGCTCCCCGGAGGTGGTCGTGGACACGGAAAATATGGGGATCGAAGCCCGTCTCGACGTGCTGGCGGATTATGTGGCGCGGCACCTCCAGATCACCCGGACGGCCCTCTCTCCTGCATAGCCCCAAGGCGGGCGAGGCCCTTGTCTTGTCCGCAGGATCTGGGGTATATGGCGCCACAGGGCGGCTGCACCGAACGTCTTCCCAATCCTCCGCAAAGGAACACTTCTTGTCCGACGGCAAAAGAAAATTTTTCTATCAGGATTCCCGACACCTGCTCAAACGCAGCCTGAGCTATTTCCTGGTCTTCAAGAAACGGCTCGTCCTGGCCGTCATCGGCATGCTCGCGGTGGCGCCCTGCGGGGCCCTCACCGCTTGGCTCGTCAAGCTGGCCGTGGACGACGTGCTCATCCGCAAGGACATTGCGGCGCTCCAGTTGGTGACCCTGGCCATCTTCGTGCTCATGTCCCTCAAGGGCGTATTCCGCTTCATGCAGACCTACTACATGAACTCCACAGGGTTCATGGTTGTTGAGGCCCTGCGCAACGACCTCTACGCGCGCATAGTCTATCTGCCCCTGCGGTTCTTCAACGAGACCCAGGTGGGCATGCTTATGTCCCGGATGCTCAACGATGTGGCCCTAATCCGTCAGAGCCTGCCGTCCATCGTCATGTGCACCCGCGAATTCTTCACCGTCCTAGGACTCGTCGCCTACGTCATCTATCTGGACCGGGCGCTGGCCTTCTGGGGGCTCATCGTCATGCCCCTGGTGGTCTGGGTCTTCAGATCCTTCAGCCGCAAGCTGCGCAAGATCAGCCGCAAAACCCAGGTTAATGTCGCGGACGTGAGCGTGGTCATGCAGGAGGGCTTCTCCGGCATCCGGGTCATCAAGGCCTTCGCCTCCGAGTCCCTGGAGGTGGACAAGTTCAAGAGGGAGAACTCCAAGTTCCTTACGAGTGCGATCAAGCAGATCCGCGTCAGCGAACAATCCTCCCGGGTTATGGAGATCGTTGGATCTGTGGCCGCCGCGCTGGTGCTTTGGTACGGCGGGATGCGGGTCATCGGCGAGGATCTGACCCCCGGGGCGCTGCTCTCCTTTCTCACCGCTCTGGCCATGCTCTATGAGCCCATCAAGCGTATGAATAGCGCCAACATGGACATCCAGGCCGCCATGGCCGGAGCCGAGCGGGTTTTCGAGATCTTGGACGCCCCGCACTTGGTGGCCGAGTCCGGCGGCGAGTTGGAAGTGGCCGAGCCCTTCCGGGAACTGCGCTTCGAGGATCTGCGCTTCACCTATCCCGGAGCCTCGCGGCCGGCCTTGGACGGGGTCAGCTTGGCGGTACGGGCCGGGGAGCGCGTGGCCATCGTGGGCCCCAGTGGATCGGGCAAGACCACCCTGGTAAACCTCGTGCCCCGCTTCTTCGACCCCCAGGAGGGCCGCATCCTGATCAATGGCCGCCCACTTCAGAACTATACCCTGAAAAGCTTGCGCCGCTCCCTGGGTATCGTTTCCCAGGATGCCTTCCTGTTCAACGACACGGTGAGCGGCAACATCGCCTACGGCGAGAGCCGCCAGTACAGCTGCGAAGAGATCGAGGAGGCGGCCAAGGCCGCCTATGCCCACGAGTTCGTCAGCGAGCTGCCCGAGGGCTACGCGACTCTGGTGGGCGAGCGGGGGGTCAAGCTCTCCGGCGGCCAGAAGCAGCGCCTAACCATCGCCCGGGCCATCCTAAAGAACCCGCCCCTGCTCATCCTGGACGAGGCCACCAGCGCCCTGGACACCGAGAGCGAGCGCATCGTGCAGCTGGCCCTGGAAAACCTCATGCGCAACCGCACGAGCATCGTCATCGCGCACCGTCTGTCTACGGTGCTCACGGCGGATAGCATTGTGGTCATGGAGAACGGGCGTATTCTGGCCCAGGGCCGCCACGGGGAACTGTTGGAATCCTGCGGCCTCTATGCGCGACTTTACCAGATGCAGTTCGCCGAGGGCGCGGCCCAGGACTCCCCAGTGGAAGCCGTTCAGTGAACGCGACCCGGAAATCCTCGCACCCTTGATATGAGGCAGGTGAGAAGCTATGGAAACAATCATCCTCTGCGGCGGGCTGGGAACGCGGCTCCGAGAAGAGACCGAATTCCGGCCTAAGCCCATGGTCAACATCGGCACCCGGCCCATCCTCTGGCACATCATGAAAATTTACGCCCACTACGGGTATACCGATTTCGTCCTGCCCCTGGGCTACAAGGGCGAGATCATCCGGGACTATTTCGTCAACTACCAGTGGATGAACAACGACGTCACCGTGGAGCTCGGGCACCCCGAGCGCCTCTGCATACATGGCTGCCATGACGAGGCCGACTGGCGCATCACCATGGCTGACACCGGGCAGCAGACGCTCAAGGGTGGCCGTATCAAACGGATGGAAAAGTACATCACAGGAGACACGTTCATGCTGACTTACGGCGACGGATTGGCCAACATCGACATCCGGGCGCTCCTCGATTTCCATCACTCCCACGGCAAGATCGCCACGGTCACCGGCGTCAATCCAGCCCAGCGCTTCGGGGAACTCAAGCTGGACGGCGACACTGTGCTCTCGTTCCTGGAAAAACCCACTTTCGCGGGCCGCGACCTCATCAGCGGAGGCTTCTTCGTCTTCAGCCGCAAGGTCTTTGACTACCTCACTCCGGAGGCCAGCTGCGACCTGGAATTCGGCCCCCTGGAGCGATTGGCGCAGGAGCGTCAATTGACGGCCTATCGCCACGAGGGCTATTGGGAGTGCATGGACACTCTGCGCGATACCGAGCACCTCAACAAACTCTGGACTGCGGGCAAGGCCCCTTGGAAAATTTGGTAGGCACTCCATGTTCGACGGCTTTTTCGAGGGCAAGCGCATCCTGCTCACCGGGGACACAGGATTCAAGGGGGCTTGGCTGGCCCTGTGGCTGGCCCGGCTCGGTGCTGTCGTGGGCGGGTATGCCCTAGAGTCGCCGACCGAGCCGTCGCTGTATGTCTTGGCCGGGGTGGAGCAGGATGTCCGGCGCCTGGGCGGCGACGTCCGTGACCTGCACGCCCTGACCGCAGCCGTGTCCGCGTTCGCGCCGGACATCGTCATCCACATGGCCGCCCAATCCCTTGTCCGGCCTTCGTACGAGGACCCAGCAGGGACTTTCGAGACCAACATCATGGGCACGGTCCATCTGCTCGAATCCGTCCGGCGAAGCCCCGGGGCCGAGGCCGTGCTCATCGTGACCAGCGACAAGTGCTACGCCAATGACGAGCTCGGCAGGCCTTTTGTGGAGAGCGACCCAATGGGCGGCCACGACCCCTATTCGGCCAGCAAGGGCTGCGCCGAACTGGCCACCGAGTCGTACACCAGGAGTTTCTTTTTCGCAGGGCGGACCTCGGTGGCTTCGGTGCGCGCTGGCAATGTCATCGGCGGCGGCGACTTCGCCAGGGACCGGCTCATACCGGACTTAGTGCGGGCCGCCACCTCTGGAACCCGGGCCCGCATCCGCAATCCCCGGGCCGTGCGGCCCTGGCAGCACGTGCTCGACCTCCTGACCGGCTATCTGCTTCTGGTCAAAGGCCTGTGCGAGAAGGGCCGGGCATTGCAGGGCGGTTGGAACTTCGGCCCCGCGAAGGACGAGGTCCACAGCGTGGACGAGGTCGCTCGCCAGTTCTGCGCGGGCTGGGGCCCGGACGTGGCCTGCGAGACCGACGCCTGGGCCGCTCCCCACGAGGCGGGCTGCCTGCGGCTCGATCCCGCCAGGGCCGCGCGCGAACTGGGCTGGGCTCCCCGGCTGGCTTTCCGCGAGGGCTTGGCCTGGACCCTGGCCTGGTACAAGGCGGCAAGCTCGGGCCAGGACCCCAGACGGCTCACGCTGGGGCAGATCGAACGCTACGAGAATTTGCCGTGAAGCTCCAGGCCCTACCGCTCGGTGGACTCTACCTCCTGGAATCCGAGCCTTTTCGGGACGGGCGGGGCAGTTTCACCCGGTTGTTTTGCGCTCGGGAACTGCACGCTGCGGGTTGCCTCAAGCCGGTGGTCCAGATCAACCATTCCCTGACCCACGCCCGGGGCGCCGTCCGGGGCCTGCACTTCCAGCATCCGCCGTACGCCGAGATAAAAATCGTCCGCTGCCTGGTGGGGGCGGCCTTCGACGTGGCCGTGGATCTCAGGCCGGATTCGCCGACCTACCTGCGCTGGCACGCCGAGGTCTTAACCCCAGACAACGGCCGGGCCCTGCTCCTTCCCGAGGGTTTCGCCCACGGCTTCCAGACCCTTGCGAAGAACACGGAACTGCTCTATCTGCATACCGATTTCTACACGCCGGGGGCCGAGGGCGGCCTCCGGTACGACGACCCGGCCATGGGCATCCAGTGGCCTTTGTCTGTGGGCGAGGTTTCCGACAGGGACAGGAATCATCCACTGCTTGCCCCTACACCATAATCGTGAGGTCTTTCATGCATCTCACCAAGAGTCTTCTCAAGCGGTTGTTCTTCCTCACCAAAACGCTGTCCCCGCACGCCAGCGAGCGCGTGATCATCGCCTGTTTTCCGAAGAGTGCGTCCACCTTCCTGCGCAACGTCATGGCCGAGATCACCGGCTACGCCACGGAGGAGATCTGCGTGGGCGTGCGCAACGAGGAGCAGGACATCTACCTGCCGACTCTTATCGATAAGGCCTTCACTGGCATCTCCAGCCGCATGCACATGCGGGCCAAGGACGAGAACGTCCGGCTCATGCGCATGTGCGGGCTCAAGCCCGTGGTCCTGGTGCGCAATATTTTCGACATCACGGCCAGCCTCGTGGACCACTGCTCCCACACTCCCATCTTCGGTATCCAGTACATGGGAGACTACTATAATAGCCAGCTCAAGGAGCGACAGGCGGACATGATCATCGACATCTGCCTGCCCTGGTATTTTACCTTCTTCAGCTCCTGGGTCCAGGTCCAGCAGAGCGGCGCCCTGGACACGTACTGGCTCAGCTATGAGGAAATGATGGCCGATAAGACGGCCGCTGCAAGTGGCGTATGCGCGTTCTACGGCATCAAGGCTGGAGACGAGGCCATCCAGGCCGCTGTTGCCGCCGTCGGAGGCGACCGGGTGCGCTCGGGCATCAACGTCGGGATCACAGGCCGCGGCAAGACCCTACTCAGCGAGGAGCAGCGCCGCCGCATCCTCAAGATGGCCAGCTACTACCCCAACATCGATTTCTCGCGCATCGGCTTGGACCCCGTCGAGGTCCGGGAAGCGAACTGATGCACTGCCGCCACTGCCGGACCTTGCTGTCCCAGGCCTTCATCGACTTGGTGAACCAGCCGCCTTCCAACGCCTTTCTCACGGCGGCCCAGTTGGACGAGCCTGAGATATTCTATCCCCTCAAGCTGTTTACCTGCCCCTGCTGCTTCCTGGTACAGGTGGACGAATACAAGAAGTCCCAGGAGATATTTTCCCGGGACTACGTCTACTTCTCCTCCTATTCCCGCTCTTGGGTGGAGCACGCCGAGCGCTATGTGGACATGGCCGTGGAGCGCTTCGGCCTCGGCGGAAATAGCTTGGTCATGGAGATCGCTTCCAACGACGGCTACCTGCTCCAGTTCCTGGTGCAGCGGGGTATCCCCTGCCTGGGCATAGAGCCCTCCACGGCCACGGCCGACGCGGCGCGGAGCAGGGGCGTGGAGTCCGTAACCGAGTTCTTCAGTACGGCCCTGGCGGAACGGCTTCGCAGCCAGGGCTGCCGGCCCGATCTCATCGTGGGCAACAATGTCCTGGCTCATGTGCCGGACATCAACGACTTCCTGGCCGGGATGCGGTTGCTGCTCAAGCCGGACGGGATCATCACCCTGGAATTTCCGCACCTCATGCGCATGGTGGAGGGCAACCAGTTCGACACCATCTACCACGAACACTTCTCCTATCTCTCCCTGGGCACGGTGCGGACCATCTTGGCCTCCCAGGGCCTGCGGCTGTTCGACGTAGAGCAACTGTCCACCCATGGAGGCTCGCTGCGGGTCTATGCCTGCCACGCGGAGGATGCGGCGCGGAGCGCCAGCCCGGCTGTGGACGCCCTCCTGGCAGTGGAGGAGGGCCGGGGCATGCGGACCATGGCCTACTACGAGGGCTTCCAGCGTAGCGCCGAGGCCGTGAAGGCCGATCTGCTCACGTTCCTCATCGAGCAGAAGCGGGCCGGACGGCTGGTGGCGGCGTATGGGGCTGCGGCCAAGGGCAACACCCTGCTGAACTACTGCGGGGTCAAGACGGACCTAGTGGCCTTTTGTGCCGACGCCTCGCCCCACAAGCAGGGCCTGTTCATGCCCGGCAGTCACATCCCCGTGCTGCCGCCGGAGGCCGTTGCCGAACGCAAACCCGACGTGCTGCTCATCCTGCCCTGGAACATCAAGGGCGAGATCATGGAGCAACTGGCTGAGGTGCGTGAATGGGGCGGCTGTTTTGCCCTGGCGATTCCTCGGCTGGAGTTGCTCTCGCCTGTTGGTCCCGGCCGACGGGGCACCTGCTGAAGGCCCAAGAGGTGCTTGCGTGCGAGAGAAACTGACCATCGTCATCCCCACCCACGAGCGCCAGCGGCTTTTGGAGCGGCGCGTCCTGCCCAACGCCCTGGCCAGTCGCGGCCGGATCCTGGTGATCGATTCCAGCGCCGCGCCCAACACCTTCGCCGCTAGGCACCCCGACGTGGATTACGTTCACTGTCCGGGCCAGAACCTGACCAAGAAGATGCAGGCCCCGGTGTTGGAGCGGGTCCGCACCCCCTACATGCTGCTCAACGCCGACGATACGCTGACGAATCCGCGCGCCGTGCGTCTCTGCCTGGAGTTCCTGGAGGCCCACCCAGACTACTCATCGGCCATGGGCCTGGACTTCCAGACCGGCCAGGGCGGGGAAGGCTTGGCCTGCCCCCAGTTCAAGCGGTTCCCCTTCGCCGTGGACGCCGAGCGCCCCGGGGACAGGCTGCTCCAGAATTTTCTGTTTTTCTGGTCCAGCTATTACGCGGTGCAGCGCACGGACATGTGGCGAGACATCTTCAGCCGCTGCCCGCAGACCCTCAGGAACTACTATCTCTTCGAGACCTATATCGTGCTCATGGCCGCCATCCACGGCAAGCTGGCCAAACTCCCTCTACCTTTCACCCTTATGGAGGCCGGGCCTTCGATCAACGACCGCGATCCGCGGTTCCATTCCAGCCCCTTCAAGCTGGCCACGGACCCGCGCTATGGCGGAGAGGTGCAAGACGTTCGCCAGGCGGTGGATGCCTACCTAGCCGAGCGGGCGGGCATCCCCCTGGAGCAGGCCCGGGTCTTCGTAGACGGGGCATTGGCCATGTACTGGCTTCAGGACAAGCCCGTGCGAACCTGCGCGGACAAGCTGCGCCGGGAGTGGCAGCGGTTGCTGGACAAGACCATCCTGCGGACCCGGGCCAGGGCCCGCAGGGCCGCTGCCCGGGACGAGGCCAGGGTCAGCCGGCGCTGTCTGCTTGAGCAGGCCCTGGATTTCGTAGGGCCTGAGGGCCGGGCCGACCTGGACGAACTGCTGGCTCTGATCCGGGCCGCCTGAGGCCCGGGGGTAATTATGCGGGTCCTCATCACTGGAGCCACGGGATTCATCGGCCGTTACGTGGTGGCCGCCCTGCTAGACCTGGGCGTGCCAGTCATCGCCGCCTCACGCAGCCGGGAGCGGGCCGAGGCCATGCCCTGGTTCGGGCGAGTGGACTGGCGTCCCCTGGACTTGGCTGTGCCGTCGTCCGATCCCTTCCAGACCCTGGGCCGGCCCGACCGCTGTCTCCACTTGGCTTGGTCCGGCTTGCCGGACTATCGCGGGGCGCATCATCTGGAGGAAAACCTGCCGCAATCCCTGGCCTTTCTTAGAACCCTGCTGGCGGGAGGCCTGCGTCGTCTCTTGGTGGCTGGCACCTGTTTCGAGTACGGCCTGCAGGAAGGCGAGTTTTCCGAGGATATCGAGACTCGGCCGGAGAACGCCTACGGCCGGGCCAAAGATGCTCTGCGCCGGGCGCTGGAGCCAGCCGCTGCGGCCGTGGGTGCCACGCTCCAGTGGGCCCGCCTGTTTTACATGTACGGCCCGGGCCAGAATCCCAACTCCTTGTTCTCCCAGTTGGATCGGGCTTTAGACGAGGGCCGGGCGTCCTTCGACATGTCCGGTGGCGAGCAGGTCCGGGACTTCCTTCCGGTGGAACGCCTAGCCGGATACTTGGCGCGCGTCGCCTTGCAGGATGAGGTCGCCGGGGTGATCAACGTCTGCTCCGGCGAGCCAGCCACAGTGCGGGAACTGGTGCAGGCCCATGTGGCCGAGCGCGGGGCGGCCCTGACCCTCAATCTTGGCGTCTATCCCTACCCGGACTGGGAACCCTTCCGGTTCTGGGGCAACACCGCCAAGCTACAACGCGCCCTGAGCGCCTATGACCGTCTGTCCGCTGTGTGACTCGCCTGGGGCCCGGGATATCTGGAACCTGGAATGCCCGGCTTTCCAGAATAAGACCTATCCCACGCCCGTGGCGGCCCGCAGCGCGGCCATGGCCCGGGTGGACTTGGCCTGCTGTCCGCAGTGCGGGTTTGTGTTTAACCGCAGCTTCGCCCCGAAGCTCATGGATTATGACCAGGAATACCAGAACGAGCAGGGCCATTCTCCGGCCTTCCGCCGGCACCTAGCGCAGGTCCTCGAACTGCTGGGCCGGGGAGTCCCGTCCGGGGCTACGGTGGTCGAGGTGGGCTGCGGCAAGGGACTGTTTTTGGGCCTGCTGCGCCAAGCCGGATACCGCGTCACGGGCTTTGACCCGAGTTTCGAGGGCGATGACCCGGGCGTTGTGCGCGAGTACTTCGGTCCGGGCAGCTCGGTCACCCCTGCGGACCTCGTGGTCCTTCGGCACACCCTAGAACACGTGCCCGATCCCCGCGGCCTGCTGGCCACCATCGCGCAAGCCAACCAGGGCCGCGGCCTGATTTACGTGGAGGTGCCCTGCTTCGACTGGATCCGCCGCCAGCGGGCCTTCTGGGACGTATTCCACGAGCACGTGAACTACTTCACCCGCCGTAGCCTGGGAGCCCTCTGGCGCGACTGTTCCTTCGAGACCCTGTTCCAGGGGCAGTACCTGGGATGCTTGGCCCGCCTGGAGGATCTCCTACCTCGGGCTCGGAAATCCTCTGCTTTCTGCCCGGAAACGGGCTTTCCGGAACGGATCGCCAGCCTCGCGACATACTTCCGCGAGAACCCAGGCCAGATGCTCTGGGGCGCTGGAGCCAAGGGCGCGTCCCTGCTCAATCTCGTGGACCCCGGTGCTGGTTTGGTGGCTGCGGTCATCGACATTAATCCTCGGAAACAGCTCCGCTACATCGCCCACACCGCCCATCCCATCTTGCCTCCGGAGTCGCTGGCCGGCTTTGCCGGAGCCACGGCCGTGGCCATGAATCATAACTATCTCGAGGAGATCCGGGCGCAGGCTGCGGCCTTGAGAGTTCGCGTGGTGAGCCTGGAAGATCTTACGAACTGAGACGTGCCAGCTGGTTCAAAACCAGGGGCGGCATGAGGAACTGCTGGGGCGTTGCGACCTGTATGCTCGATTGTATTGACCTGCCCCCTCAGTCTTTACAAAACTCAGGCCTCGCCCTATCTTACCGGTCAATTATTTGTGAAGGAAGCGCCTTTCTCCTCCAAACTGGAGTCGCCCTTGTCCCCCATGCAATGCGCACCAATTACGGTCAGCAACAGGAATACTAACAGACGATTATCGTTTCTTCCAATCCTCTTCGCCGCGAGCGTCGTGGTGCGCATCCTCACGGCCGAATACGTGGACATCGGCGGTGACAACGCCACTCGTTGGATCGAGGTCCATCGCGTTCTCGATGGACTCGGCCTGACGGCCTGGACCCACCAGACCATGCGCTGGACCATCTCGGTCCCCGTGTGGGTCCTGATGAAGCTGTTTGGCACGAACCCGATGCTCTACTACGTGCTGCCGATCCTGACCGCCTCCCTGGGCACGGTGTTCGTCTACCTCATCGGCGAGGAACTGCATAGCCGCCGTCTGGGCATCGCGGCCGCCGTCCTGACCATTCTCTTTCCCCAGATGGCCCAGACTGGCAGCCAGCTCTGGCCCAGCGTCTTCATCTTCGCCTTCCTGGCCGTCACTATTTGGCTCATCCTCGTGTGGCTACGACGCCGTTCACCCGCATTGCTCATTCTGGCGGGCGTGGCCTTCGTTCTCGCCTGGGGCGCGCGCGAGACGGCAATCTACTTCTTTCCCGGCCTGCTCCTGCTCATCTGGCTGCCCTCGCGCAGCTTCAAAGGCGTGCTCACCTTCTGCCTCACCTCTGGCTTTTTTTTCGGCTGCGAATGGCTCTATTTCTGGCTGGACACCGGCTCGATCCTGGGCCGGCTGGGAGTGGCCAAACACGCCATGGACGACCGGGAAACCCTCTTGACCTTGCCCCTCAAGGATTATCTCCTGAACATCCTGGATTACTCCAAGCTGCGCGGCCTCCTGGCTGTTCTGATTCTGAGCCTGATCGCCTGCGTGTCCGAATTGCGCTCCACGGACCAACGCCGCCGCGCCCTGGCCATCATGTACATGATTTTCATGTTCCTCATGACCTACATGGTTTCCAGCATTTCCAGGCCCCAAATCGTGCACCCCATCGGGTCCCGCTACTGGTGTTCCGTGGCGCCCTTCGGCCTGATCACCCTGTTGCTCTGGCTCAGTTCACTGAAGGTAGGCTCGCCCCGCGCGGCAAAAGTATGCACCGTGCTGCTGTTCGGTGCCTTCGCGGCATTCACCCTGTTGAAAATCCCCCCGACCAACTCCATCGTCCAAATCGGCAAGGACGCCGAAATTCTCACCCCGCTCCTGGCCGAAAAGCGGCCATTCGTCATGCGCTACCTAGCTTGGCAACCAAACGCAATAGAACAGGCGTTCATCTGGATATTCACCGGAATAAACCAGAAGGACCGCAAGCTCACCCAGGTTCCCCTGTTCATGGCTCGCAACCTAGATCGCGTGGCCGCCATGTTCCTGGGCGACTCCCGAGATTACGACAACGTACGGTATGCGGCCATGACCCCCCAAGACGAAAACGTCTACCTGGTGACCCCCAACGGGGCGCCTCCGGACGCCACTCCCGGAGCCGAGGTGATCTTCGACCGCAGGCTGTGCCGGGTCAAACCCATCCCCTCCTCCGCAGCCCCATGAGTCAAACCCCGGCCGCGTCCCTGCCGCGATGGCTATTGTCGCTCACGCTCCGGTTCTGCCTAGCCGGAGCGTGTCTCATCTACGCACTGTGGGATCTGAACCTCCAGCGCGCGGTTGAAACCCTGGCGGCATTCCGTGGTCTGCCCCTGTTCCTATCCCTGATCCTCGGCCTGTGCCTCTCACTGATCCAGGGCGTCCGCTTCCGGGCCATCACCGGTCCCAGGGCGACCATCACCCAGGCCACCCTGGCCTGCATCCTCGGCAACGGCCTGAACAACATCTTCCCGGCCCGACTCGGCGAGCTGGGCAAGGTCCTCTACCTCAAGCGGCACACCTCCATACCCATAAGGGAGAGCTTCGGTTTCGTCTTCTGGGAACGTTTAGCGGACCTGAACATGATCCTGGCGCTGGCCGCCCTGGCCAACCTCGTCTCGGGCAAGCACTTCGTCTGGCTTCCTTTGGCCCTGACCCTTGCCGGAATATGGCTCTCAGAGCCGCAAGTTCTGGTGTTCCCGGCCGCGCGCAGGCTGCTGCCGCGCTTGCGGGCCACGTACGAGACGTTCATGCCCGGATGCAGCGACTCCTGGACCAGCTCCAGTTTCTCCGCCACGGTCCACCGTCGACGGTGGACCGTGGTCAGCACCTCCACCAATGTTTCCCCATAGCACTAGGTCTGGACATAGGGCTAGACCTATCTCCTATCGCTGCCAGGGTGTCCGGTCCAAACGGGTGCTACTCCAGCCACGTTCATCTTCAACACAAACACGGTCATGGGTCTGAACACGGGTCTGGGCACCCTGCTTGTCATCTACGCCGCCACCTCGCTGAGCTTCCTCATCCCCTCCTCGCCGGGCGGACTGTGACTCTTCGAGGCCGCGATGGTCTTCTCCTTCGCTTGGTTCGGGCTGGGCCGGGAACAAGCTCTCGTGGCCGCCCAGCTCCTCCGTCTGACCCAGAACATGCCGACCGTGATCGTCACGGTCCTGCTCCCAGGCAAGGAACATCTCGGGCCCAAAGCCCTACGGGAGGCCTTCCAGGCGTTCCGCTCCGCCCCGGACAACGAAAACCCGAGGAACTGACTCCTCCGCCGGGACGAAAAAAAGCCGCCCCGCGCGAGGCGGGGCGGCTTGCATTTCCACCAGGTATTGGGCGAACCCTGCTACCAGCGGGGACCGCGCTCTTCACGAGGCTTGGCCTCGTTGACCTTCAGCGTACGACCGCCGAAATCGGTGCCGTTCAGGCCGCGAACGGCCTCGGCGGCGCCGGCGTCATCCATCTCCACGAAACCGAAGCCGCGAAAGCGACCGGTCTCACGGTCCATGATGAACTTCACGGAAGTGACCTCGCCGTAGGCGGCGAACATGTCACGGGTCTGGTCCTCGGTGGCGGAAAAGGGCAGGTTGCCGACGTAAATGGACTTCATAAGACTCCCAAACAAAGACTGAAATGTGCCTGTCGGGCCGAACGGCTCCGTGCCGTTCTGTTCGCAACCGAACTAGGCGGAAGGTGTATCCCTACGTGTCCCTTCTTTGGGAGTCAAGAACTATTTTGATCCCCCGACAAAAAAACTTTCATTTCTCCCGGACCGCGCATGTGTCGGTCATCCTGGCCCCGGAGTGAGGAAGACGCCCCGGCCCTTCCCTCGGACCCGGAACGCGGTTCGGCCATCAGCCCCGCTCCAGGCCCAGGCGGTAGAAGATCGTGTCCACCCGCATGATCGGGAACGCGGACGGCAGGGCCTCGCGGGGGAGGCGGATGAAGCCGTTCTTTTCATAGAAACGATGGGCGGCCAGGTAGCTGGACGTGGTGCCGAGGAAAATTTCTCGAAAGCCGCTGCCCCGGCCCCAGTCCAGAAGCGCGGCCAGGAGCCGCGCCGCCAGTCCCGGCGTCGGCCCGCGCCGGTTCGCGCGCACGAACATCTTGCGCAGGGCCCCTTGCCGGTAGCCGATGTCCAGCAGCGCCAGGGTTCCGACAACCTCGTCGCCGACCAGGGCGACCCAGAAGTTGCCCTTGCCCCGCCGGTAGACGCCCGGGATGTCCAGCAGGTCCGGCTGGTCCTCCAGGGTGATGGGCAGGCCGAACTCCTTGCACTGGATGGTCAGGATCACGTCCACCACCCCGTCCTGGTGCTCCGGGGCGAAGGGCTCGATGCGGATGTCCGTCATGGGGTCTCCACGCGAAGAACCCGGCGCAGGAACGCGGCGGCCTCGGCCAGGCCGTTCTCCTCCGGGCTGATGCCGTGCATGCCGAAAAAGCCGTGGATCATGCCGGTCTGGACCGTGGTCTCGCAGGGCACTCCCGCCCCCTGCAGACGCCGGGCCAGGGCCAGGGCCTCGTCTCGGAGCAAGTCGTGCTCGGCCAGGCTGAGCCGGGTGAGCGGCTGATGCGAGAGGTTCGGGGCCCGCAGGGGCGAGACCAGAGGGTCGAGCGCCTGGGCCGGATCGGGCAGATAGCAGTCCCGGAAAAAGGCCAACAGTTCAAGGCTCAGGAATAGGCCCCGGCCGTAGCGGCGGTGGGCCGAGGTGTCGAAGGAGGCCATGTCCGTGGAGGGGAAGGCCCGCACCTGCCCGGCGAGCCGGGGGCCGTCCCGCTCTCCGGCGAGGAGACAGGCGGCCAGGGGGCTCGCGGCCAGCAGCCGGTCCACCAGATCGCGAATGAACGGATGCAGGGTCAGGGATGCGGGATCGACCGCCGGATCAGGGCCGGACATAGGCGCGGAAGACATCGAGAACCTTGGCCGCGGGCGTTTTGGTGCACTGCTGGACCATGATCGAGCCGGAACGGTCCAGCGCGGCGGAATCCAGGACCATGTCGCCCCCGGTCTTGGCATTGGCGTAACCGTCCAACCAGAACAGGGTCAGAACCATGCCCAACTGCTGCTCGCGCAGAAACTCCCGGCAGGTGTAGGTCTTCATGTCCAGCCGCAGGGGTGCGTCCGACTGGGCGGCGGAAAGGACGGGCGTGAACAGGACGGCGACGAGCGACAGGACGCCGAGGACGCGGCGCATGGACAACCTCCATCGGAACGGGCGGGAACCCGACCGCCGGGTTCCCGCCTCACTAAGTGCCGCCGGAGCGGTCCGCTGTCAATGGGCTCCGAGGCGGGCGGCGATGTCTTCGGCCACCTTTTCGCCGGAAAGGAGCATGCCGCCGAAGATCGGCCCCATGCGGTAGGAGCCGAAGCTCGCGTTGGCGGCCATGCCCGTCACCCAGATGCCGGGGAATATCTCGCGGGTGTTCTCCAGGGTGTCCGCCTCGGCCTTGTCGGCCCACATGGACTGCTCCCCCGCGATGCCGCCGCAGGGCGTGTTCAGGCTCACGCCGTTCTTGCGGACCAGCGTCTTGAGCACCTCCACGGCATGGCCCGTGGCCTCGATGACCGCCCGGCAGTGGACCACCAGGGGGTCCACGTGCAGGCCCGTCATCTCCACCGGCGTGGAGTTGACCACCAGACCGGCCACGCGCTTGACGCCGCCCTCCTCGCGCAGGACCACGTCCTCCACGGAGAGGCAGTTGAAGACCTGGGTTCCGGCCAGACAGGCCTTGGAGGCCAGGGTCGTGGTGGCGGTCACGGCGTCGGCGGTGTGGTAGCCCTCGCCATAGGGTCGGGTAGGGACGTCCAGTTCGTCCAGCAGACGCCGGCCCGCGTCCTGAACCACGATGAAGTTGTAGGTCATGCCGCCGCCCCACATGCCGCCGCCCAGGGAGAGCTTGCGCTCGAACAGGGCCACCTTGTAGCCGCGCCCGGCCAGCTTCCAGGCCGCCAACATGCCCGAGGGCCCGCCGCCCACCACGGCCACGTCCAGATCCAGGCAGTTCGTGAACTTCTCACACCAGCGCTCGAGGATTGCCTGGCTCACCAAGCGCTCATTCACCACGGTCATCGGAGCTCCTTCAGATCATGCGGTTGCGGCCGCGCCGGATGGCGGCCAGGAGTTGCGCCGAGGCGGCCCCGGGGTCCGGGGCCGAACAGATCGCCGAGACGACGGCCAGCCCGTCGGCTCCGGCGGCGGCCACGGCCTCGGCGTTGGCCGCGCCGATGCCGCCGATGGCCACCAGGGGACGCCGCGTGGCCGCGCGCAATCGGGCCAGGTTGTCCACTCCGAAGACCGGTCCGGCGTCGGCCTTGGTGGCCGTCGGAAAGACCGGCCCCACACCCAGGTAGTCCACGTCCAGAGCCTCGGCCGCGCGGGCCTCCTCGAAAGTGTTCACGGACAGCCCGAGAATCCTGTCCGGGCCCAGCAGGGCACGCACGTCCGAGGCCGCCATGTCCTTCTGGCCCACGTGCACCCCGGCAGCGCCCACGGCCAGGGCCACGTCCACGCGGTCGTTGATGATCAACGGCAGCCCCAGGGAGTCGAGCAGGTTCTTCAAGGCCCGGGCCAACTCCACGAATTCGCGGGTCTGGCAGGACTTCTCGCGCACCTGGACCACCGTGGCCCCGGCGCGGGCCGCCCGGCCCACCACGTCCAGCAGGTCGCGTCCCAGGCAGGCGGGCCGGTCGGTGACGAGATAGAGCGAATAGTCCGCAACGGGCCTCATGCGGCCTCCAGCCGGGCGCCCGCGACCACGGCCGTCTCGTCCAGGGAGTACAGGGCGTCCAGGAAACAGGGCTCAAGCGTGCCGGGTCCGGCCGCGCCCCGGGCCGCCAATTCCCCGGCCAGACCCATGACGGACATGGCGTGGGCCGTGGCGGTCAGGCGGTCATCGTTCACCGCGGCGAAGGCCCCGATCAGGGCCGTGGCCGTGCAGCCCAGGCCCGTGACCTTGGTCATCAGCTCCACGCCGTTGCCCACGGCCAGGGTCGCCGCGCCGTCGGTCACGTAGTCCACGGCCCCGCTCACGCAGACCACGCAGGAACGCTTCCGGGCCAGCTCCCGGGCGGCTTCCAGGGCCTCGGCGCTGCCGTGCATGCTGTCCGCGCCCTTGGAGGCCGCGTTCTCTCCGGCCAGGGCCATGATTTCCGAAGCGTTGCCCCGGATCACGGACGGCCGGACGGACTCCAGCAGGTCGCGGCAGAGGCGGCGGCGGTAGGCCGTGGCTCCGGCGGCCACGGGGTCCAAGACCACGGGGATGCCCTTCTCCCGGGCCGAGGCTCCGGCGGCGAACATGCTCTCCACGTAATCAGCGGCCGGGGTGCCGATGTTCAGGACCACGGCCTGGGCCAGCCAGGCCAGCTCCTTGGCGTCCTGGGCGGCGTGGGTCATGGCCGGGGATGCCCCCAGGGCCAGCAGGGCGTTGGCCGTGATGTTGGTGACCACGTTGTTGGTCACGTTCAGGACCAGGGGATTGGCCCGACGAATGCGGACCACGTCGGTCCAGACGATGATGGGATCGCTCATGCGGCGCCTCGCGTGACGGCCTGCCCGTTCTCGCGGCCCTTGCGCAGACCGCGCTCGGCGGCCCGCAGGACCAGGTGCAGGGTTGCGGTGAGAAGCATGGTGGCCAGGGTCGGCCCGATGGGCAGGTCGCGGCCGGAAAGCAACTGGTAGATGCCGACCCCGGCGGCCAGTGAGAACAGGGCCAGGGGATCGACGAGCCTGGCCCGGCTGTCGGCGCGAACCAGGAAGTAGTCCGCCAGGAACACGGCCGCCACCGGGGCGAAGACCGAGCCCAGCAGATAGAGGAAGTCGATGTAGGCGTCGCTCGGGGCCAGCACGGCCAGGGCCGTGCCGAGCAGGGCCACGACCCCGGACACGGCCCGCCGATTCAGACCGGGCAGGACGTTCCGCAGGGACACCGCAGCCGAGTAGACGTCCAGGAAGGTGGTGGTCACGGTGGCCAGGACGATGACGGCCAGGGCCACGCCGCCGAGCCCGGCGGCCAGCATCATGCCCGAGGGATCGGCCGAGCCCGTGCGCAGGGCCCCCAGCAGGCCGATGGCGTACATCCAGCAACTGCCCAGGAAATAGCCCAGACAGGGAGCGATCCGGGCCCCGGAGCGGCTGCGGGCTTGGCTCGTGTAGTCGGCCACCAGCGGCAGCCAAGACAGGGGCATGATGATGGACAGCTCGAAGCCCAGGCCGAAGCTCCCCGTGGGCGCTACCGGGGCCAAGGACGACGCGGAGCCGAACACCACGGCGCTGAGCGCCACGGTCAGGCAGAAGAGCAGGCCCACCGCGGCCAGATTGAGGACGTGCAGACCACGGGGCTGGAGACAGACCCAGAGGCCCACGAGCCCGCCCAGGAGGATCGGGGCCAGGACCGGCGCGGACAGGCCCCAGATCGAGGTCGTCAGGGCGTCCACGGCCAAGCCGCCCTGCTGGATCATCACGGCGGTCCAGCCCACCAGTTGGAGGGCGTTCAGCAGGGAGACGATCCAGGAGCCGCGCGCGCCGAAGGAGACGCGGGTGCAGGCGATGGCCGGAAGCCGTTCGCGGAAGCCCGCCCAGGCGGCCAGGGCGAAGGGCGGCATGCCCGCCAGGTGGCCCAGGACCACGGCCCACAAGCCGCGCTCCAGGCCGAGATCGGCCAGCAGGCCGCCGGTGAGGATTTCGGCCACGGACACGGCCGCGCCGAACCAAAGGGCGAAGAGTCCGAGAAAGGAGAGGGATTTCGAGCCGTCCACGACGTCTCCCCGTCCGGGCAGAGGGGGGGGGAATCCCGGCGTCAGGGGGGAACGGGCGGCTCCCGGTGACGATCCGAATTCCCTCCGGCAGTCCGAACTGCTTCAGGTTCCATGGGTATGATCTCAGTTCCGCCCGCCAGGACGGAACACCCCAATCGGATGTGATGCGAATCACTCAAAGAACGGGCAGCCGTGTCCGGCCGCCGGAAAACTGCATAGCGCGCTTCGGGTCCGCCGTAAAGGCCTGTCTCAGGGCACGACCGAGGTCGTTCCGATGGGGGCCAGTTCGGCCCAGCGCCCCGGGGCGAGCGTGAGCGTGCCCATTTCCTGGAAGGTGGTGGCCTGGCGCAGGGTGATGTCCACGGGCGCGCCGCCCACCAAAAGTTTCTGCCCTTCGCTCACGGGCGCTCCGCCCGCCGTGGCCATGAGCTTGCCGGGTTCGCCGTTGGTCCGGGCGCTGAGCAGTTCATACTCTCCCTCAGGCAGCCGGTATTCGCTTCCCGCGCTGAACGGCACCTCCACCTCGCGGCCGAAGTGGTCGCGCAGGAGCAAGGCCTCCACCCGACGGGGCTCGATGTCCAGGTTGAAGGACGCCCTGGCGGCCCCGGGGGTCTCGCGGACCACGGGATAGCGGACCACGCCCGGAGCGTCCGAGCGTTGGCGGTACTTGTCCATGAAGTTGTCGGGGTCCAGGATGATCTCCACGCCGAGATCCTGGCCGTCGTTCTCCCACGGGCTGGAGGTGTAGCCCTTGAGGTTGAGCACCTCGCGCCGGTTGCCGCCCCGGATGCCCTCGATGACGAGCTGATCCCCGGCCACGGCGCGCAACGTCTCCCCGTTCTTGACGTACACGAGGCGGCCGTTGAGCCAGCAGACGAACACCGGCCCGTCGCTTTCGGAAACCGCCGGACGCCCCGCCTCCCAGTCCACGCGGACCTGGGCCACGGGCTTGCCGTCGGCCCGGACTTCCAGACCGGTGAAGGATTCCAGGGCCAGACGCGGCGTGTTCAGCAGATTCACCCCCGGACGATCCGAGGCGAACACGGCCAGGGCCGGGGAATAGCTCCGGCCGGTGCCGACGCCGGACTCGGCGGTGATGGTCGCGCCCCGGGCCAGACGAATATGCGCGCCGGAAACCAACGGGCTGCCGTTGACACGCACCCCCGTGGCCACCTGGGCCGCGGCCAGCACATCGGCCTCGTCGAAGTCCGTCGGGGCCGTCTCCACGCCCAGATGCGCCAGAAGAAGCCGGGCGGCGGCCATCTGGGTGCGGACCTTCCAGCCGATGTCGCGGATGTTCTTGCTCACCTCCACGGCCACGGCCGGGATGTGCAGGACGGAAAGGGCGTAATAGGTCAATGACTTGCGCATCTCCGGATAGCGCGTGTCCGGGTCGAAGGTGCGCGTGTCGAATATCTCCAACCGGTACTCGGCGGGATTCACCGTGGGGTTCAACTCCGCCAGCACCCCCCGCACCAGTCCGCCCAGGTCCACCCCGGCGTGGGACTCGGCGTCCACGATGATGGACTGGCCGTAGCGGTTGGGGTTGCGCAGGGCGTTCACATGCCGGGGACTGTAGAAGCCGCTGCCCTCGTGCAGGTGGATGAACCCGTCGCACTCGGCCAACAGGTGGCGGATGACCCGGGCCACGCGGTCCTCATAGAAACGGTTGTAGTCCCGGTCGAAGCGGCGGTTCATGTCCACGTTCACCTGCCGCTGCTGCAGGTGGATGGACGGCAGGTTGGCCCGGGGCACCACGATGAGGTTGCCCTTGAGGACGCGACTGCCGGTGAGCAGCTGAGCCGTCACCGCGCCGCAGATCTCGTCGCCCTGGATGCCTCCCTGGACCATGATCGTCGGGCCCGGGGCCTCGCCCCGGATGCGGACCACGGTCAGGGGATACTGGGTTCCCTGGAAAAAGGTGTAACTCGACACGGACGCGGCCGACGCCCGGGAGGGAAGCAGCAGCGCGATGCAGAGGCTAAGAAGCCACGGGATCGCGCAGCGGGAACGTGTCGCTGAAGATCGTCTTGCCATCGGAACCCTTGATCTCCAGGCGCAGGCCGAAGACGTCGCGGCGGTCCACTCCCTTGGGCAGGGAGAAGGCGGTGCGGATGTGCTTGAAGCGCTGGATCTGGAACGAGAGGTCGGCCCGGTTGGCCTCCACGCCCAGCATCTGTCCGTCGTTGCGGATGAGGGACAGTTCGGCCAGCCCCGAGAGGGTGTTCACGGACTGCACGTTGGTCAGCTCGAAGCTCACCGTGGCCTCATTGCCGCTGATCCTGGTCTGGAAGTTCTCCACCGTCACCTGGGCCGTGTTGACCTTGCCGAAGAGGTCACGCAGATTCACGGGCGGAGTCTTGGGGGCCAGGGGCTCGGCCGGGGCCGCCCCGGACTTCTCGGCGGGGGCCGCGCCCTTGGCGCTCGCCTCGGCCTTCATCTTCTCGATGTTGGTGAGACGCTCCAACTGGACTTCGGCCTCGCTGAGCCGCAGTTCGAGCGCCTTGCGCTCGGCGCGCAGGGAGGCGTTGGAGCTCCAGAACGTGGCCCCGATGGAGATGCCGATGATGGAAAGCAGCAGCAGGAAGCCTTGAAAATAGAGGAAGGCCTTGAGCCAGAACGGGCTGATCCGAAAGCGCCGCACGTCGGAGTCGTCGCGCATGAAGAGGACGCTGTACTTCAGGTGGCTCACTGCAGCGCTCTCCAGTCTTCGCTGACGATCTTCCAGCCGCCGTCCTCGGGCGCCAGGACCAGGGTCTTCACGCCCCTGTCGGAGTACCCGGAGGCGTCGCGGTAGGTCTGCACGAAGCGGGCGGCCAGGCCCTGGGCGTGGAGGGAGAACTCCACGGAATCGACCTTGACCTCGGCCGGGGGCTTGGACTGCCAGATGGACTTCTTGAAGTCCCCGATGGCCTCGCGGCCACGAGTCTTGCCCTGTTCGGCGCGGACGTCGTAGTAGGAAAGGTAACCCTTCAGGTCGGCCTTGCGCCAGGCAGCCAGCCAGCCGTCCAGAAGCCTGCGCGCTTCCTCGGACTTGGCCTGCAGGTACTTGGGCCCCAGATCCTCGCTGGGCGCGGTGTACTCCTCCCCCACGATGCGCCAGGCCCCGGAGGCGTCGCGCTGCCAGTAGAAGCGCTTGCCCACGGTGTCGGCCATTCCGGTGGTGCGGTAGTACTGATCGAAGGTCGTCACCCAGTAGTCCGGTCCAGGCACGGCGTGCACGTTCTCGACCATGACCTGAATCCAAGGCTTGCTCGCGAAGATGCGCTTCTTGTAGGTCACGAAGGACGAGAACGGCTTGCCCTCGCTGAGAGCGTACTTTTCCGGGGCGTAGTTGCGGAAGTAGGCCTCGCCCCGCCCCTCCCAGTCACGGGCCCAGCCGCGCAGGGCCTCGGCCAGGGACTTGGCGGTGCCCTCGGCCTCTCCCGGCTCCTCGCTCCAGGTCACGTCCTCGGCGATGATCACGGGCGTACCGCGCTTCAATTCTCCGTCAAGGGACAGAAGGTCGTCGGTGTTCATGGCCACGCAGCCCCGCGTGTCGCGGGGAGCCAGGGACTTGCCCCTGCCGTGGATCCAGATGCCCGAGCCGGTCTTGCCCTTGATGCGGTCCACCGGATTGGGGAAGTTCAGGGAATAGGCCACGCCGCCGTAGAGTTCGTAGTCCAGGCTTCCGCCGGGCAACTTCCCGCCCACGAAATACACGCCCTCGGGCGTCTTCAGGTCGCCTTCCACCCGCTTGTCGCCGACGGACTGCCCCGTGGTGCAGGGGAACTGCTTGGCCATCTTGAGCGGGCTCTGGTGTTCGAGCATGAACAACGTCTGCCCATCCTTGGTGATGGCCAGGAAGCGTTGGGGGCTCAGGGAGTAGGAGTCAAGCCGGACCTTCCAGCCCTCCGCGCGCGCGAGGGAGGCGGGCAACAGCAGAATCAGGGCCAGCAGATACAGTCGTGCGGTCTTCAAGGCTGACATCATCCGTGACATCGGTTGAGCCGCCGGGATCAGCCCCGGGCGGCGGCCAGCAGTTCCTTGCGGGTGAAGATGGAGCACAGCTCCAGTCCAGCCTCGGCCAAGCGTTCCCGGCCGCCCTCTTCGCGGTCCAGGACGCAGAGCACGGCGGCCACCTCGAACCCGGCGGCGCGCACGCGCTCCACCGAGGTGAGCAGCGTCCCGCCCGTGGTCACCACGTCTTCCAGCAGGGCCACCCGGTCGCCGGCGTGGAAGTTCTTGAGGCCTTCGAGATACTGATTGGTGCCGTGCCCTTTGGGCTGTTTCCTGATGATGAAGCCGGGCATGGGGCAACGGTTCACCTGCGAGAGAACGGATACGGCGGAGACCAGCGGATCGGCCCCCAGGGTCATGCCGCCCACTCCGGCCACCCGCAGCGGGGCGAGCATTTCCAGAAACAGGCTGCCGATGAGGAAACCGCCCTCCGGATGCAGGGCGGTCTGCTTGCAGTCGAAATAGTAATCGCTTTTCTTGCCCGAGGTGAGGGTGACCTCGCCCTCGACATAGGACAATTCCAGGAGCAGGGAGGCGAGGCGCTTCTTCATGTCGGTCATGCGGATTGTCCGTCCCCTTCAGCCGCCGAGTACGCGGCTCAGAATCATTTCCTCATACCGGAGGTAGTACGAGGGGTCAAAGGCCGCGTCAAGCGCCTGCGCCGAAAGATGCGTTAGAATCTCGCCGTCCTTGCGCACCTCGTCGGGGAAGCTCAGGCGTTCCTCCCAGCAGCGCATGGCCACCTTCTGGACCATCTCGTAGGCCTTCTGCCGGGGCAAGCCGGCCTCCAGCAGGGCCATGAGCACCCGCTGGGAATAGAACAGGCCGCAGGAGCCCATGAGGTTGCGGTCCATGTTCTCCGGGATCACGCGCAG
Organism: Desulfovibrio aminophilus DSM 12254; assembly: GCF_000422565.1. Lineage (NCBI taxonomy): Bacteria > Pseudomonadati > Thermodesulfobacteriota > Desulfovibrionia > Desulfovibrionales > Desulfovibrionaceae > Desulfovibrio > Desulfovibrio aminophilus. The sequence goes on along the minus strand of NZ_AUMA01000011.1, from coordinate 157,273 downwards.
ATTCTCCACCAGACCGGCCAGACGGTGCAGGATGTAGTCCATGAGGATGGTGGAGTCCGGCATGATCACGCGCTCCACCGAGGAGTGGCTGATGTCGCGCTCGTGCCAGAGCGCCATGTTCTCCATGGCCGCCAGGGAGTTGGAGCGCACCAGACGGGACAGGCCGCAGAGGTTCTCGGCCGAGATGGGGTTCTTCTTGTGGGGCATGGCCGAGGAACCTTTCTGGCCCTTGGCGAAGCCTTCCTCCGCCTCCAGGACCTCGGTGCGCTGGAGGTGGCGCAGTTCCGTGCAGAGCCGCTCCACTCCCCCGGCCATGAGCGCCAGGGCGGTGAAGTAGTGGGCGTGGCGGTCGCGCTGGACGATCTGGGTGGAGATGGGGTCCGGAGCCAGGCCGAGCAGCTCGCAGGCGATTTCCTCCAGGCGGGGGTCCAGGTGGGCGTAGGTGCCCACGGCGCCGGAAATCTTGCCCACCCGGATGCCTTCCAGGGCCTGGGCGAAGCGCTCACGGTGGCGCGTGAACTCGGCGTAGAAGCCCGCCATCTTGAGCCCGAAGCTCACGGGCTCGGCATGCACACCGTGGGTCCGGCCCATGCACAGCCGCCCCTGGTGCTTGCGGGCCATGTCCTTGAGCACGACCAACAAGCGGTCCACGCCGTCCAGAATGATCCGTCCGGCGCGGGTCAGAAGCACGCCGCCCGCCGTGTCCACGATGTCCGAGGAGGTGCAGCCCAGGTGGATGTAGCGGGCCGATGGACCCACCTTCTCCTCCACCGCGGTGAGGAAGGCGATGACGTCGTGGCGGGTCTTCTTCTCGATCTCCAGGATGCGCTCAACGTCGAAGCCCGCCTTGGTCGTGATCTCGGCCAAGTCGGCATCCGGGATCTGTCCCAGACGGTTCCAGGCGCGGCACACGGCCAGCTCCACTTCGAGCCAGACCGCGAATTTGTTCTCCAGGGTCCACAGGGCGGCCATCTCGGGCCGCGAATAGCGTTCGATCATCTCGTTCCCCGGGCCGGGCGGCCCTCATAGATGAAAAAAGGCAGCCGAGGGCTGCCTTTTCTTCTGGCCTAGTCGGCCTTCGCGGCCGGTTCGGCCGGCTGTGCCGGGCCGGAGGTGTCCGCCTTCTTCGGGGAGTCCTCCCCGGACGCGGACGCCTTGCGGCCGGAATAGTCGGTGACGTACCAGCCGCCGCCCTTGAGAATGAAAGACGAGTTGGAGATGAGCCGGGTGGACTTGCCGCCGCACACGGGGCAAGGCAACTCGCGCTCCTCGAACCCTTTCTGCCAGTCCTCGAAGGTCTGCTTGCATTCCTGGCAAGCGTATTCATAGATGGGCATGGTGTCCCCTCCTTGAGATGCGGATAGTCCCTTCCGCCCGCCAGAGGGCGGAAGCCCCGCCTCGGAAACTACTTTTCCTTGGCGGCGGCCGCCTTGGCGACCTTGATGCGCTCCTTGAGCCGCTCCTCGCGACGCTTCCGGCGGCGGGTCAGCTCCTTCATGCGCTCAATCTTCTTGTGCTTGGACATGCGTGTCTCCTTGCAAGATTCCGGCCGCGGCCGTTGGTTTCATCGGAAGGGAGTGCAGATAGCGCAGAACGGCCCGGCTGTCCAGCCCCTTACCCGAAGCCGTGCCGAATTGCAATCAACCCCACGGGCCCCTTGACTCCGCGACTTTCCGTGTCCATTATCCCCCAGCAATTCCCAATCAAGGAGCCGCCATGCAGGATCTTCGCTACGACCGCGCCGTCGCCGACGTCATCGAGGTCATCATGTTCGACCAATGGATGCGTCACTATTTCACCACCGAGCGCGACGGAAAATTGTTCCTGGAGATTCCAGAGGACGTGCTGGACGAGGTCCGGCGCGAACACCCGGCCCTGTTCACCCTGGCCGAGCCGGTGAACAACGAGGAACTCACCTACAAGAAGTGCCAGGACAACATCTGCACGTACATGGCCTCCAGCCTGGACGGCAGCAAGTACGCCGACGGAGTGGTCGCCACGGTCTTCGACAGCAAACCGTTCAAAATCGAGCAGTACGTCTTCTCCCTCTGGCTCAAGGGCCACGAGGCATACCTGGACGCCGAACGCCGCAGCTTCTCCGAATGGAAGGAAATGTACGAAAACTGGAAGAAGATGGACGAGGTCCGCGAGTACATCTTCAAGCTCCAGGCGGGCACCGCTGGCCAGGAGCAGACCAGCTCCACCGTTCATTGACGTTCCGGGGTCCGGCCGCCGCCGTCGGCGCTGGACCCCGGCGCGCAACTCCTGTATCCTCGCTCCCCGGTCGCGGTCACCGCGACACGGGGTCCACATGCGCTTGATCCACTGGCCAAAACGGCTCTCCATCACCACCAAGCTCCTGCTCTGGTGTCTGACGCTCATCGTCATCTTCTACGCCACCACGACTTTCCTGCTCCTGCGCATCCGCGACATCGTGGACGCCTCGGGCTCGGTGGCCACGGTGCATCATGAGATCGACAGCGCCACTCAACGCATGATCCGCACCCTCCTCTCCCTGGAGGAGAACCGCAAGCGCTATGAAATCCTCAAAAAAGACGACTACATCCAATACGTGATCAACGACCTGGCCGGATTCAAGGAAACCCTGGACCGGGTTTTGGAACGCCACCCCGAATATCGTGAGCAATGGAAGCCCCTGACCGAGGAGTTCTCGATCATTCTCTCCACCGACGCCGGGCCCGAGACCCTGGTCCTGCCGGACAAGACCGTCAATGCCTGGATCACCCTGCTTTCCGAGACCCGCCAAGCCAACCAATTGGAAACCGAGACGCAGTTGCGGGAACTGAACCAGGCCGGACGCGACGCCGCGCGCATGGGATTCTTCGGGCTCATGGCCTCGATCGCCGCCGGGCTGGCGGGCTCGATCTTCATCGCCTACTGGCTCAACCGCTCGTTGTCGGAGGTCCGACGCGGCATCCGCGATCTGGCCCAGGGCGGAGAGATGAAGCCCGTGCGCGTGCTCTCCTCCGACGAACTGGGCGAACTGGCGCGGGCCTTCAACAGCATGACCACCCGGCTCAAGCAGGAGGAGCAGATGCGTTCGGACTTCATCTCCATGCTCTCCCACGAGATCCGCACCCCGCTGACGAGCATCCGGGAATCCGTGGAGCTGGTGTCCGACGGGGTGTTCGGGGATCTGAACGAACGCCAGCTGCACTTCCTGGAGATATCCAAGAAGGAGATCCAGCGCCTGACCAGCCTGCTCACCCGGCTCATGACCGTGTCCAGCATGGAGGCCAACGATCTCAAGCTGCGACCCGAGCCTCTGGACGCCGAAACCTTCGTGCGTTCGGTCATCGAACGCATCCAGCCCGCGGCCACGGCCAAGAGCATCCATATCTCCCTGCGCCTGCCGCCCGCCCCCTGCCGGGCCCTGGCCGACTTCGAACACGTTCAGCAGGTGCTCCTGAACCTCCTGGGCAACGCGGTGAAGTTCTCGCCCACCGGCTCGCGCATCATGGTTTCGGCCGAGGCAGAGGCCGACCGGGTAGTCTTCTGTGTGCGCGACGAAGGACGGGGCATCCCCGAAGCCGAGCAGGCCTATGTCTTCCGCAAGTACTACCGGGAACCCGCGGTGCGGGCCAGCGTGGACGGAGTGGGCCTGGGCCTGTCCATCGCCAAGCGCATCGTGGACGCACACGGCGGCGAGATGTGGCTCACCAGCGAGGAGGGCAAGGGCAGCTGTTTCTGCTTCTCCCTTCCCAAGGCCGGTGAGTTGGAGTAGAGGCACGGCATGCGACGTCATTTCCAGTTCGCTCTTCCGTTGCTGGCCCTGACCGTGCTTCTGGGCGGCTGTTCCGTGCATCTGGCGCCCAAGAGCGAACCCCACGCCCAGGCCCAGGCCCAGGAATCGCTGAACGCCCTGACCTCGGCATCGGACGCCTACCGGGCCGGAGATTACGACCGGGCCGCCGACCTCTTCCTGGCCCTCTCCCTGGTCAGCTCCGATCCCGTGCTCTCGCGCAAGGCCCTCTACGGTCTGGCCTGCTCCAAGCTGGCCATGGCCGACACCGAGGAGGACATGGCCGAGGCCATGGAAGTCTGGAACCGCTGGGCAAGCCTGGCCCCAGACAACCCGGACATCGAGGATCCACGGCTGCTCGCTCCGCTTTTGCCCCGCCTGACCCCGGACGGCGAGGACTCGCGGGAGACCGTGCGCTCCATGGAGAAGGAGATGGCCCGGCTGCGCGCCCGGCTCAAGGAGAAATCCCAGGATCTCGACGAGTTGAAGAGCCAGCTGGACGCCCTGGAGCAGTTGCACAAGGAAATCACCATCCGCAAGCAGGACATCAACTAGCCCTCTTCCCGACCCGAGCATGGAACAGAACGAACGCAAGCAGTACACGATCCTCGCGGTCGACGACGACCCGAACATCCTTCAGGTTCTCGAAGCGCGCCTCGTGGCCGCGGGCTACCGGACGCGTCTCGCCGACAGCGCCGAGGACGCCCTGGCCTTCCTGGCCGAGGAGCCGGTGGACTGCATCGTCTCGGACGTGAAGATGCCGGGCATGGGCGGGGCCGGGCTGCTCAAGGAAGTGCTGACCAACTGGTCCGAGGTCCGGGTCATCCTGCTCACGGCCTACGGCAGCATCCCGGACGCCGTGGCCTCCATCCGCACCGGCGCGGCCGACTACCTGACCAAGCCCTTCGACGGCCGCCAGTTGGTGGCCAAGATCGACTCCATCCTGGCCGGACGCGCCCCGGCCCGCACGAAGGCTCCCCAGTCCAAGAACGGGCCGTTGGCCATGCTTTGGGGCGGCAAGAGCCCGGTCATGCGCGAATTCCTGGACCGCCTGGAACGCGTGGCCCACGGCGACGTGAACGTGCTCGTCACCGGCGAGTCCGGCACGGGCAAGGAACTGGTGGCCCGGATTCTCCATCAGCTCTCGCCCCGGGCCAAGGGCCCCTTCGTCATCGTGGACTGCGGCTCGACCCCGGCCACGCTGCTGGAAAGCGAACTCTTCGGCCACGTCAAGGGCAGCTTCACCCACGCGCTCAAGGACAAGAAGGGCCTCATCGAGGAGGCCGACGGCGGCACCCTGCTCCTGGACGAGATCGGCAACATCTCTCCAGAGATGCAGACCCGGCTCCTGCGTTTTCTCCAGGAACGGACCATCCGGCGCATCGGGGACACCAAGGAGATCCCGGTTTCCTGCCGGGTGGTGGCGGCCACCAACGCCGACCTGCCCGCCATGGTGCGCAAGGGGTCTTTCCGCGAGGATCTCTATTTCCGGCTCAAGGTGGCCACCCTCTCGGTGCCGCCCCTGCGCGAACGCACCGAGGACATCCCGGTGCTGGCCGAACGCTTTCTCGACGAGGCGTGCAGGTCGCAGAACCGCCCGGCCATGACCCTGGCCGCCGAAACGGTCAAGCGCATGACCGGCTACCACTGGCCGGGAAACGTGCGGGAACTGAAGAACGCCATCGAGGCGGGCGTGGTCTTCGCCCGCGACGACGTCTTCCGGCCAGGCGACCTGGCCCTGGAAAACCTGGACGAACCCCTCTCCCCCGGCGCCCTGCCGCGCGAGGAACAGTCGCTGTCCCTGGAGGAAAGCGAGCACCAGGCCATCCTGCGGGCGCTCAAGAAGACCGGCTGGGTCAAGAAGGCGGCGGCCGACCTGTTGGGCATCAGCCGCCGCGCCATCCACTACAAGATCAAGAAGTACGGCATCCCGGACCGCGAGGAATAGCCTGGACCAAACTGTTCAGGAGGCCATTCCGGCCAGGGAGAGCACGGCCAGGACCACGCCCGCCACGCGGGCCTTGCGTTCCTCCGCTCCCAGTGCGGAGGCCAGGGCGTTGTAGGCCAGCCAGGCTCCGAACAGGTTCAAGGCCACGCCCAGGGCCAGACCCAGGCTCGGGCTGGCGGCGTGGAAGAGATTGAAGGCCGCGCGCACGGGCAGGAGCACCTGACAGGCGGCCGAGGCCCGCGCGGCGGCCTCGTATCCGGGCTGAGCGCCGCACAGGCGGGCCGCCAGCCAGAGCACGGCCCCACCCACGAAGACCCCGGCCAGGGCCATGAGCGGCATGCCCACCAGCCCGCCGATCCCCAGCCCGCCGAAGGAGGTCATCATCCGGCCGTGTCCCAGGCCGAAGATGCCCCAGATGAGATTCACCAACCCGGCGGCCAGACCGTACACCGCGGCCCGGACGACCGGGTCCGCGAAACCCCCGCTCACGGGCATGGAGGAGAAAAAGCTTTTCGGTTCCCGCAGGATGCGTTCCGAATCGCTCCAGAGCCGCTGGAAATCGAAGGCCGTGCTCATGCGCCGCTCCCTTTGAAAAAATGGACCTCCTCACTTCTCTACCATTCCATCTGCCCGGATTCAACGGCGAATTCCAGCCGCGCGCGTCGCTCTTGGCAGCCCGGGCCCTGCTGGTGTATTCTCCATCCATGCGCAAACGGACTCTCTGCCTTCTTCTGGCGATCCTGCTCTGCCTGCCCGCCGGGGCCCAGGCCGCCCGCTTCACCGGCCTGTTCATGGCCATCGGCGAGGGCGACCTGTCCCGGGTCAAGGCCATGACCCCGCCGCGCGGCCTGCTGGACGCCGTCGACGACGCCTCCGGGGCCACGCCCCTGACCTGGGCGGCCCAGTGCGGCACTCCCGAGATCGTGGCTTGGCTCCTGGACTCCGGGGCCTCCATCGAAGGCCGCGACAAGCTCGACATGACCCCCCTGGCCTCGGCCGCCGAGTTCGGCAACTTGGGCACGGCCATGCTCCTCCTGGAGCGCGGCGCGGACGCCCAGGCCCGCACCTACTACGGCAAGACCCCCCTGCACGGCGCCTGCGGCAGCAAGGGGAACCTGGAGCTGGTGCGTGAACTCCTCGCCCGCGGCTGCGACCTGCACGCCATGGACCAGTTCGGGGCCACGGCCATCTCCTGGGCCGTGCGCAAGGGCAAGGTGGACATCGCCCTCTATCTCCTGGAGCAGGGCGCGGACCCCAAGGGCTGTCCCCTGACCCCCTTCACGCCCCTGCACTGGGCGGCCAAGTCCGGCAACATCTCCCTGGTCCAGGCCCTGGTCCAGCGCGGCGCGGACGTGAACGCCTCCGGCCCCAACGGAGCCACCCCCCTGGGTTGGGCCAAGGATCCCCAGGTGCGCGGCTTCCTGGAAGCGCACGGGGCGCGCTGACCCGCATGCGCCTGTTTCGGGACGTCTTCCACCGCCTGCGCCTGGCCGGATTCCTGGACCCGGGGCAGGCCCTGGAGGCCGCCGCCGCACTCCTGGCCGACGCCCGACCGGACCAGCCCCAGCGTCTGTTCGCCGCCGGAGCCCTGCTGCGCCAGGCGGTCGTCTTCCTGCCCTTCGACCCGGCCCTGGCGGCACAGGCCAGACGCATATTTCCGGCCGCGCCGCCGCCCCCGGGCTTCGTCCGCTGGCTGGACGGCCTGCGCGCCCCGGCCGATCCCGGCCCGGCGCGAAGTCTCGCCCAGGCCCTGAACGCCTGGCAGACCGGCGGACGTTCCGCCTTCCTGGCCGAAACCGAAGCCCTGCTCACCTCCCCCGGAGGAGCGGCCGCCGCCCCGCTGCTGGCCTGGGGCCTGCGCGCGGCCGGGAAACCGGAGCAGGCGGCCCGGGCCCTGGAGCATGCCCCGGAAAACTTCCTGGCCCGCAACCTGCGCGCCCGCCTGGCCTTGGACGAGGACCATCCGGAGGAGGCCCGCGCCCATCTCCTGGCCTCCCTGGAACTGGAGCCCTTCCAGCCCTCGGCCATCATGCAGCTGGCCGCGCCGCCGCCCGACCCGAACCTCGTCGAAACCCACCGCGTCCATGTCTGCCTCTACTCCTGGAACAAGCCCGAGGCCCTGGCCCGAACCCTGGCGAGTCTGGCCGCCACGGAACTGGGCCCGGCCCGGGTCACGCTGCTGAACAACGGTTCGACCTCCATCTCACCGAAGGAGCTGGAGGCCCTGGCCCGGCGCACGGCCCCGAATCTCCGCCTGGAGGTGCTGCACCTGCCGGTGAACGTCGGCGCTCCGCCCGCGCGCAACTGGCTCCTGGGCCTGCCCGCCTCGCGCGAAGCCGACTGCGTGGCCTTCCTGGACGACGACGTGCTTCTGCCCCGTCGCTGGCTGGCCGGGCTCCTGAGCGCCCTGGAGGCCGAGCCCCGGGCCTGCGCCGCCGGGGTCAAGGTGCTCCACCCGCGCTCACCGCTGGTGATCCAGTACGCCTGGCGCTTCTTCTCCGAGACCGGCGAGGGCCGCATCCGCTTCACGCCCAACGCGCCCACGGTTCTCGACCTGGGCCAGTACGACCATCTCCGTCCCTGCCTCTCGGTCATGGGCTGCTGCCACCTTCTACACCGCGAACGCCTGGAGCGCCTGGGCGTTCCCGGCTTCGACCCGCGCTTCTCGCCATCCCAGGTGGACGACATCGAGCACGACCTCCAGATATGGAAGGCCGGAGGCATGGTCGTCTTCGACGGCCGCGCCGCCGTGGTCCATCTCCAGGACACGGGCGACCCCTCCCGCCGCACCCCGCTCTCCCTGGCCCAGGCCCAAGCCAACCACTTCAAGATGGAACACAAGTTCGACGGCGGGGAACTGGCCGACATGCGCCGGGACGTGGAACGGGCCGACTCGGAGGCCTTCCGCGCGGCCCTGGCGGCGGTCTCGCCCTTCCTGCCCGCCCCGGCCCGGGAATTCTGGCGCACCCTTTCGCCCTTTCTGCCCTGAGCTTGCCCACGCGCCGGATTTGCGCTAGCCCAATCGCCAGACCCGGGAGGATTCGCGTGTCCGATCAGCATTCCAAGGCCCGTCCGGGCTGGTTCAGCCTGCGGGCGCGCATCGCGGCGCTGCTCGTGGGCCTCATGCTGGCCACCACGGCCGGCGCGGTCTACACCTTCCTCTACGCCGAACGCACCCAGGCCATCTTCACCGAGCTGGAACAAAACGAGGTCGCCCCGCTCCTGGCCGCCCAGGCCCTGGAGAACGCCTTCGTCATGCAGAAGGGCTACGTGACCTATTACATGCTCACCAGCGACGAGGAATGGATCAAGAAGCTGGACGTGCAACGCCGGGCCTTCGAAAACTGGCTCGGCCGCGCCCGGGAGACCGAGAACCTGGACGAGGGCCGCCGCATCCTCAACCGCATCGAGTCGGAATACTTCCGCTACGCCGGGGCCCGCGACGAGGTCATCCAGCTCTACCGCGAAGGCCGCAAAACCGACGGTGAGGCCAAACATTGGCTCATCCGTGAACAGTTTCTCCAGATCACGGCCCTGGCCGAACGCTACAAGCAGATCCACAACGAGAGCATCACCCAGGCCAGTTCGACCTACCGCGAACGCGCCAGGGTGGTCACTGGCCTGTCCCTGGCCGCCATCGTGCTCACCGTGATCCTGGGCTTCGGCCTCTGCTGGGTGCTTTTCCGCCAGATCCTCGCGCCCATCCGCCGCCTGGCCGCCGACACGCCCCAACCCTCGCCCGGGGCCCTGTTCAACGAGGTGGGCGCGCTCTCCGACCGGGTGGGAACCCTGCTGGAGGACGTGAACAAGGCCAAAACGCTCCTGGCCGAGAGCCGGGAGACCCTGCGCCAGACCGAGAAGCTGGCCCTGGTGGGCAAGCTGGCCGCGGGCGTGGCCCACAGCATCCGCAATCCCCTGACCTCGGTGAAGATGCGCCTCTTCTCCCTGGAACGCGGCCTGCAACTGGACCCGCGCCAGAAAGAGGACTTCGAGGTCATCGCCGACGAGATCAAGCACCTGGACACCATCATCCGCAACTTCTTGGAGTTCTCGCGGCGGCCCAAGCTCAAGATCCAGCGGATCAGCCCCTCGGCCGTGGTGGACATGACCCTGCAACTGCTCCGCCACCGCCTGGAGTCCTTCGGCGTGGACGTGGACGTCAACCGCGAAGATCCCCTGCCCGAAGTGGATGTTGACCCCGAACAGCTCAAGGAGGCCCTGGTGAACCTCCTGCTCAACGCCTGCGACGCCATGGGCCACGGAGGCCACATCGTCATCAACGAGGAGAAGGGCATCGTTCCGCCCTTGGGGCGGGCCGTAGTCATCCGCATCACCGACTCCGGCCCCGGCATCGCTCCCGAACTGCGCGAGGAGGTCTTTCAGCCCTTCTTCAGCACCAAGGAAGAAGGCACGGGCCTGGGCCTGCCCATCGCCAAACGCATCCTGGAGGAGCACGGCGGCTGGCTCCACCTGCACTCCGTGGAAGGCAAGGGCGCCACCTTCGTCCTGGCCCTGCCCTGCAAGGAGGACACGTCATGGCTGAGATCCTGATCGTCGACGACGACCTGCACCTGCGCCAGAGCTTCGAGAAGCTGCTCGCCGGCGAGGGGCACACGGTGCGCGCGGCGGCCTCGGGCGAGGCCGGGCTTCGCATGGTGGAGGAGCGTTCCCCGGACCTCGTGGTCATGGACGTGCGCATGCCGGGCATGGACGGACTGACCGCCTTCCAGGCCATGCGCAAGGTCGATCCCAAGCTCCAGGCCATCATCATGACCGCCTTCGGCACCACCGAAACGGCCATCGAGGCCACCAAGATGGGGGCCTTCGACTACGTGCTCAAGCCCTTCGACATCCCGGACATCCTGGATCTCATCCGCCGGGCCCTGGAGGCCGGGGCGCTCATGCGCGGCCGCGTGGGCCTGGGCCCCTCGGTCGAGGCCGAGCGGGGCGAGGCCCTGGTGGGCACGGGCAAGGCCATGAACGAGGTCTACAAGGCCATCGGCAGGGCCGCGCCCACCGACGCCCTGGTGCTCATCCGGGGCGAGTCCGGCACGGGCAAGGAGTTGGTGGCCCGCGCCGTGTACCAGCACAGCCTGCGCGCGGATCGGCCGTTTTTGGTCATCAACTGCGTGGCCATCCCGGAAACCCTCCTGGAAAGCGAATTGTTCGGCTACGAAAAGGGAGCCTTCACCGGGGCCAGCGCCCGGCGCGTGGGAAAGATCGAGCAGGCCAACCGCGGCACCGTGTTCCTGGACGAGATCGGGGACATGCCCCTGGTCATCCAGGCCAAGATCCTGCGCCTGCTCCAGGAGAAGAAGATCGAACGCCTGGGCGGCCGCGAGCCCATCCCCGTGGACGTTCGCATCATCGCGGCCACCAACCGCGACCTGGAAGCCGCCGTATCCGAGGGCCGCTTCCGCGAAGATCTCTACTACCGGCTCAAAGTCGTGACCCTGAACCTGCCGCCCCTGCGCGAACGGCGCGAGGACATTCCGCTCCTGGCGGACTATTTCCTGGCCCGCTTCAGCCGGGACATGGACATGCCCAACCCGGGCCTGACCCCCGAGGCCGTGGAAGCCCTGGCTTCCCACCCCTGGCCCGGCAACGTGCGCGAATTGGGCAACACCCTGCACAAGGCCCTCATCTTCAGCCGGGGTGCCCCGCTCACCCGGGAGGACGTGTTCACGGCAGTGGGCGGATCGTGCGCCGGGACCGCGTCCGCCGAGTCCGAGGGCGGCGAAACCCTGGCCTCCTTCGTGCGCCGCACGCTCACCGAGAAGGCGGGCGAAAACGCCTTCGACCAGCTCATGGACCACGTAGGCCGGTTGGTCATCCGCGAGGCCCTGGAGATCACGGGCGGCAACCGCACCCGCGCGGCCAGGCTCCTGGGCCTGTCCCGCCCCACCCTGCTGGCCCGCATCGAGAAGTACGGCCTGCGCATCGGGGCCCAGGTTTCCTGATCGCCTCCCGAACCGGTTCGGTTTTTCGTTCTTGACGAAGTGTAAAGAATCCTGACACCGACGGCAGCCCACGACCCGCGCGGACTCCAAATTTATATTCGAAATTTCAGCATCTTGCCGCAGACATCTTGGTGGCACACCCATTGCCTGGGCCCAGGCAGCGAGGTGCGCCGTTCATGACCGCCGCTCCCTGTGTGCTCATCGTGGACCGCAACCCCAGGGTCCGAGCCTTTCTGGCCCGCGAACTGGAGGTTCTCGGCGTGCGGGCGCTCCAGGCCCGCGACCGTCATCAGGCCCGGGAACTCCTGGCCCGTGGCGGACAACCGGCCCTCCTGATCTGCGATGCCGAAGCCCTGGCCGGGGGACCGGGCTGGGCCACGGACCTCTGCCCCGCCTGCCCGGTGGTGGTCCAAACCTACCCCGGGGACGGCCCGGAAGCGGGCATCGTCTGCGCCCATGCGCTGGTGGAAAAGACCGGCGACCCCTCGCGCCTGCTGTCCGCCGTGCTCACCCTGCTCCGTGCCGACGGCTTCGAGGCCGGGGTGGAAAGAATGCTGACAGAGGCCGCCGGCGAAGGACGGGACGGCGCGAACGAGGACGACGAAAAAGATCAATCATTCCAGGAAGAATAGAATAATCGACATGCTTGTGCATTCTGGCACACGTCTTGCCTTTCATAACGATGGTCCATCCCGGGAGCGGGGGCGCTCCCGAATCGGTAACGGCTCGGGCCGAGGCGCGGAAGCGGAGACGCCAAGGCCATTCGAGGAAAACGGAACTCTGGACGGATTCGGCAAGGAGGAGGAATTCCATGGGATTCGGAAGACAACTCTATGAATTCATGAAAGCCGCCTCGGTGGCCCACGCCAAGTGGGATCTCGAGGTGTCCATGTCCATCCTGAAAAGCCGCAAGAAGCTCCTGCTGCTGCTTCTGCTGGCGCTGCCCTGCCTCTTCTTCGGCCTGGCCATGGCCGGCGGGGGCGACTTCCTGGGCGGCAAGACGGCCTACGCTCCGGCCTTCTACTCCACGAAGATCTTTCTCGTCTCCATCGCCGTCGGTCTCGCGGCCGGTCTGATCACCGGCTGCATCGGCGCGGGCGGCGGCTTCATCATCACCCCGGCGCTCATGGCCGCGGGCATCAAGGGCATCCTGGCCGTTGGCACGGACCTCTTCCACATCTTCGCCAAGGCCATCATGGGCACCACGGTGCACAAGAAGCTCGGCAACGTCTCCACCAAGCTGGCCATCGCCTTCCTGGTGGGTTCGGGCGCGGGCACCTTCGTGGGCGGCGCGATCAACAAGGGCTTGTACAACAAAGACCCGCTGCTCTCCGAGCTGTTCATCAGCTCCATCTACGCCATCCTGCTCGGCTTCCTCGGCTTTTACGCCCTGTTCGACTTCCTCAAGGCCAGCCGCAAGCCCGGCGGTGGCGGCGACGCCCACGGCGGCGGCGGCGGCACCACGGCCCTGGCCGTGAAGCTCCAGAACATGCAGATCCCGCCGATGATCACCTTCGACGAGGATCTGGTTCCCGGCGGACGCCGGATCTCCGGCTGGATCGTCGCGGCCGGCGGCGCCGTGGTCGGCATCCTGGCGGCCATCATGGGCGTGGGCGGCGGCTTCGTCACCTTCCCCATGTTCGTCTACATCTTCGGCGTGTCCTCCATGACCACGGTGGGCACCGACATCCTCCAGATCATCTTCACCGCGGGTCTGGCGGCCATCGCCCAGTACGCGATCTACGGCTTCGTCTTCTACACCCTGGCCATGGGCATGCTCCTGGGCTCGCTCCTGGGCATCCAGATCGGCGCCCTGACCACCAAGGTCGTCAAGGGCGTCCACATCCGCGGCTTCTACGCCGTCTCGATCATCGCGGGCTTCATCAACCGCGCCGCCACGCTGCCCAAGAAGCTCACGGAACTGGAGATGGTCGACCTCTCCAAGTCCTTCGTGGCCAACGTCGAATTCGTGGGCAACATCATCTTCTGGGTGGTGGTGGCCTTCTTCGGCATCTGGGTGTTCGGCAAGTTCTTCGCCAACATCGGCAAGCTCAGAGGGGAGGCCTAATCATGTTGCACAACAAGAAAAGCTTCACGAAGGGCGTCCTGCTGCTGGGCTCCTTCGCGGTCGTCTTCGTCCTGATCCTGACCCCCATCTTCAAGACCGACCGGGGCGTCGCGGAAAACGGCCTGTCCTACGCCGACGACCTGTTCAACAAGCTCTCCAAGGGCTCCTCCTACTTCATCCCCGAAGTTCGGGAAAAGATCGCCCCCATCCAGGGCGCGGCCGTCGACGTGACCATCAAGCCCAAGAAGGCCGAACTGGCCGGAGCCATGATCGCCCTGGGCGCCAAGGCCGGGCTCACGCTGACTGAGAAGGCCCCCGGCGAGCTGACCGTGAAGGGCGACCTGCCGGCCCTGTTGGCCGCCGCCATCGAGGACGCCGACTCCATGTACAAGAACGACGGCGCCGCCGTGCAAAGCCGTCGCGGCATGAACGAAAAGGAAGCCATGACGGCCTGGTGGGAGATGCTCAACGCCATGATCAAGCCCCTGCAGAAGCAGAAGCTGATCAAGGAAGCCCAAGGCGTGGACCTGGTCATGAGGAAGGCCATCGAACCGGCCTTCAACTTCTACGGCATTCCGGCCCAGCGGGTTCTGGACAAGGCCGGCGTGCTCACCGGCCTGCTGGTCTTCTATGTCGTCTACACGCTGTGGTACGGCTTCGCGATCTTCGAACTCTTCGACGGCGTGGGCCTGTCCATGAAAAAGGCCAAGGCCAAGGAAGAAGTGTAGGCGTACCTGCAACGCGCCTCCATGGACGGGCTTCCGGACGCTCCGGGGGCCCGTCTTTTTTTGGCCCGGATGGCGGCATTTGCGGGATGGAGGGCCTTCTTTTTTCAGGAACAATATCTTACACAGCACACAGCGGACGCCGGAACACCCTGCGGCCGGGGAACTCCCAGAGGACTGCGCCATGAAGAGCAGAAACGCCATGCGCCGCGCCCTCCGCGGGCTCCGGGAGGAGGAGACTCCTCCGGGCCCCTCGAGCGCATCCCGCAACGCCCAAGGCCCTCGGTCATGCCCCGAGGACTAGGGCAGGCGTTCGGTCGATTCAGCCTGCGCGGCCTGCTGGTCGTGCTCGTGCTGCTGACCCTCTGCCCGGTCCTGGGACTGGCGCTTTACAACGCGGTCCAGGAGCGGGAGGACGCGGCCCTGCGGGCCCAGGAAGACGCGTTGCGGGTCATGCGCCTTCTGGCCGGGGGCCCGGAACAGGCCGCCGACTACGCCCACCGCATCCTGGCCGCCCTCTCCAGGGATCCGGCCATTCGGCGCCTCGACGCCGCGGCCTGCGATCCTCTCTTCGCCGATCTTTTGCGCGACAATCCAGAATATGCCGACATCCTGGCCATGACGCCGGGCGGCGAGGTCTTCAGCTCCGGATCCCGCCGGGCGCTGGACATCCGTCACGCCTACACGCCTCTCCTGGTGGACCGCAATCCGGGCACGGAGCTTTCCTGGGCCGGGGTGCTGGAGGGACGCTCGATCCTTTTCTTCTGCCAACCCGTGCGCGACGAGCACAACCGTCTGGCGGCCCTGCTGGCCGTCGTCGTGGACCTCTCCATCTACGGCCGGAGCTTCGAGCAGGCCAACCTCCCGCCGGGCTCCACCTTCTCCATCGCCAAGTCCGACGGTTCCCTGCTCTTCCATTCCCAGGGGGACGAGACCCTGACCTCGCGCCTGCTGCCGCCGGAACAGCTGGCCCTGTTCCTCGAACTGATCAAGCGCGGCGACGAGGCCAACGCCACGGGTCTCGACCGAGACGGCGTGGAGCGCCTATACTCGGTCAAACGCCTGCGCCTCGGCAAGGGCGCGGATGACGTCTTCGTGCGCATCGGCATCCCCAGCCGGGCCGTGTTCGCGCAGGTGGACGGCCGCCTCTGGCGCAACCTCCTGGGCATCGGCGCGGCGGGAGCCCTCGTGCTCGTGCTGACATGGCTCTACGGCAATCGCTTCATCCTCAGCCGGGTGCGGGCCTTGACCCAGGCCGCCCAACGCATCCGCCAAGGCGATTTCACCGTCCGGAACAACATGGGCGAAGGCGGAGGGGAGTTGGGAATCCTCGGCCAGGCCTTCGACTCCATGGCCGAATCCCTGGCCCGACGCGAGGACGAGCGCCAGGCCCACATGGCCGAGCTGCGCGACAAGGAACGCCGCATCCAGGCTCTGTTCGACGCCACCACCGACTCGGTCATGCTCCTCTCCCCCGACGGGACCATTCTCGCCGCCAACCAGATCGCGTCCAAGCGGCGCAACGCCAGCGCCGAGGAACTCACCGGCACGCTCATCTTCGACTCCCTGCCCGTGGAAACCGCGGAACTGCGGCGCATCAAGCTGAAGGAGGCCGCCCGCACCGGCCAGCCGCGCGTCTTCGACGAGGAGGTGGGCGACCGAGTCTACCGCCTGCGGATCTACCCCGTGACCGATGAAAAGGGTGCGGTGACGCATCTGGCCAGCTTTTCCCGCGACATCACCCAGCGACGGCACGCCGAACGCGAACTGCTCAAGGCCAAACGCCAGGCCGAGGCCGCCAACGAGGCCAAGACCCAGTTCCTGGCCAACATGAGCCACGAATTGCGCACACCGCTCAACGGCATCCTGGGCATGCTCCAGATACTCCTCGCCTCCACCCTGGACCCGGAGCAGCGGCGCAACCTCGAAATGGCCCGGCAATGCGCCGACAGCCTGCACAAGACCGTGAACAACCTTCTGGAGATGGCCAGCATCGAAGCCGGTTCCGCAGAGATCCTGGAGCGGGAGTTCCATCTGGACGAGGTGCTCGATCCCCTGCTGCGGACCTACGAGGTGCAGGCCCGGCTCAAGGGGCTGACGCTGCACGTGGACCGGGGGGCCGGACTGCCGGAACGCCTGCTGGGCGATCCATTCCGGTTGCGCCAGGTGCTCAACAACCTGCTCTCCAACGCCCTGCGCTTCACCCCCTCGGGCTCCGTGAGCGTTTCCGTGCTTCCCGACTCCGGCCCCCCGGAGGGCGAGGGCCGGAGCCGCCTGACCTTCGCCGTGCGGGACACCGGCATCGGCATTCCGCCCCAGGCCCAGACGCACATCTTCGAGAACTTCGAACTGGCCGAGCACTACCTGAACAAACGCTATGGCGGCTCCGGCCTGGGTTTGTCCATCGCCCGTCAGGTGGTCGAGCGCATGGGCGGCGAAATCCGTCTGGAAAGCGCGGAAGGCCAGGGCAGCACCTTCACCGTCAGCGTGCCCTTCAGCCTGCCCGGCGTCGGGACGCCGGCTCCCGCCCAGTCGGCCGCGGCCCGCAAGCCCAGGAAGAACCTGCGCATCCTCCTGGTGGAGGACGAACTGGTCAACCGCATGTTCGCCAGCCAGGTTCTCGGTCGCATGGACCATTCGGTCACGGCCGTGACCAACGGCACCGAAGCCATCCAGGCCCTGGAACGCGAGAACTTCGATCTCATCCTCATGGACGTGCAGATGCCGGTCATGGACGGCATTACGGCCACCAAGTCCATCCGCGACGGCCGCGCCCGCTGCCGCGACCCGCGCATCCCCATCATCGCGCTCACCGCCTACGCCATGGAAAGCGACCGCGACCGCTTCCTGCGGATCGGCATGGACGACTTCGTGGCCAAACCGTTCACCGTGGAGGCCCTGGCCCAGGCCATCGACCGGGTTCTCTCCCGCTGACCCCGGAAGGCGTTGCATCCGCGGCGGCATTTCCGCTATCTTCGCGGGACACCAGGGGAGTCCGCCATGCCCGACGCTTACGAATACGAGATCGACGCCTTCGGACCGCACGGCTTTCGACGCGAACGCATCGAGGCCATCCGCGAGGCGCCTCTGACCATCCTGCTCAACGGCCGCGAGGTGGTCACCCTGCTCTGCACGGCGAAACACCCGGAATACCTGGCCGTGGGCTTCTGCAAATCCGACGCTCTGATCACCGACCCGAGCCAGCTCAAAGGCGTGCGCATCGAGGACCGGGGGGACCGCATCCTGGCCGAGGTGGAGACACGCCACGACCCCCTGGAGGGCCGAACCATCCAACGTTCCATCACCTCCGGCTGCGGCAAGGGCACCAACTTCGACCGCAACGTGGCCACCGTGTCCCGACGGCGCATCGACGCCCCCCTGCGCGTGAGCCCGGAACAACTCCTGCGTCTGGCCGCCGAGCTGCACG
The DNA here is from genome assembly GCF_000422565.1 of Desulfovibrio aminophilus DSM 12254. NCBI lineage: Bacteria > Pseudomonadati > Thermodesulfobacteriota > Desulfovibrionia > Desulfovibrionales > Desulfovibrionaceae > Desulfovibrio > Desulfovibrio aminophilus. The sequence goes on along the minus strand of NZ_AUMA01000011.1, from coordinate 139,382 downwards.
CGCGTTCCACCCTCTACTCCCGCACGCGCGGCTGCCACAATTCGTCCCTCTGCACCCCGGACGAGATGCTCATCTTTCGAGAGGACATCGGACGGCACAACGCCATCGACATGATCGTGGGTCAATGTTTCCTGGAGGGCATTCCCACCCAGGACAAGATGATCGTCTCCACCGGCCGCGTGGCCTCCGAGATCCTGCTCAAGGCCGCGCGCATCGGCGTCCCGGTGCTGGCCTCCACGGCCGTGGCCACCCGTTTCTCCGTGGAGCTGGCCCGGGAGATCGGCATCACCCTGGTGGGCAACATTCAGGACGACGGGCTCTGGGTCTACAACGCCGCCGGACGGATCGCCGGACTCTAGCGCCCTCCTTTGTTCCCATTCCGTTTGGTGCCAAAACATGCGCAATAGGCGGAGATTTGTTTCCGAACCGGATTGCGCTTAAGCTGAAAGACCATGTCCTACCAAGGGGGAACAATGACGACCGACCCGAAAGACATCGTGGCAGGGTTGGAAAAAAAGCTCGGCCAACTGCGGGAGAACGAATACCTTCCCCCCGAGCTGGTACGCCTGGTGGGCGGGGTGGCCCGCCGTCAGGGCGAAGCCCAAGCCGCGGCCCGCTTCGAAGTCCCGGACCCGGCCGTCCTGACCTCGCCCGAGGAAAACCTCCAGGGACGGCCTCTCCTGGCCCGGGAATCCTTCCCGGTCGACCGCGATCTGGCCCGCGTCCTGTTCGAGGAATTCCTGAATCTGCTCACGGAACTGGGCGGCGACCTGGAAGAGGCCGCCGGGGTCGTCCGCACGGCCCGGGAATCCGGGGAACTGGACCTGGAACAGGCCCTGGACGCCTTCCTGAGCGGCGACGACGCATGGTTCGCCGCCTTCGGGCAGCGCACGCCCAACGCCCCTCGTGTGCTGAACTTCCTGGTCCAGGCGGCGCTCACTCCGGGCCTCGCGGCCGCGGCCGCCCGGCTGGCCGAGGGCCTCGACCTGGAGACGCCCCGGCAGCACGGCCATTGCCCGGTCTGCGGCAGCCTGCCCCTCATCTCGAATCTCGAAGGCAAGGAAGGCCGACGCCAAGTCACCTGCTCCTTCTGCCGCACCTCCTACCGCGTCCGGCGTCTGGCCTGCCCCTTCTGCGACCACGCCGACCCGCAGGGCTCACGCTCCTTCACGGTCCAGGAAATCCCCGGTTATCGGGTGGAGGTCTGCGATTCCTGCCGCTCGTACATGAAGACGGCCGATTTCCGGGAAATGGACCGTCCGTCCGTGCCGGTGCTCGACGATCTGGAGTCCCTGCCCCTGGACTATCTGGCCCAGAAACAGGGCTTCCGGCGTCCCACGCTCTCGGCCTGGGGCTTCTAGGGACGGGACATGGCGGCGCGGCTCCCCTCGTCCCCCGACGTGGCGCGGGCCTCGGCCTCGGAAGAGGCGGCGGAGGCCCTGCTGCGCGGGCTCTGCCACCCCGACGGGGTGCCTTTCTGCCCGCGCTGCAACGACCGCCGCGTCTATCATCTGGCCGAGGGCCGCCTGCGCTGCGGCGGCTGCCGCTACACCTTTCAGGAGTTCACCGGACGTTGGATCAACAACGGAGGGCTATCCTGCCGCCAATGGCTGCGACTGGCCGATCTGTTCGCGAACGAGGCCACGGCCCACGGCATCGCAAAAGAGATCGGAGCCTCCTACAACGCCACCTACAAGGCCCTGACCGCCCTGCGCTACGCCCTGCTGGTCCAGGCCCTGGACGCCCGGCTCCTGCTGGGCCCGGCCACCGGCCTGGGCGAGTGCATCCAGGGCCGCAAGCTCACGGGCCAGCCGGGCGACCTGCCGCCGGGGCGCGTGCCGGTCTTCGGGCTCATCGAGGAGGGGGGTCTGGTCTTCGTGGACCTCGTTCCGGAAATCGAGGCCGAAACCGTGTTCCACTTCCACGCCAATTTCCAGCTCAAGCTCATCCGCATGAACAACATCATCTACACGGACCGCTACCGCCGTTACCACGCCCTGGTCTTCTGCGCCGACGAAGCCCTGCCCCTGCGCTACATCAGCAACTACGACCGGATTCCCTACGTGGACGCCGAGCAACACGCCTTCTGGACCTTCGCCCAGGAGCGCATCAAGCGCTACAAGGGGCTCTCGCCCCAGCGCTTCCCGCTCTATCTCAAGGAGTTGGAATTCCGCTACAACCGGCGCGACCAGGATCTCTGCCGTCTCTTCCTTGAGGCCCTCTGCGCGCTCATGCCGGACCTGCCCGCCGCCGGGTCTCAGGCCGGAGGGACCGGACGCGCGGCGGCCAAGGCCTCCTCCACGTCCTCGTGGAAATCCGAGGGCCCGGCGATGCCCACGGCTTCGAACACCTGACGGAAATTCCCCGACACCCCGCACACGGCCAGCCGTATTCCGGCGGCCCGGGCCATGCCCACCACCTGGGTCAGACAGGAGATGCCCGCCCCGTTGATCGAAGCCGAGTCCTCGAAGTGCAGCACCAGAAGCGGCCTTCCCAAGGCCGTGGCCTTGGCGTAGGCCTCCTGGAGAAACGGCTCGCAGTGCGAGGTCACGTTACCCTGGAAACGAATGACGGCGGCCTCTTCCGTATCCTGCACGATGATTTCCCGTTCGCGGCTGCGGGTCAGGGCGATGCGCGCCTCGGCACGCTTCAGAGCCTGCTCCAGGGCGTGCCGGTGCACCGGCTTGTTGATGAAGTCCGTGGCGTCCAGGTTGAGGGCCTCGATGGCCAAGTCCATGTCGCCGTGGCCGGTGATGACGATGACCTCGGTGCGGTGGTCCAGGGCCTTGATGCGCTTGAGCACCTCGATGCCGTCCAGGCCGGGCATCTTGATGTCCGTCATGACCAGGGCCGGACGGTTGGCCGCGAAGATCTCCACGCCCTCCTCGCCGTCCTCGGCGGTGAGCACGCCGTAGCCGTAGACTCCGAGCATGAGCCGGAACATGTGCAGCGTGGGTTTCTCGTCGTCGATGAGCAGAACCGTCTTGTCCTTGTCCATGCCTCTTCCGTCCTTGTTTCAGGGCCGCGCCGGGAAGCTGACGCTGAAGACCGTTCCCTCTCCCGGGCGGACCTGAATGCGGATGTCCCCCCCATAGTCGCGCACGATGCCGTAGCTGATGGCCAAACCCAGTCCCATGCCCTGCCCAGCTTCCTTGGTGGTGAAGAAGGGCTCGAAGATCTTTTCCCGGAAGTCCTCGGGGATGCCCGGGCCGTTGTCCTCCACCTCGATGACCACGCGGTTTCCCTCCAGGCGCGAGGAGAGCCGGAGAACCTTGCGGAAGGACGGCCCCTCAGCCGCGGCGCGCTCGTTCATGGCGTCCCGGGCGTTGGTCACGAGGTTGAAAAAGACCTGCTGAAGCCGGTTGCTCTGGGCCATGATCGGCGGCAGGTCGTCGTCCAGGTCCAGTTCGAAGCGCACGCTGTCCAGCTCGAACTGACGGCCCACCAGTCCCAGCACCGCCCGAACCGGGACGTTGGGGTCCAAGCGTTCGCGCACCAGCTCGGCCTTGCGGCCGAACGAGCGCAGGGTCTGGATGATTTCGGCGGCGCGGTCCACCTGGAGGCTGATCTCCCGGGCCACCTCCGCGAACTGTTCCCGGGAGACTTCCAGGTCGCGTTCGGCCATGAGCAGGAAGAATTCACTGCCCATCTTGATGGCGTTCAAGGGCTGGTTCAGCTCATGGGCGATGCCCGCGCTCATCTCGCCCAGGGACTTCATCTTGCTGGCCTGGATGAGCTGGGCGTCCTTCTCCATCATCTCGGTCACGTCGGTGACGGCCAGGATCACCGCGTTGCGCCCCCGGTAGGCCGTGGGACAGGCGTGGACGTTGACGTAGAAGGGCTGGGAGCCCTTGCGGTAGTGGATCATCTTGGGCCGGTAGACGCAGCCGCCGGAGGGCGCCCCGGAGGCGCGGAACTGGGCCAGGAACTCGCGGTTGCTCTCCGGGCCCAGATCCAGGAAGGACTTCCCGATCAGTTCCTGCTTGGGATAGCCGTACAGGTCCAGGGCCCGGGGGTTGGCGTCGATGATCGTCCCTTCGGCCAGATCCACCACGAAGACCGGGTCCGGTCCCGCGTCGAACAGGGAGCGGTATTTGTCCTCGGACTCCGAGAGCCGCCGCCGGTAGAGCTTGATGCTCCAGACCATGTTGCGGAAGGAGTCGGCCAGTTGGACCACCTCGTCGCCCTCGCGCTTGCGGTAGAAGGAGCACTGGCGGCAGGTGTGTAAGCTCTCCGGATCCTGGGGCCGCTCGGCGGTTCCGGTCTCGTCCAGGTTCCAGCAGGGCAGGTCCGTGTTCGCATAGGCCGGGCAGGACGAAGGATTCCAGCCCTCCTCCTGGCCCGCCAGATCCAGGGTGATGTCGAAGTTGCCCCGGGACAATTCGTCGGAGATGCGCGTGAGTCGGGTCAGGGGCTTGGTGATGTTGCGCGACAGGCGGGAAGAAATGAAGAAGAGGAGAAGGATGATCAGCGAGATGAACCCCAGGAAAGTGATCCGCAGCTTGGCCACCAGCCGGTCGATGTGGTCCTGGGACAGGCCCACGTGCACAGTGCCGATGCGATAAAGGCCCTCCTTGATGGGCACCGCGATGTCCGAAACCTCGCGGTCGTCCAGGAAGACGTCGCTCACCATCCGGCCGTCCTCCGGGGTCAGCCCGCGTACCTTTTCAAGCTCCCCGGGAAAGGATCGGGTGAAGGTGTGGGCCAGAACGTCACCATGCTGGCCGACGACGAAAATGTAGGCCACCAGCCGGTCGCGCTCCATGAGCTTGGCCTCGTCGAAGATCAGGCTCAGAAGCTTGGGGGTGTCCTTGTCCAGGACGAAGGCCCCGCCGCGCTCGGCCACGGAATGGGCGATGGCGCTGCCGCGCAGGATCAGTTCGCCGGTGAGCGAGGAGACGAGAATCCAGCGCGTGAGCAGGGCCACGGCCACGCTCACCGCCACGATCCCGGCCAGGATCGAGAAGCGGATCTTGTTCTTCAGGCTCATGCGCGCGAAGCGGGTCTTCATGGCGCGCTCTCCGCAGCCCCGGAGCGGGCGGCCTGAAAGGCCTTGCCCAGGGCGCTCCAGTCGTGGAGCAGCACGAAGGAGCCCTTCTCCAGCCGGGTGAAATAGACCCGCTCCATGCCCTGATGCCCGCCGGGCCCGAAGGACACCGACATGCCCGGTCCCAGGCTGTAGTCGCGGATGGACTCGACGGCGTCCAGAAAGCCCTCGCGGGTGAGCCTGGGCCCGGCGCGCTTGAGTCCCTCCACCAGGACGCGGGCGTTGGCGTAGCCCTCCAGCCCGACGAAATTCGGCCGGTCGCCGGGGAAATGCTTGCGCAGCAGGCGCACGTACTCGGACATGTCCTCGGGCCGGGTGCCCGCCACGCCCTCGGGCGGAGGCACCACCTGGGACATGATCACGATCTCGTCATCGAGGCCCGCCAGACGGCTGGCCAGCTCCTCGGCCCCCACGAAGGAGACGCTGTAGAAGATGGTCTTGAAGCCGCGCGCGGCCGCCAGATGGATGAACTTGGCGCAGGGCTCGTAGGTGCCGATCATGACCACGGCCTCGGCCCCGGAGTTGATGATCCGGGAAAGCCCCTCCTCCACGTCCAGGGAGCCCCGCACGTAGGAGCCGCGCGCCACGGGCTCCAGGCCGAACTCCTTGAGGGCCAGCTCCGTGCCGGTGAGCCCGTCGAAGCCGAAGGCGTCGTACTGGTAGAAGACCGCGATGCGCTTCAGGCCCAGTCCCTTGACCAGATGGCTCACGGCGTTCTTGGTTTCCTGGTAGTAGGAGGCGCGCACGTTGATCAGATAGCGGTTGAAGGGCTCGCGCAGGGCGTTGGCGCCGGTGAACATGCCCACCAGGGGGATGCGCGCCTCGGTCACCAAGGGGATGATCTTCACCGTGGTCGGGGTTCCCACATAGCAGAACAGGGCGAAGACGTCGTCGTCGATGATGAGCTTCTGGGTGTTGGCCAAGCAGCGGGGCGGGTCGTAGGAGTCGTCGTAGGCGATGACCCGAATCCCGCGGCCGAAAACCCCTCCCTGCTCGTTCACCTCGTTCAGGTAGGCCAGGGCCCCGCGCAGGGTCTGGGTGCCGAGGAATCCGGCGTGACCCTTGAGGGCCAGGGAGGAGCCGAGCACGATCTCGGTGTCCGTGACCCCGGGGGTCCGGTTCTGACGCGGGGCGGCCTCGCGCGCGGGGCCGCAGGCCCCGAGCAGCAGGACCACGGCCAGACAGAGGGCCAGACGCGCCGTCACCGCCATCGTTCCTCCCTTCGACGCCCCCCGCGTCGCGCGGTTTCGAATCCGTTTCCATGTACGACGGATGCCGGGAAACCTCAAGCCGGAAAGGCTTTTTTCGGGGTCGATCAGCCTTGAGCCGAAGGGGGTATGCGGGTAAGAGAAGTGAAACGGACCAAAGGCGGTTCAGTAGTCCACGAAATCGGAGAGAAGCAGCATGAGCTTTTCGGGATCCCGGTCCTCCAGGGCGCCGGAGCAGTCCAGCAGGGCGCGCCGCAGGATCACGCCGTTGGCCGCGCGCAAGGCCGAGCGCACGGCGCGCATCTGGACGAGAATCTCGGCGCACGGTTTGCCCTGCTCGACCATGCCCGCCACGCCCCGGACCTGGCCCTCGATGCGCCGCATGCGGGCCAGCACGTCCTGGCGCAGGCTTTCGCAATCGTTCACGCCGCCGCTCATTTCCTCCTCCGCTTCGACCGACGGGGGCCGCGCATGACGGACCCGGTCTTCCTGGACGCTCTGCTGGGAGGCCTGCAATCCCTGTTCTGGGGCCCGGCCCCGGATCGCTGGCCGGATCTGGACCGGGGCTTCCGGGAACTGGCCCGGGCGGCGTCCGACGATCCGCGTCTGGGCTCCCCGCTCCAGGCCCTGGTCGAGGCGTTTCCCGTGCCCCTGACCCCGGCCGAGGCCGACAGGCTTGCCGCCGTCCACGTGGCCCTTTTCATCAGCGCCAAGGACGGCGTCCCCGCCCCGCTCCATCATTCCTGCCACGACGGCGGCCCGCGCCGCGTGCTGGGCCCCCCGGCCCAGGAGATGCGCCGCCTCCTACAGGCCGAGGGCCTGGAGCCCGCCTCCGGCGAACCCCCGGACCACCTCTGCGTGGAACTCGACTATCTCCGGCGACTCCTGGCCCAAGGCCGAGAAGCCGAAGCAGGGCGCTTCGCCGCCGAGGTCATGCGCCCCTGGCTGGGACGCTTCCGGGAGGCTCTGGCCGCCGCCGATCCGCCGCCGGTCTTCGCCAGGGCCGCAGACCTGCTTCTGGTCGCGCTCGACGCCCTGGCCGACTAGGGCGTCGAGTAGTCCCGCCAGCCGCCCACGTAGCGCCGCACGTCGGCATAGCCCAGACGCGCGGCCCAACGCGCGGCGATGGCGCTGCGCACGCACTGAAGGCTGCGGCAATAGACCACCACGGTCACGCTCCGATCCGGGCCGAGCCGTCCCACCAGGTCGCCCCGCTTGGCCGGGGCCAGACCGCGCTCGTCGCCGAGGTCGAATTCCAGGTTCACCGCGCCGGGAATGTGTCCCTCCTCGAACTCGTAGCCGGGCCGCACATCCAGAATCACCCGCCGCGACGTTCCGCCCAGCAAGGCCTGAACTCCCGCGCGGTCGATGAGGGTGTACCCCTCGCGCGCGGCCTGGGCCCGGGCCTCCTCCAGCCAGGCCGGGACCGCTTCGGCGCACCAGGCGTTTCCGGCCCCGGCGAGGAGGAACATGACGAGGAGAAGGACGCGGAAGGTCATACGATTTCCATGACGGGGCCGGGAAGACGCGCTCCCCGGCCCGTCGGGCTTACTTCTTGTTGGGCGTGATGTCGCAGGTGCCGTCCTTGCGGAACTTGGTCGTGGCCTCCAGATAATGCACGTCCTTGAGGTCCGGACGAACGTCCTTCATCATGTAGTAGGCCTCGCCGCTGCGGGCGCCCGTGGCGCAGATGAAGACGATGGGCTTGTCCTTGGGCAGCGTGGCGGCCTTCTTCTCCAATTGGTCCACCGGGATGTTCACGGCCGTGGGCAGGTGCCCGGCCTTGAATTCGGCCTCGTCGCGCACGTCGATGAGCATGATGCTCTTGGGGTTCTCCTTGATGATCTTCTGGAAGGCGGCCGCGTCCATGGCTCCGTCGTCGGCCTTGGCCTTGGCCGGAGCGGCGGCTCCCGCGCCATAGAGCTTGACCCAGGCCGGATAGCCCGCCTCGGCGATCATGATCTTCTTGTAGCCCAGGGCCTTGGCCTTGGCCGCGGACTTGTGCGACAGCGGGCAGTCGAAGCCGCCGCAGAAGAAAATCAGGGGCACGCTCTTGTCCCGGGGCAACATGCCGGAGAACTTGTCGAAGGCCGAGTCCGGGATGCTCACCGCGCCGGGGATGGAGCCCTCGGCGTACTTCACGGCCGGACGCGAGTCGACGAGCAGGAAGGGTTCGCCCTTGGTCATCATCTCCTTGAGGCGCTCCACGCCGATGGCCGGAATCTCACCCTTGGCCACCCACTCGGGATAACCGCCTCCGAAGACCTGCACGTTCTGATAGCCGAGCTTCTCGGCCTTGAACGCTGACTGGTGCGACAGCTTGCACTCCCAGCCCTCGCAATAGAAGATCAAGCGGGCCTTCTTGTCCTTGGGCAGCTGGTCCGTCATGGCGTCGAACTTGCTGGCCGGAATGCTCCTGGTGGTCGGGATGTAGCCCTGCACGTGCTTGGTCTCGTAGGGCCGGGAGTCGATGATGACCACGCCTTCGGGATTGGGCACGGTGATCAGGGGCTTGATCTCCTCGATGGTCACCTGCTTGGGGTAGACCCAGTCGGCCTGGGGCGGCCGCTTGGCGGCGCAGCCCGCGACCAGGATCAGGGCCAGGATCGTGGCCAGGCAGCTGAAACGCTTGAACCTGTTCATTTCCCTACCTCTCAGTGTTGACGTTCTTCGCGCGTGTCGACGTTCGCACCAGCGGTTTCGGTCGAGACCGTCTCGTACCAGAGCCGGTGGTGGTGCTTGGCGTATGTGACGGGCACCACGCCCGTGAACATGGAGCGGAAGCCCGGCCGCTCCTCCGGCGAGATCGCGGCCATGTAGACGTGGACCAGCAGCCCGGCGAAAACCAGCCCGGCGGCCAGATAGTGGACGGTCACGGACCAGGACACCAGCCAGGTGAGCTGGGCCGAAAAGAGCTTGTCCGAGAGGAACATGACCACCCCGGTGACGGCCAGGACCACGCCGCCCAGCACCGAAGCCTGGCCGAAGGCCTTCTGGCCCATGTTGTAGAAGCCCTGGGGCGGCAGTTCGGGCGAAACCTTGAACGGCGCGAGCCCCTTCTCGCCCAGGGTCATGAGGACCATCTTCTTGAACATCCAGGGCAGGTCACGCTCCGGCGACACCCGAAAGGTCTCGGCCAGGAACGCTCGCGCCCCGGCGCGGTTGACCAGCAGATAGGCCGCGAACCCGGCGATCCAAATGAATCCCAGGGCCACGTGGACGGCCAGCAGATTGCCCCCGCCGCCGAAGAGCCCCCGCAACAGGGCAGGGTACCAGGCTCCCAGGGGATTGAGGCGCGGGTTGTCCAGGAGGCCGACGCCGGTGACGAACAGCAGCAGCCAGCAGGCGGCATTGAACCAGTGGATGGCGATGTCCGAGCGGTCGTGGCGCTTGTAGGTTTCCATGCCGCTACTCCTTGTGCTTCGTTTCGGAGGATTCCGCGCCGCGCGAAATCAGGATCTGCCGTCCGAGCATGGCCAATACGCCCAGGCCGGTGAGGGCCACGGCGCCCTTGACCAGCGGCCCGGCCAGGGAGGCCAGGGCGGTCATGGACGACGGTTCGCGGGGCTCCACGGGCCAGTCACGGGGAGCCGTGCCGCCCAGGTAGTACATGTTCGGCTTGGTGTCCGTGCCCGCGCTGGTCAGGCGCACGACCTTCCCCTGGTTCTCCCGCAGCAGACGCGAGACCTCGGAATCCGGATCGTCGAGGTCGCCGAAGACCCGGGCCTTGGTCGGGCAGGTGTCCACGCAGGCGGGCTCCAGGCCGTGCTCCCGGCGCTCACGGCAGAAGTCGCACTTGTCGGCCACCTTGAGTTCGGGATGGCGATAGCGCGCGCCATAGGGACAGGCCGGGATGCAGTTGCCGCAGCCAATGCACAGGCTCCGGTCGATGATCACCTCGCCGGTGGCCTTGTCCTTGAAGGTGGCCCCGGTGGGACAGGCGGCCACGCAGGTGGGATTGTCGCAGTGCATGCAGCCGCCGGGCTGAAAGTGCATACGGGTGCGCGGCCCTTGGGAGAAGTCCGGGACCGTGCGCTTGATCCAGTTGCGCCAGTGCCCGTCGGGCACGCGGTTGGCCACCTTGCAGGAGGCCATGCAGCCCTTGCAGTCGATGCAGCGCGAGGAGTCCACGACCATGGCGAAACGGCTGGGCATCAGGCGGCCCTCCTGCTGACCGTGACGAAGGTTTCATGCATGGCCGCGTTGCCGGTGATCCGGTCGTGGCCGCTCTCCAGCAGGGCGTTGATGCTCGCGCCCCGGCCCTTGATCAGGGACAGGCCGTCCGAGAGCACGCCGAAGCCGGAGAGCATGTAGACCGTGTCGGGCCGGATTCCGGCCGTGACCTCGGCCCGCAGTTCTCCCTTGCCCACCGCGCTCTCGACCAGGACCATGTCGCCGTTCTTGACGCCGAGGCCCCGCGCCGCGTCGGGGTGCAGCCAGAGAGTGTTCTCGGGGGTGAACTCGTGCAGCAGGGCGTTGTTCTGGGTGCTGCTCTGGGTCACGGTGGCGTCGCGGCCGACCACCAGGCGGAAACGCCCGGCGGGCGGATTCCTGGGCGGCGTGTAGACCGGCAGCGGGTCCAGGCCGAGCTGGGCGTAGCGCTGGTTGAATATCTCGATCTTGGTCGAAAGCGTCTTGTGAGCCTGGCGGTCATAGAGCCCGTAGACCTTGCTCGGGTTGTAGTAGACCCCGTCCTTGACCAGGGCCTGTTCCGCGCCGGGCAGTCCGCCGAGCTGTCGCTTGCGGTATTCCTCGATGGTGAAGTCGAAATGCTCGGCCAGGTCCAGGCGCGCGGCCAGGCCCTTGACGATGTCGAAGACCGGACGGGACTCGTAGAGGGCCGGAACCACGGGATCGCGCCAGACCACGCAGGCGCAGGCGCTGGAGCCCTGCAGTCCGGAGGCCGGGTCGAGCCGCTCCAAGTAGCTCGGCGCGGGCAGCACGAGGTCGGCCATATAGGCCGTGTCGCTCATGGTGATGTCCACCACGACCATGAAATCCAGCTTCTCGATCATGGCCCGGGTGCGTTCGCGATCCGGGGCCGTGGCCATGGGGTTGGTCTTGAACACGAACCAGCCCTTGATGGGATAGGGCTTGCCCGAGAGCACGGCCTCGCGGGTCAGGACGAAGGAGCCGTCGTGCTCGAAGAGCATCGGGGCCATGCCGCCGTCCACGCGCTCGGACGGATTGTCGTCGTACCAGGGGGCTTCCAGGGGCACGGGCCGCAATCCCACCGCGCGGGCTCCCAGCAGGCCGCCCGGCCGGTCCCAGTTGCCCAGCAGGGCGTTGACGATGGCGAAGCTGCGGCGGATCTGGGTGGAGTCCGTGTAGTCCGAGGTGCGCCGCCCCGGGTAGACCATGGCCTCGGGCGCGGCGGCGGCCAGTTCGCGGGCGATGCGGGCGATGTCGGCCGCCGGGATGCCGGTCTCGGCCTCGGCCCATTCCGGGGTGTGCGGCCGGACATGCTCGGCCAACTGTTCCAGGCCGTACACCTTCTCGGAAATCCAGGCCTCGTCGTAGAGCTTCTCCCGGATGATCACGTGGGCCAGGGCCAGCATGAAGGCCATGTCCGAGCCCGGACGGATGGCGTGCCACTCGGTGGCCAGGGCCGCGGTCTTGGTGAAGCGCGGGTCCAGGTACACGAGCTTGCAGCCCCGCCGCATGGCCGTGACCAGGTCCATGCTGTCCGGCGTGACCAACGCCTCCAGGCGATTGGCCCCGGCCATGACGATGTAGCGGGAATTGAGCACATCCGGGAACGGCACCTCGCCGAAGGTGTCCAGGAAGGCGCGGGTGCCGCTCAGCAGACAGAGCGACTCGTGCGAGGTGACGTTGAAGGAGCCGTACGCCTCGGCGAAGCGGTTCACGAACTGGGATTGCAGGTCCGCCCCGGCCGTGAAGAGCGTGCCGCAGCGGGTGTACTTTTCACCCAGCTCCTTGAGCTTGGACGCGGCCAGATCCAGGGCCTCGTCCCAAGAAATGCGCTTGAACCGGCCCTCGCCGCGCGCCCCGACCCGCAACAGCGGGTACTTCAGCCGGTCGGGGTCGTAGAGTTGGGCGATGCCCGCGTTGCCACGGGCGCAGAGCATGCCCCGCGACTTGGTGAACTTGGGGTTGGGGTCGAGCTTGACCACCGTCCCGTTCTCCACCCGGGCGATGAGCCCACAGCGGTTGAAGCACATGTCGCAGGCCGAGAACCTGGACTCCCAGGCCGCCTTGGGCCCGGAGCCCGCCGCCCGGGCCGGCCGCAGCAGGGCCGGAGCGCCGAAGGCCGTGGCCGCCGTGGCCGCCGCCGCGCGCAGGAAGTCGCGCCTGCTCAGTTGCTTGCCCCTGTCCGCCGTCATGATCTCTCCCTTTGCTGATGGGGAAACGCGGCCCGCCCTGGACATCCGGGGCGGGCCTGGCCACCTAGCTGCACTTGGCCGGAGTCGGGGAATCCTTGGCGTAATCGTGGAGGTAGGTGAAGATGTCGGTCCGGTCCTCGTCGGTGACGGCGGGCCACTGCTTCACGCAGGGCAGGGACTGCCAGGAGCCCATGACCTTCTTCCACTCGGCCTGGGTCTTGGAGCTGGGGCTCAGGTCCGAGGCGTTCACGCCGTGGCAGCTCCGACAGTTCTTGCGGTAAAGATACTTGCCCTTCCGGGCGTTGCCTTCGGCGAAGGCCATGCTCACCGCGGCCAGGGTGAGGGCCGCGATCACGATCAGGGTCGCCAGCTTGCGGGTCATCATCGTTCTCCTTCGTTGTGCGCCAATGGGTTGTGCCGTTCAGGGCCGACTCCGGCCCTACCTTGCAATATACCCCAACGGGGTATGGGTTTCGCTCGCATATAGGAAAAAACGTGCCAATCAGGTGGGCATTGGAACAGTCCGAGATCGTAGAACTATAAAATAAATAAAATAAGGATATTATGTGGTCGGAGAATTGCAACCGCACGGAGGACCACGGCCGGAGAGCATGGATGTGTGCAGATTTTTATACACCTGCATAGGCCACGGCCTATGCAGGTGTATAAAACCGTATCAGCGGACGGGGGAGAAAGTGGAAATACGTGGCCAGTCAGTCAGGAAACGCCACAGGCACCAAGCCAGCGTGGCGCAGGCGTCGGGCAAAAGGGCTTCGTCGAAATCGAAGAACGGCGTGTGCAGTCCGGCGGATCGGGCCGCGTCGCGGCAGCCCAGGCGCAGATAGGCCGCCGGGCGGGCCTCCGCGAAGTAGGCGAAGTCCTCCGCGCCCATGGAGGGCCGGGTCAGCAGCTCCACCCGTTCCGGGCTCAGGAGATCGGCGCACCAGCCGCGCACCAGTCCGGCCAGATCCTCGGGCAGGCGCATGGGCGGCCCGTCCACCCGGCTCTCCAGGGCCACGTGCACGCCCCAGGCGGCCTCCACGCCCCGGATGAGGCGGCGAACCTCGCGCATGGCAGCCTCCCGGGCCGTTTCGCTCAGAAAGCGGAGCGTCCCCCGGAGCACCGCGCCCTCGGGAATGACGTTGTGGCCCGAACCGGCCTGGAATTCGGCCACAGTGAGCACCAAGGGCTCCCGCGCGTCCACCCGTCCGGCCGCGATGCCCTGAAGATCAAGTACGAGACGGGACGCGGCCTGGATCGGATTGGCGCATTCATGCGGCCGGGCCGCGTGTCCGCCCCGGCCCGTGACGATCAGGGTGAACTCCTCGTTGCCCGCCGTGGCCGGGCCCGAGCAGACTCCCACCCGGCCACGCTCCAGCGCCGGAAAGAGGTGGCAGCCGAGGATCACGTCCGGGTTCGGGTCGTCCAACGCGCCGTCGGCGATCATGAGCCGGGCTCCGCCCGGATACTCCTCGCCGGGTTGGAAGAGGAACAACAGTGTGCCCGGAAGCGCGTCGCGCCGGGCGGCCAAAAGCCGGGCCGCGCCCAGGCCCAGGGCCGTGTGCCCGTCATGGCCGCAGGCGTGCATCCGGTCAGGGATCTCCGAGGCGAAGTCCAGGCCGGTCTGTTCCTCCAGCGGCAGGGCGTCCATGTCCACGCGCAGAGCCGCCGTGGGGCCGGAGCCGCCACGCAGGATGCCGAGCACTCCGCTGTGGGCCAGCCCCTCGCGCACCTCCAGGCCCAGGCCGCGCAGTTCGCCCGCCACCAGGGCCGCCGCGCGCGGGCAGCTCAAGCCCAATTCCGGCCGCCGGTGCAGATCGCGCCGCCAGGCCGAAAGCATGAGCCCGAGAGCGGCCGCGTCACGAAGCAGGGCCTTCCGTTCCGGCATGACTACCACGCGGCCGCGCCCGCGGGGTCCGGCGAAGCGTCGCAGGGGGAATCAGAGGAGCGCCACCAGAACGCGCCGCTGCACATGTCCGGCCAGGGAAGATTCACGCCCTTGGCGTGGGAGAGGTTCCAGGCGTCCTGGCGAAGCAGCGCATCCTCCACCTCGCGGATGGCGGTCGCCACGTCGCCGGCGCCCTGTTCCAGCGCCCGAGACTGGGCATGCATGGCGTCGGTGAGGAACATCTGCCGCCGGGTCAGGGGAAAGCGCTTCCACATGTCCAGCGCCTTGCCGGTCCGGCCCAGCCGCAGCCAAGCCAAGCCGCCGTAGACGAAGGCCTCGAAGACGTCGGGATCCTTTTCGGCGACGCGGTCGCAGACCCGGGCGGCCTGCTCATATCGGCCCGCCTTGTAAAGCGACATGCCGAGCATGATCAGGTCCGAGGAAAAGGGGACGCCGTCATGGCCGTCGATGGCCGCGACATACTCCCCGAGCGCGTCCGCGGCCGAGGCGTAGGCCGCACGGGCCTCGTCGAACGCGCCGCGCTGCTCGGCCCGGCGGGCCCTTTCGAAATTCCTCCGGCCCACGGTGGACACCGGCGCGGCCAGGGCCTCGGCCGCGAAGGTCGCGCAGACGATCAGGCACAAGGTGCACGCAAGCCAACGCTTCATGAGACGACGCCTCCGATTGGTGCCGACGACGGAAACCGTCACGGTCGCAGTCTTTCGCGCAACGCCCCGCAAGTCAAGCCCCACCGAGGGGCTCGGGAAAGGCCGAGAAACAAGCCTCGACAACAGACACGCGTGCATAAAAAATAAAATATAGACTGCTTGCATTAGGCGAATATTCTATATAAGCCATCGCAACAAACCACCATTCGGGGAGGAAAAATGAACCGCCTGCTCGCGACACTCCTGTTCTTTCTCGTTCTCGCCGTCTCCGGGTGCATGTCCGTCTCGCAACACAGGGCCGAACTCCGGGACGACTCCGGCGACCGACTCACGGTCGGCAAGGTGCAACGCGAAATCCGCGTGGGCATGAGCAACGCCCAGGTCATCGAGGTGCTCGGATCGCCCAACGTCGTGACCACCGACGAGCAACGCCGGGAGGTCTGGGCCTACGACAAGGTCTCCACCGAGACGGCCTACTCCACCAGTTCAGGCGGAGTTTCGGCTTTGATCCTCGGCGGCGCGGGCATCGGCGACGGCATCGGCGGCGGCCTTGGCGGCGCGAGCGGCAACCGCTCGGCCGGAGCCGCGTCCACGACCCAGCGCACCCTGACCATCATCGTCAAGTTCGACACGGCGGGCAAGGTCCGGGACTTCGCCTATCGCCAGTCCAGCTTCTAGGAGGGCGTCATGAAAATCAGACCCTTCCCGTGCCTCGCGGCCTTCGCCGTCCTGGCCCTTTGCGGCTGCGCCAACCACACCAAGGTCGCAACCGAGGCCCTGACCCTGGCTCCGGAAAGCATGCAGATGCGCCAGTTGCAGACCCGCCGCTTCGACACGAGCGACGAACCCGCCATGCTGTCGGCCTCCGCCGCCGTGCTGCAGGATCTCGGCTTCACCATCGACGAGTCGAACCACGAATTGGGGGTGCTGGTCTGCTCCAAGCAGCGCGACGCCACCAACGCGGGTCAGGTGGCCGCGGCCATCGTCGTCGCCGCCCTGGGCGGCGGAGCCATGCCCGTGGACTCGGCCCAGACCATCCGCGTCTCCCTGGTGACCCGACCGGTGGCCCGCAAGGCCGAGGACGCCGCGTCCGGCGGGAAGCCGCACGTTCTGACCAAGGGGAACATCGACCTCGCCTGCGCCAAGCTGCAAGCGAAGCTGGACCGGAGCTATTACGAGGAGCTGTCGCCGCTCTTCGACCCGAAGACCGCCAAGGTCATGAGCGCGGAGCTGACGGCCGACAATCTGGCGGAACTGCGCAAGGATCTGACCTTGCGCATGAACAGCGTGGACTTCGGGGCCACCAGCGTGCGCGTGACCTTCCAGCGCGTGGTCGTCAACACCCACGGACAGGCCACACGCCTGGAGGCCCTGACCGATCCGCTGATGTATCAGGAGTTCTTCGAAAAACTCTCCAAGTCCGTCTTCCTGGAGGCTCAAGAGATATGAAATCCACGCGCGCCCTCTTCCTCGTTCTCGCCGCCGCCCTGCTCGCGTCCGCCTGCGTGAACCCGAACAAGCAGGCCCTGGCCACCTCCGAGTCGCAAGTCCAGTTGCGCAGCATCCAGTCCCGGGCCTTCGACACCACGGACAAGGAGAAGACTCTGCGCACGGTCATCGCCACCCTGCAGGATCTCGGCTTCGTCATCGACAAGGCCGACGGCACCCTGGGCACGGTGAGCGCCACCAAGCTCAGCGGCTACCAGATGCGCATGACCGTCACGGTGCAGCCCAAGGGCACGACCCAGACCCGGGTGCGGGCCAACGCCCAGCTCGGCCTCCAGGCAGTGGAAGCCCCCCTGCCCTACCAGCAGTTCTTCCAGTCCCTGGAAAAGGCCATGTTCCTGACCGCCAACCTGGATGACTAGCCCGGCATACGGCCGAAAGCAAAAGAGGCCCGGCGTAAGCCGGGCCTCTTCTTTTGCACGGCAACGGCCGCACACGTTGGCATATCAACACAAAATAATAAAAAATTCTGATTGTTATTCTTTAAAACGACGCTGTTTGCAATTGTGTTAAAAACGCGGTCAACTCCAGACTTCCACAAGCGTCTCGCGGAACAATCTATTAAGCGGACCGACATCCGCGTGTAACGGTCCATTTGGAACAAGAGAATCCATTCGGACTAATTCACTTTCAATAAATTGATTTATAATATCAATCCTCTTTCCATGATCCAGCTCATCGCCATTGATTTTCCGTTCGACAAGCTTTTCAATTTCTTTCTTTGCATCATACAGTTCAATACACTTCAACAGCTTTGAAAACTCGACAGGAGCTGGACATCTTTCTTGCTCCATCCATCTCACAGCGAGTAATGGCCGCAATACGTAAAGATATTTCTTAAGCCTCACATTTTCACCGCGCAGGTATTCGCGATAGTTCTTTTTTGCCATGCTTATATAATGATAATGGCATGTTTTAGGCGTATAATAATCTGCCAGAAGCATTCGCAATCGATCGATGAAATTCGTGCGTTTCTGGTAGACGATCGGAGAATCGATCCACTCGAGCAACGGAGGGTTTGACTTTCTGTAGAGCCAAAGCGCTTTGCGGACATCCCATCCGTTGACATCCAGGTCATCGGAAATAGGCAGTTCAATCACATCGCGCTTTTTCTCCACATCAATACTCAAATACCAATCGTTCCTGTGCGCATAGATGAAACGAACATCCCAGTCGCTGTCGCGCGAGGCGAATCCCCAGGCGCGACTCCCGGATTCGCAAGCATAAAGAATCCTAACATCTTCTTCCGCTTCGATTTCGGCCAAGCGCCGTCGTATTTCTTCTTTTATTTCGAGCACCATCTCACCGCCCGCGCAACCGCCGGCATCACCAATCGAGATAAATCATTTGGCGGCATGAATCTCATTTTTTCTAATTATTATGCGATATATTGGGAAATGACCAGAACCGGAAACCAAAGAAAAGAGCCCTTGCAGTGAATTGCAAGGGCTCATTTCTGGCTGGCGGAGCCGACGAGACTCGAACTCGCGACCTCCGACGTGACAGAACACTGGGACAGCTCTGACCCCGCCGTCTCATTGACTTTTTCCCTTCTGCCCTCTCCCTTTTCCGGGGGCATTTGGACCAGAAGGTCCAACATCGGTCCAACGCCAGAGGGCCGCCTCCCAGACCCTGGACTGCATCCTGTCTTCAACGAGCGGGCGCACCAGCGCCCGCATCCGATGCGCCGCGCAGAGGCGCGGTGCCCCAGGGGTGGCGCCTCCGCGTTCCCCGTCCCCCCTTCCTCTCGGAATCTATCCAGAAGGTCCCACGGCCCGACGCCTGGCGACGGGTCCTTCCCGGGGCCTTTGGCGCAGGGGTCGACAACACCGCGAGGGGTCGCGGATTTTTGCGGAAATTATTCAGTGGAAAAACGGAAGCCCAGGGAGTGACCCATGTCGTCTGACGAGATCAAAAAGAAAGTCGAGGCCCGGGTGAAGGAAGAGGCGGAAAAGGAGCCCGCGAAGGCTCCGGAGCCGCTGTCCGACGAGTTCATCCTCCAGTGTTTCCGCGCCAACCGCGTGGGCGACGCTCTGCTCTTCAACACGCTCAATCGGGGCAGCTTCATCTACGTCGACATCTGGGGGAGGTATCTGAAGTGGGCAGGACACCATTGGGCTGAAGACCTGCAACAGAAAACGGTCCTGGCCGAGATCGAGACGGTCTGCGAGGAGTATCTCCGCCTGGTGGCCAAGCTCGCCAAGCAGGCCGAGGAGCTGACCGACGCCGAGAAGAAGGCCAACGAAGGGTTGCGCAAGGCCCTTCTGGGACGGGTGGCGCTTCTGCGCGACACCTCCGGCCGCGAGAACCTCCTCAACTGCGCGCACACCAATCGCAACCCCCTCGCGATCACCGGTGAGGAACTGGACCAGCAGCCCTATCTGCTGGCCACGAACAACTGCGTGGTTGACCTGCGCACCGGTGATTCCCGGCCCGGCAGGCCCGAGGACTACATCCTCAACGCCAGCCCCATCGACTGGCAGGGAATCGACGTGCCCTGTCCGCAGTGGGAGCAATTCCTCCTCTCCTGCCACGACGGGGATCGGGACATGGTGGCCTTCCTGCAGCGGGTCTTCGGCTATGCGGTTCTGGGAGCGCGGGACGATCACGTCTGGTTTGTGTTCTATGGGACGCGCGGCCGCAATGGGAAGGACACCCTGCTCAAGACCCTCATGGCCGTGCTGGGCGGGGACCTGGCCAACATCATTCCCACGGAGTTGCTCCTGGATTCCAGGGTGCCGCGCAACAGCTCGGCTCCGACTCCGGACGTGCTCTCCCTGCGCGGCAAGCGCATCGCCTTCGCCAACGAGTCCGAGGACGGCCAACGCTTCGCCATGTCGAAGATCAAGACCCTGACCGGCGGCGGCTATCTGCAGGCCCGTGGGCTCCAGGACAAGCTCTACACGACCTGGAAGCAGACGCATCTTCTCTTTTTGATGACCAACGAGATTCCGCGCGCCAAGGCCGACGACGACGCCTTCTGGTCCCGGCTTCTGGCCGTGCCCTGGAAGATCCGCTTCGTGGACGAGCCCACGACCCCGGACGAGCGGAAACGCGACCCGCAGATGGAATACAAGCTCCTGGCCGAGCTGCCGGGCATCCTGGCCTGGCTCGTGCGCGGCTGTCTGGCCTACCAGCGCGAGGGCCTCAACCCGCCGGAATCCGTGCTGGCCTGCACCCGGGAGCGGCGCGACGCCTTCGACGACGTGGGCCGGTTCCTGCGCGAGTGCTGCGAGGTGGAGCGGGTTCCCGAGGGCGAGGAGTCGGAGCTGCGGATCGGGGCCAGCGCGCTGCTGCAGGCCTTCAACTGGTGGCTGCACAAGAACGTGGACTCCTCCTACTCCTACAGCCCCAGGCGCTTCGGGGACGTGATGACCAGGAAGGGCGTCCCCAGGAAGAAGTCCGGTTCCATGGTCTATCTGGGCGTCCGCCTTCTGGAGTCGGTGGAGGCCGAGATGGCCGAGGACGCGGAGAAGGAAAAGGAGTCCAAGCCCGAGGGCAAGAAGCGGAGGAAGCTCTTTGACTAGGCGAAGGTCCCGGAAGTTCCCATGTTTTGCCGCCCTGCGGATGGTTCAACATCCTGGAAAAGTTGCGTTTCGCGTCAAAATGGGACGGTGGGACCTTTCGCGGTAGTTCTTTTCGCGGACGCGTTGAGAGCATTTTACCCTGTACGTCATAACGACATGCGATTGTCCATTATCCCAATATTAATATTTTAATAATAAAAACAAATAAATAAGAAAAAATGAAAAGGGAGCTTTTGGGAGGTTCGGCATGTCATTCGGGCTGATCGAGCGTCTCCGTTCCCGTGGACTGGAGCCCCGCTACAGGGCGGCCACCCACGGCGGCGAATACGCCGGTCCCTGCCCCTTGTGCGGCGGCCGGGACCGCTTCCTGGTCTGGCCTGTCCAGGAGGGCGGCCCGGCCTGCGCCAAGGCCGGGATCCCCGGCACCTGGTACTGCCGCCGCTGCGGCCAGGGAGGGGACGCGCTCCAGTACCTGCAGGACGTGGAGGGTCTGGGCTTCGCCGAGGCCTGCAAGGCCCTGCGGCTGGAACCGCCCGCCCGGCGCTCCGGCGGCTTGCCGACGCCGCCCCGAGCCCCCCGGCGTCCGGCCTTCGAGCCCCGCGCCACGGAGGGCCCGGCGGACCTCTGGCGGCGGCGTGCCGCCGCCCTGGTGGAAAAGGCCGCGGCCGCGCTACCGGCCCATCCCGAGGCCCAGGCCTGGCTCACGGCCCGGGGCCTGCCGCCGGAGGCCGCCGCGCGCTTCTCCCTGGGCTTCCTGGAGGGCGAGCCGGGACGCATGGGCCTGATCCGAGCCCGCTCGGCCTGGGGCCCTGGAACCCCGGAAAAAGACCGCCCAGGACGGGACCGTCACGCTCAAGCGCACCCTGTTCCTGCCGCGCGGGATCCTCATTCCGGCCTTCGACGCCCAGGGCGCGCCCCTGCGCCTGCGGGTGCGGCGCTCCGACGAGGACGCGGCCGCCTGGGGCGACAAGTACATGGTCGTGGAGGGCTCGGCCATGCCCGCGCTCCTGGCCGGAGACGATCCCCGGGCCGTGGTCGTGGTGGAGGCCGAACTGGACGCCCTGGCCGTGGCCTTTGCCGCCGGCGACCTGGTCACGGCCTGCGCCGTGCTGACCAATGCCGGGCGGCCGGACGCCGCGGCGCACGCGGTCCTGTCCCGGGCCCTGCGCATCCTGGTGGCCCTGGACTTCGACGAGGCCGGGGCTCGGGGCTGGTCCTGGTGGCGGGAGACGTACCCCCAGGCCCGGCGCTGGCCCGTGCCCGAGGGCAAGGACCCCGGCGACGCGGTCAAGCTCGGCTGCGACCTGCGCCAGTGGGTCCGGGCGGGTCTGCCTCCGGCCCTGACCCTGGGAACCTCCGAATCTGGGCCGAGGATTTCGAAGGAGCCGCCCCAGGCGGCCCGGGAGCCGGAGCCCAGGGTCGAGATCGCGCCGGAAATCCTGGCGCTGCGGAGCCTGGTGGACGAACTGCGGGGCCTGCTGCGCGCCGGTTCCCTGCGCATCGACAAGCGCGGCCGCCAGACCCGGCTGCGGGCCCCGGAGGAATGGCAGCGGGCCAACGCCGAGCCGTACCGGCGCGCCTGGGAGCTGACCTACATCTGCACCGAAATCCGGGAATACATCGCGAGCCACCCGGACGCGGTGCTGCACTGGTGGAATTTCTAGCGGCAGGGGTGAGGGCTGCCCCCGGGAGTTGCCGCTCCCGAGGGCGACCGGATGAATGCGCATCCGACCAGGACGAATCCCAACCCTCGCATGAGAGAGCCGAGGAATAACAGGAAGCTGGCGGATGGAAAACCTCAAGATCGAGTACTGGCCCGTGGAACGACTGCGCCCCGTGGATCGAGAACTGCGCCGCAACGATGCGGCCGTGCCGCGCATGGCCGAGACCCTGCGGACCTTCGGCTTCCGCGTGCCGCTCCTGATCCGGGGCGACGGCGAGATCGTGGACGGCCACCTGCGGCTCAAGGCCGCCCTGGCCCTGGGCCTGTCCCAGGTGCCGGTGATTCCTGCCGACGATCTCACGCCGACCCAGGTGCGCACCTTCCGGATCCTGGTCAACCGCTCCGCCACCTGGGCCGAATGGGACGAGGACGGCCTGCGGGTGGAGCTGGCCGGGCTGCGCGACCTGGGGGCCGATCTGCGGCTCACCGGCTTCGAGGACCGCGAGCTGGACGCCTTCCTCCTGGGCCTGGCCCCGGAAGACGGCGCTGACCCGGACGCCGCTCCCGAGGTTCCAGTGGATCCGGTGAGCCGCCCTGGCGACCTCTGGATCCTCGGACGGCACCGGCTGCTCTGCGGCGACTCCACCCGAACCGTGGACCTGGCCCGCCTGCTGGACGGCGAGCGCGCGGACATGGTCTGGACCGATCCGCCCTACAACGTGGACTACACGGGCAAGGCCGGGAAGATCAGGAACGACAGCATGGGCGAGCCGGCCTTCGAGGCCTTTCTCGACGCGCTCTTCTCTCGCGCCTGGGAGGCCCTCGCGGACGGCGGGGCCGTCTACGTCGCGCATTCAGAGGCCGGGGGCGGGCTGGCCTTCCGGCGGGCCTTCGAGCGGGCCGGGTTCCGTCTGTCCGCCTGCCTCATCTGGCGCAAGCACCAGATGGTTCTTGGCCGGGGCGACTACCATTGGCAGCACGAGCCCATTCTCTACGGCTGGAAACCCACGGCCCGGCACCGCTGGTACGGGGACCGCAAGCAGACCACGCTTCTGGAGCGCTTCGCGGGGGACACCGTGCTCCCGGCCGGGGACGGAGTCTGGCAGGTGGCCACCGGCGACGCCGTGCTGCTCATCCGGGGCCGGGACGTGGTGGTCGAGGAGATCCCCGGAACCGTGCTGAGCGTGCCCAAGCCCGCCCGGTCCGAGCTGCACCCGACCATGAAACCCGTGGCCCTGGTGGAACGCCAGGTGGCCAACAGCAGCCCGCGCGGCGGGCTCGTGCTGGACCCCTGCGGCGGTTCGGGGACCACGCTCATGGCCTGCGAGCGGCTAGGCCGCAGGTGCGACACCATGGAACTGGATCCGCGCTTCGCCGACGTCATCGTGCGGCGCTGGCAGGAATACTCGGGAGGAACCGCCGCGCTTGAGGGCGGGGCGGCCTTCGACGAGATCGGGGCCGAGCGCCTCGGGGAGGTGGCCCATGCCTGAGCAGAATCTCCTGGCCCTGGCCGAGAAGAGCGCGGAAAACGACCTGGCCTTTCTGCTCAGGGCCAAGGAGGAGGCCAAGCGCCGCATGAAGGAAGACCCCTCGCAGGAGAACATCAGCGCCTTCAACCGGGCGCGGGCGGCGGTGGAGACCGAGACCGCGCGCCTGCAGGCCCCCACGAATTCCGGCCGCGTGTTCAAGACCCAGCTCGACGCCGTGGATTTCCTCACGGCCCAGGGCTTCAAGATCGGCAAGTCCAAGTTCAACAAGGACGCGCGCGCGGGCCGGGTCACGCCCAACACCGAGGGCGTGTTCGAGGCCGGGGTTTTGCTGGCCTACGCGGCCACGCACCTCACCCCCCTGGCCCGTGCCGGGGACCGCGCCGGGAACCAGGCCGCGGCCCAGAAGCTGGCCGCCGACGCGGACCTCAAGGTCGTGCAGGCCGAGCGCCAGCGCCTCAAGCTCCAACGCGAACAAGGCCTGCTCATGCCCCGCGCGGAGCACGAACAGGAGCTGGCGGCCCGGGCCATGTTCTTCAAGTCCGAGGTGGAGGGCTTCATCCACCGCCTGGGCGGCGAGATCATCGCCCTGGTGGCCGGCGATGAGGGCCGCCTGCCCGAGCTGGTCCAGTGGTGGAACGAGCGGACCGCCGACTGGATGGACGCCTGGAGCCAGGACCGCGAGTTCACGGCGCCGGACCAGGAAGAGCCCGCCCCGGCGGAGGAGGAGACGCGGCCGTGATCTTCAGCTTCACCCCGGGCGAGCGCCACGTGTTCCGGCGCAGGCCGCGCATCCCGGTTTCGCGCTGGGCCGCCGCGCACCTCGTGATCCCGGACGGCCCCTTTCGCGGCGGCCGCTTCCGCCTGGACGTGAACCCCTATCTGCCGGGCATCATGGACACCTGGGGCGAACCCGGGGTGGAGGAGGTGCTCGTTCGCGGCGCGCCCCAGACCGGCAAGACCCTGGCCATGTACGCCTGCCTGTCCTACGCCGTGGACATGCGCCCCGGGCCGCGCATGCTCGGCATGCCCGACGACGAGACCCTGCGCAAGGTCACGGACGCCAAGCTCAAGCCCATGTTCCGGGCCTGCCGCCCGGTGCGCGAACTCCTGGGCAAGATCTCCGGCGGCCAGGTGCGTTTCCGCGACGGCTCGGCCCTCTATCTCTCCAGCGCCCAGAGCCCAGCCCAGCGGGCCTCGATCTCGGTGCAGGATCTCTTCCTGGACGAGGAGGACCTCTACCGGCAGGTGGCGGGCCAGGGCGTGCCGGTCCTGGACTTCCTCGAACGCACCCGTTCCTATTCGCACAAGAGCAAGGTCCTGCGGGTCAGCAAGCCCGTGGGCGACGAGGGCAGCTCGATCTGCTTCGCCATGGCCCGGCGCGAGGACGGCGGCTACGAGTACGTGGACGAGCTGCGGCGCTTCGAGGCCCGCTGTCCCTCGTGCATGCGCTTCCAGGTCCTGAACGAGTCCGGGCTCGTCTGCCGGGAGTCCAAGGACCCGGCCGAGATCGAGCGCAAGCGGCTGGCGCGCTACAAGTGCGGCCTCTGCGGCTATCTCTGGACCGACCATGCCCGCGACGTGGCCGTGTCCGCCGGACGCTGGGCCGCCGAGGAGCCCGTGGAGCGGCCGCGCAAGATCGCCTTCCACCTCCCGGCCATCCTCTCCCGCAACGTGAGCCTGTCGCAGATCCTGGCCGCCAAGCTGCGGGCCGAGGCCACCGACTCTCCGGACATGAAGCAGGCCTACGCCAACGGCTACTGGGCCGAACCCTATCTGGCCGCCGAGATCGCACCCGAGAAAAACGCCCTGCTGGAGCTGCGCGAGCCGGACCTGAAGGCCCGCATCGCGCCGCGCGAGGCCGTGGCGCTCACCTGCGGCATCGACATGCAGAAGCGGAGCTTCTTCTTCACGGTCTGGGCCTGGGCCGAGGGCCTGCGCTCCTGGCTCATCGACTACGGCAGGCTGCGGGACTTCGAGGACGTCCTGGCCCTGGTCCACGAGACCGCCTATCCCCGCGAGGGCGGGGGGGAGCTCTCCATCTGGCGCGCGGCCCTGGACACCGGCGGCGGCCGCACGGACCCGGGTCTGCTCACCCGCACGGAGGAGGCCTACGCCTTCCTGCGCGCGAGCGGCGGGCCCCGTCTTTTCGGAACCAAGGGCCTGTCCAGGCCGAGCCAGACGCCGGTGCGCTTCACCGTGGTCGACAAGATGCCCAAGTCCAAGCGGCCCATCCCGGGCGGCCTGACGCTCTACCTCCTGGACGTCTCCTACCTCAAGGCCCTGGTCTTCGGCCGCCTGAGCCAGGACGCGCGCCAGCCCGCCCGGCTCTACGAGCTCACCGAGCGGGACGGGGTCTGGGAGCCGGACGAACACGAGGAGTTCATCCGCCAGATGACCGCCGAACGCCTGGTGCGCGGCCGCGACGGCAAAATGCGCTGGGAGCGGCTGCACAAGGACAACCACTACCTGGACGCCACGGTGCTGGCCCACGCCTGCGCCGACGGCTCCTGGTCCCCGAGCCTGCAGTACGTGATCCGGCGGGACAGGGAGCTGGAGACCCGGCAGGCCCGGCCCCAGCCCGAGCGGACAGGCGGGATCAACCCTTACACCGGAGAGGAGCGATGAGCGCGGAGGAAGCCGTGGTGGCCGCCCTGGCCCGGGCGCAGAACGGCGTGGACTACTCGCCCCGGCTCGGGGCCGTGTGCCCGGTGTGCGGGACCGAGCATCTGCCGGTGTACAAGACCATGCCCTGGAGCGGGAACGCGCGCGTGCGCTACCACAAATGCCCCAACCCGGCCTGCCTGCTGGGAAAGCTGGGACGGAGCGTGAAGTCGATCGAGGTGGAGCATGAGACGCTTCACTTGACCTCCTCCTGATCCTGTACTATTTACTGTACAGAACAGGAGGCGCGAACATGCCCGAAGCCATCACCTACACCGACGCCCGGAAGAACCTCGCGGCCACCATGGAGGCGGTCTGCGACTCCCACGAACCGGTGATCATCACCCGCCGCAAGTCCCCGGCCGTGGTCATGATGTCCCTGGCGGACTACAACAGCATCGCCGAGACGGCCTACCTGCTCAAGAGCCCGGCCAACGCGGCCCGGCTGCGCGAGAGCATCCGCGCGGCCGAGAGCGGCAAGAGCTTCGAACACGACCTGCGGGACGAGTGATGCCCCGGCTCACCTGGACCGAGCAGGCCTGGGAGGACTACCTCTACTGGCAGAAGACCGACAAGGCCGTGCTCAAGCGTCTGAACGCCCTGATCCGGGACGCCCTGCGCACGCCCTTCGAGGGCCTGGGCAAGCCCGAACCGCTGCGCTTCGACCTCTCCGGCTACTGGTCCCGCCGCATCAACCAGGAACACCGGCTCGTCTACGCCTTTGATGGCGAGGCCGACGCCCTGGTCATCGTGCAGTGCCGCTACCATTACTGATCGCTGCCGGCCGCCGCGGACACGGTCCCTTCAACTGGCCCGGGAAACACCTCGGCCCAGGCCGCCCCTGATCACCCCCCGCCTGGGAATGCCCACACTGCCGCAACCGTCCCGCCCTGCCTGACAGTTGGACAGGCTTGGGCGTGATCGTGGAAGCCAGGCGGGAAGGATGGAAGCGGCAGCGGAGACAGAAAAGAAACGGGGAGGAAACCCCTGTTCCCTCCCCGTTCGATTGTTGAAATTGAGCCTCTTGCAGACTGTGACCGGCATGCACTACTTTTTGAGAGGTTCCCGCGTCGTGTCGGGGGCAAGGACCAAGGCAAACCGCCTCCCGAACTCACGGCAGCGGTGCAGTCCCTCCCCGTCCGGCGCCCACAGTTCGCGCAGCCCCTCGTCGGGCACCTCGAATCCGCATCCCCGCAGGTGCTCGTTCAGCATCTTCACGCTCTCGCCGCTCCAGCCGTAGGAGCCGAAGGCCGCAGCCTTCTTTTTCTTGAAGCCCAGGCCGCGCATCATTTCCAGCAGGCCGCCCAGGGAGGACAGATAGCCCCGATTGATGGTCGGAGAACCCAGAAGCACGGCCCTGGAACGGAAGACCTCGGTGATGATGTCGTTCTTGTCCGTGCGGGCGGCGTTGAAGAGCTTCACCGTGGTGGCGGGCGCAGCCTCGCCCAGGCCCTCGGCGATGGCCTCGGCCATGCGCCGGGTGTTGTTCCACATGGTGTCGTAGGCAATGGTCACCTGGTTCTCCTGGTAGTCCGCCGCCCACTCCAGGTACCTGGACACGATGCTCATGGGGTCGGTGCGCCAGATGGTGCCGTGGCTGGGGCAGATCATCTTGAGCGGCAGGTTCAGACCGGCGAACTCCTCGATCTTGCGCTTCACCAACGGGCTGAAGGGCGTGAGGATGTTGGCGTAGTATTTCAGACACTCCGCCTCCAGGGCGCAGGGGTCGGCCAGATCGTTGTACATGCCCTCGGTGGCCAGGTGGTGGCCGAAGGCGTCGTTGCTGAAGAGGATGTCCTCGCCGGTGAGGTAGCAGAACATGGTGTCCGGCCAGTGCAGCATGGGCGCCTCGATGAAGATGAGCTCGCGCTTGCCCAGGCTCAGACGCCGGCCGGTCTTCACCACCTGGAAGTTCAGGTCGATGTGGTGCTGGCCGGTGATGGACTTCACCGCGTTGGCGGTGCAGTACACGGGTACGCCCGGGATATGTCGCATGAGTTCGGGCAGTGCGCCGCTGTGGTCGGGTTCGGCGTGGTTGACGATGACGTAGTCGATGCCCGCCAGCTCCACGGTGGCGGCCAGCTGCTGCACGAACTCCTTGGCGTAGGGGCCCCAGACCGTGTCGATCAGCGCGGTCTTTTCGTCCCGCACCAGATAGGAGTTGTAGGTGCTGCCCTTGTGGGTGGAATACTCCTCGCCGTGGAAGCGACGCAGTTCCCAGTCCTTCTTGCCAACCCAGGTCACGGCATCGGTTATTTTCAAGCTCATGGAGGCTCCTCCGTTGTTGCATGGTCGCGTTCAGGACAGACGGCGACTGGAGACGGGGGCCTCCCCATCGCCTTGGTGGCGTTTGAAGACGAACACCCCAAGGACTCCAGCGCGCCGGACCGATCCCCGGCAAGGATGGCGCTTTTCCTTCCATGCCTGGATACTGAAGATGTATCATGTTTTTCGGTAAAAAACATCTTGGGGGAGGACATCGGGACAGTCTGCGGCTTCTTTCCCGGCCCTGGTAATTTACCAGCCCTGGTAACGACTCCCTTCCCCCCGAAATGAACCGCGCTGTAGGTTCGCTCCAAAAGACCCCTTTGGAGCGGACATGGCCACGCGCGACGAACTGCAAGCCCGGCTGAACCGGTATCTGGCCGCCGAGGAGGCGATCCTCGGCGGGGCCCAGTCCTTCACCGCCGGGGACACCGTCTTCTCCCGGGCGAACCTGCCCGCGCTCCAGCAGCAGATCGAGAAGCTGGAGGCCCGCCTGGCCTGCCTGTCCGGCTCCCTGCACGGTCAGGCCGTGTTCGGAGGCCGCCGGTGAACCTCGCGCGCGGCCTCTACGACATCTGGACCCTGGGCATGGCCCACCTCATCGGCCTGCGCCGCCCGGCCCGGGCCGTGGAGTACATGCGCCAGCGCCGGGCCCTGCTGTCCTACGCCGCGGCCTCGCGCAAGGGCGCCAACCGCAACTGGCGTCCGGCCAACAAGACCGCCGACGAGCACATCCGCCGCGACTGGGCCTGGGTCACGGCCCGGGCCCGCGACCTGGCCCGCAACTCCGCCCACGTCTCCGGTGCGCTGGAGAAGATCTGCAACAACGTGATCTTCACCGGCATCCGGCCCCAGGCCCAGCTGCGCACGGCCCAGGGCCGCCTGGACCGGGCGCGCAACACCCGGGCCGAGGATCATTTCCGGCGCTGGGCCGAGCACCGGCGCGTGGACTTCTACGGCAAGCAGGAACTGGCCCTGCGCCACTGTTGGGTGGACGGCGAGGCGCTCGTGCACTTCTACGAGTCCGCCCGGCTCCTGCGCGAGGGCGTCGTGCCCCTGGGCCTGGAGATCCTGGAGGCGGACCACCTGGACGCCTCGGTGCACGGGGAGCTGGCGAACGGCAACAGGGCGGTGCGCGGCGTGGAGTTCGACGCCGAGGGCGCGCCCGTGGCCTACCACCTGTTCAGCGAACACCCCGGCGGCCTGGGGCCCATGGGCCGCTCGGCCCGAGCCTCGGCGCGCGTTCCGGCCGAGCGCGTGGCCCACGTCTTCGCGCCCAAGCGCGCCTCCCAGACGCGCGGCATGTCCTGGCTGGCGGCCGTGATCATGGAGATGCACGACTTCGACGAGTACCAGGACGCCGAGCGTATCGCGGCCCGGCTCACGGCCGCCTTCGGCTTCTTCGTGGAGACCCCCTATCCCGAGGCCATGGACCCGGCCCACTTCGGCGGGGCCCTGCCCGGCGGACACGAGGGCGGCGAGGTCCGGCTCCCGGACTTCGTGGAGCCCGGCCGGATCCAGATCATGCCCGCGGGCACCAAGATCAACGCCGCGGGCTTCACCCGGCCCGGCATGACCTACGAGCCGTTCAGCAAGGTCCAGCTGCGCGGCGCGTCGGCGGGCCTGGGCATGAGCTACGAGGCCTATTCCAACGACTACACCGACGCCTCCTACTCCTCGGCCCGCTCGGCGGCCCTGGAGGAGCGCCGGGGCTACCAGAAGCAGCAGATCTTCCTGAACCGGGCCTTCAACCGTCCGGTCTGGGACCTCTGGTCCCGCTTTCTCTTCCTCTCCGGCCTGGAGGACCTGGGCCCGGAGATCCCCGTCACCTGGCAGACCCCGGGCTGGCCCTGGGTGGACCCGTACAAGGACGCCAGCGCGGCCAAGCTGGAGCTGGCCCTGGGCTCCACCTCCCGGCGGCGCATCGCGGCCTCGCGGGGCCAGGACCTGGACGAGATCATGGACGAGCTGGCCGAGGAGCAGACGTTCTTCGGCGGGCTGCAAGCCAAGGAGAACGGCAATGCCCAAGCCCAGGAGGAATGAGGCCAAGCAGGACTTCCTCGGCCGCTGTCTGGCCGAGCGCCGCGAGGCCGGAGAGTCCGAGGCCGACGCCCTGGCCGCCTGCACGGCGGACTGGAACCAGGGCCGCATGGCCCGTCTGGCCGAGCTGCGCGACCGGAACACGGCCATGCTCGCGGCCGAGGTCGCCATGTCCGGCGAACAGACTCCGGAAGAGGAAGGCGGGCCGTCCCGCTTCGCCATCCTGGCCTACACCGGCAAGGAAGTGGACTGGGGCTGGCTCGGCCGCTTCATCATCGACCTCAAGGGCCTGAAGCTCCGCAAGGAAAAGGCCCCCAGCTTCTACTTCCACGATCCCCACGAGGTGGTCGGCACCATCGACGGCGCCAGGACGGACGCCAACGGCTTCTATGTCCTGGGCCAGTTCTCCCAGGTCACCGGCAGGGCCCGGGAGGTGCTCGGCCTGGCCCGCGAGGGCTTCCCCTGGCAGGCCTCCATCGGCGTGGAGGGCCGGAAGCTCCTGCGGGTGGAGAAGGGCAAAACCCACATGGTGAACGGCCGGACCGTCGAGGGCCCCATCGATGTCTGGCTGGAGTCGGAAGTCTTCGAGGTCAGCTTCGTCCCGTTCGGGGCGGACGACGATACCGCGGCCGTCGCCCTGAGCGCGGACGCCAACCTTTCCCAGGAGGAAGACGAGATGCCCGAGAAAAAGGACTTGATGACCCCGGCCGCCCCGGCCCCGGGCGACGGCCGCCTGGAGGCTCCGGCCCAGGAGGCCGAGCTGGCCGCCGCGCGCCGGGAGGTCGCCGAGACGGCCCGCCGGGACACCGCCGAGCTCTATCAGCGGGGCCTGCAGCTCAACCTGAGCGCGGCCCAGGTCACCGAGGTGGTGGGCCAGGGCCTGCCCCTGGACACGGCCACGGCCCGGCTCTTCGAACTGGCCGGACAGGCCAACCCGCCTCTGGCCGGGGCCCGGCTGGAGACGGGCGCGGACGAGCGCGACAAGTTCCGTCTGGCCGCGCGCCACGGCGTGCTCCTGCGCCTGGGCCTCGGGGTGGACAAGCCCGCTCCGGGCCACGAGGAGTTCCGGGGCCTGACCACCTACGAGCTGGCCCGCCTCTGCCTGGAACGCGCGGGCGTCGACACCCGGGGCCTGTCCCGCAACCAGGTGGCCTCCAAGGTCCTGGCCCTCTCGG
Source organism: Desulfovibrio aminophilus DSM 12254 (assembly GCF_000422565.1). Classification (NCBI taxonomy): domain Bacteria; kingdom Pseudomonadati; phylum Thermodesulfobacteriota; class Desulfovibrionia; order Desulfovibrionales; family Desulfovibrionaceae; genus Desulfovibrio; species Desulfovibrio aminophilus. Next base: position 107,900 of record NZ_AUMA01000011.1, on the reverse strand, counting down.
CAGGGCCCATGAGCACCTCGGACTTCGCGGCCGTGTTCAAGGACGCGGTGCACAAGACCCTGCTCAAGGCCTACGCCGAGACCCCCTCCACCTGGCGGCCCTGGGTCAACGTGGTTCCGGCCACGGACTTCAAGGAGATCCACGGCATCGCCCTGTCCGAGGCCCCGGACCTCGTGCTCACCCTGGAGGGCGAGGAGTACAGGACCGGCACGCTCCGGGACAAGCAGGAGTCCTACAGCGTGGGCAAGTACGGCCGCATGGTCCCCCTGACCTACGAGATGATCGTCAACGACGACCTGCGGGCCTTCGCCCGGATGCCCCGGCTTCTGGGCCAGGCCGCCCGGCGCAAGGAGTCGGACGTGGTCTACGGCCTGCTGCTCAGCGACACCCTGCGCCTGAAGGAGGACAACAAGCTCCTCTTCCACGGCGACCACCGCAACCTGGCCTCCGGCGCGGCGCTCGGCCCGGTGTCCCCGGACACCCTCAAGGCCATGCAGACCGCCATGCGTCGCCAGAAGGGCATCCAGGGCGCCAAGCTCAACCTGGCCCTCAAGTACATCATCGTCCCGGCCATCCAGGAGACCGACGCGGACATCGTCCTGCGCTCGGCCACCCTGCCCAAGGAGAACATGCCCGCCGGCACCCTCAACCCCTGGTCCACCAAGGGCATCACGCCCATCGTGGAGCCCCGCCTGGACGACGTGAGCGAGAAGGCCTGGTTCGGCGCGGCCGATCCGGCCCAGGTGGACACCGTGGAGGTGGCCTTCCTGGACGGCAGCGAGCAGCCCTACCTGGAGGAGATCGAGGAGGCCCGGAACGACTCCCTGTTCTGGAAGGTGCGCCACGTGTTCGGCGCGGGCGTCATGGACTTCCGCGGCCTGCAGAAGAACCCCGGCGAATAGGCCGGAGCGCGAAGGAGAGAGCCCATGCTCAACCACGTCTGCGAAGGAAAGGTGCTCAAGTACGAGAACGCCACGGGCAAGGCCATCCCCTCGGGTGAGCCCGTGGTGATCGGCGCGCTGTTCGGCCTGGCCGTGCGGGAGATCCCGGACGGCGGTTCCGGAAGCGTGGCCATCAGCGAGGTCTTCGAGGTCCGCAAGGCCGCCGGAGCCGTGCCCCAGGGCGCGAAGCTCTACTGGGACGCGGACGGCAGCCCGGTTTCCGGCGCGGCCGGAAGCGGGGCCCTGACCACCACGGCCACGGACAACCTCGCCGCCGGAGCGGCCTTCGCCGGGGCCGCCGACAACGCGCCCACGGTTCAGATCAAGCTCAACGTCTGATCCCCCAACCCCTCCTCCCTTGTGCGGCGGGGGTCCGGTCCGGCGGTCGGGCCGGGCCCCCGCGAACAGGGAGGAGCCAACCGCGAAGGACGGCCGAGCATGGACAAGTCGAGCCTCCACGCCAGGGCGGAAGCCGAAGGCATCCCGGCCGGGCTGGTGGACCAGATCACCGCATCCGAGGGCCTGCGCCTCCAGGCCTACCGCTGCCCCACGGGACACGTGACCATCGGCTGGGGCCACAACCTGGAGGCCCGGCCCGTGCCCGGCATCCCCTGCGAGGTCGGCGCGGCCATCACCCGCGAGCAGGCCGACCGCCTGCTCGTCGCGGACCTCCTGGACGCCCGTTCCGACATGCTCCGGCGCTGGCCCTGGGCCGCGCACCTGGACCCGCCGCGCCAGGCCGTGCTCTGGGACATGGTCTTCAACATGGGCGCGGCCAAGGTGGCCGGTTTCGCCCGGGCCCTGCACGCCATGCGCACGGGCGACTATCCCCGCGCCGCCGACGAGATGCTCGACTCGCTCTGGGCCAAGCAGGTGGGCGGCCGGGCCCGGCGTCTGGCCCGGCAGATGGCCGACAACCGCTGGGAGGGCTGAACATGGACGCGGGCTTCGGCAACGCCCTGCTTCTGGCCTTCGCCCTGGCCCTGGCGGCGGTGACGTTCGTCTGTTCCGGCCTCGGCGGGCTCTGCGGCTGGCTGCTCTTCGACAGGTTCTGGTTCGGGGCCGTGACCGGCGCGGGCGTGGCCCTGCTCTTCGTCCTGGCGGCCGCGGCCTGGGTCTTCCTGCGCAACGGGGTGGCGTGATGGGTCTCATGTCCGTCATCGGCAGGATCTTCACGGGCGGAGCGTCCTCCGTGGTGAACGCCGTCGGCTCGGCCGCCGACAAGCTGTTCACCTCGGACGAGGAACGGGCCAAGGCGCAGGCGGAGCTCGAGGAGCTCAGGCAGAAGCCCTACGTCATGCAGATCATGACGAACCTGGCCGAGGCCGCGCACAAGTCCGTGTTCGTTGCCGGTTGGCGGCCCTTCCTGGGCTGGATCGGCGGGCTGGCCCTGGCCTCCTACTACCTGCCCAAGCACGTCATGGGCGCGGTGCTCTGGTCCTGGCAGTGCATCGCCATCATGGCCAACGCCCCGGACATCCAGGCCGTGGTCCTGCCCGCCTATCCCGTGGAGCTGTCGGGCACGATCATGGAGCTCATCCTCGGCATGCTCGGCCTCGCGGTCACGCGGAGCTGGGAAAAGAAGGAGGGGGTGGCGCGGTGAGCAGGGAATCCGTGGAAGTCACGCTGGCCAGGCTGGAGGAGATGCTCAAGGCGCATTTCGCCCGGGACGACGAGCGCAGCGAACGGATCAAGGCCCTGGAAGAGGACGTGGATGCGCTCCAGGCCCTGGAACAGCGCCGCAAGGGCGGCGCGGCCGTGCTCGCCCTCATGATGGGCGCGGCGGCCACCATGGGCGGGATCATCGCCAAATTCGTACCCCTGTTCAACGGGAAGTAGGGGCCGCCAGATGAACTTCGGCGGCGCGGCCGCGGCCATCCTGGCCGCGCAGGGCGAGGCGGTGGTCCTCAGGCGCGGCGGGGCGGAGACCCCGTTGCGGGCCGTGGTCACGGACCACGGGCTCTGCCCGCCGCCGCCCGGCTGGCCCGGGCCTGTCTTCAACCACGTGGCCGAGCACGCGGAGTTCCGGTTCGACGCCTCCCAGGCCGACCCGGCCCGGGGCGATCTCATCCTCTGGTCCGGCCGGGAGTACGGCGTGCGGCAGGTCCTGCCCGAGCCGCGCTCCCTGCCGTCCGCGCCCCTGTGGCGGGTCTGCCGCGCCGCCGCCCAGCAGCGAGGGAAGTACTGATGTCCGAAGAGTTCACCGTCATCGGCCGCATCCGCACGGCCAAGGGCCGCTCCTATCCCGTGGTGCTGGACCGGGCCTCGCGCTTCGGCACCCGGTTCCAGGTCACGGACGCCTCGGTCCCGGCGCTGGCGGCGCTCGTGCGTGATTTCCCGGAGGAGCTGAACAAGGCCCTGAGCTCCCTGGGCTACTGGCTGCGGGCCGCGGTCAAGGGCGCGCTGCGCCACGGCGGGCGGCCCTACGCGGGCTGGCCGCCGCGCGTCCCCCTGACCCTGTCCCGGCGGGAGAAGTCCGGCTCCTGGGCCCGGTCCGCCTTGCCGGAGCAGCCCTTCGGGGACCTGGAGCGGGCCGTGGGCTACCTGGCCGAGGACTACAAGTTCCAGGTCAGCACGGGCTGGCTGTCCAAGGCGGCCGCGCGCCTGGCCGGAAAGCTCCAGGCGGGCTTCCGCACCAGGGTCACGGCCTCCATGCGCCGCAAGTTCATCCGCGAGGGCTACCGCCTGGGCGGCAAGGGCGAGATCGCGGCCCCGGCCCGGCCCGTGATCCGGCCGGTCTACGACGCCTTGAAACAGAAGTTCGGCCCGCGCATCGAGGCCCGGATCCAAAAGTACATGCGCGAAAGGAGGCTGGCCGCATGATCCGCGCCGAAGCCCAGACCGTGGCCGAGGCCTGGTTCGAGGCCCTGCTCTCCGGCGTGGCGCTCAACGCCTTCTGCCTGGAGCGTTTCGGCAGGGAGCCCTCGATCCAGCTCGGCACCGATCCCTTCAACCTCCAGGGCGAGCCCGACGCGCCCTTCGTGGTCGTGGTCCCCATGCAGACCAAGGACGGCCCGGACCTGTCCGCCGCCGAGGGCGAGCGCATCGAGTACCGGCTCATGCTGGCCCTGGGCCTGGAGGACGGGGCGGTGGAGAGCGTGGGCGGGCGCGGCCGGGTGTTCCGGGGCTACCGCAGCGCGGCGGAGTTCGAGGCCCGCGCGCTCCAGGTCCTCATGGACAGCGCCTACCGTCCGGCGGTCTGGGAATCCGAGACCGCCCAGCCGGGCGAGAACTACTTCGAGAGGCACGTCTTCATCACCGTGACCGCCGAGAACACCATCGGCGGCTTCTAGGAGGAATCCATGACCCAGGAAAGCGGCAGTCTCACCAGAACCTACATGGCCTTCGAGGAGTCCTTCAACGCGCTTCCGGCGGTCGTGAAGGGCTACGTCATCCCGGTCACGGACAACAAGCTGGCCGGGCAGCAGGAACAGAGCGCCTCCAAGGTGCTCTCCGGCCATGTGGACGCCACGGCCCCGGACCGGGGCAACCTGAACGTGTCCGGCGACATCAACGTGCCCGTGGACGCCCATTCCTTCGGCCTGCATCTGCGGCACATGTTCCTGCTCCCCGTCTCCACCGTGGTGGCGGCCAAGGCCCTGGCCAACGGGGCCGTGGCCGACAAGGGCTCGGGCAAGGTGGGCATCCCGTGCCCGGCCCACGGCCTGGCCAAGGGCGCGCCCGTGGTCATCGAGGGAACCACGCACTACGACGGGGCCCACATCCTCCAGCCCGAGACCGGGCCCGACGAGCTGGTCATCCTGGCCCCGTACACGGCCGAGGTCGTGGCCGACACGGACACCGTGACCCTGGCCCGCCGGATCACCCTGGACGCCGGGGCCGTGACGGACAAGGGCGGCGGCCTGGTGGGCCTGCCCCGCGCCGGACACGGCCTGCCCGTGGGCGCGGAGATCACCGTGGCGGGCACCACGAACTACGACGGCACATACACGCTCAAGCGCGGCACGAGCGCGGCCGAGATCGTCATCGCGGCGGCCTTCACCGCCGAGGCCCTGAACGGGGACGAGACCGTCACGGCCCGGTTCTGGGACCACGTCTACAAGGTGACCAACGCCCAGACCCAGAGCGCGGCCTTTGAACGGGAGTTCCCCAGCATCCCGGCCGTGTTCCGCAACGGCGGGGTCAAGGCCAACCAGTGCAAGCTGACCATCGGCGGCTCCGGCGAGATCATCGCCGCCATGACCGAGCTGGGCGCGGGCGAGAGCGCGCCCCCGGCCCTCATGGACCCGGCCCCCGTGCGCTTCCCCCTGCACAAGTTCAGCCAGTTCCACGCCTCCCTGAGCGTGGACGGCGTCGATGTCAGGGGCCGGTTCACCGAGCTGGCCCTGACCCTCAACCTGAACCAGGCCGGGGAGTTCACCATCGGCGACCAGGGCCGGCTCGGCGACATCTCCCGCGGCGCCATGGAGTCCGGCGGCACCCTCACCGGGCTGTTCAAGGACACGTCCTACGCGGACAAGGCCCTGCTCCAGACGCGCCTGGCCGTGGGCCTGCGCCTGGTCAACGGCGGCTACGCCCTCGGCCTGCTGTTCCCCGAGGCCGAGCTGTCCCGGGCCACCCCGCCCATCGAGGGGCCCCAGGGGGTCAAGGAGACCTACACCATCACCTGTTTCCGGGACGTCAACGCGGCCGAATCCTCGCTGGTCATCACCCAGCGCAACGAGATCAAGACCTGGACGGAGTGAGCCATGGGCTACGAGATCACGCTCAAGGAGTCGGGCAGGAAGTTCAAGCTCAAGTCCCTGCCCTGGGACGTGCACGGCGAGTTCATCGAGACGGTGCTCACGGCGGACTTCAACGATCCCGTGAAGCGCCGCGCCGCGATCCGCAAGCTGCTCTCCGAGCACTACGGCGAGAAGGGTTTCGCCGCTCTGAAGAGCTCCAGCGCGGACGTCATGCAGGTCTATTACGGCACCATGGACCTCTCCAACGGCAACAGGATCGAGGAGGAGGAAAAAAACTCCTAGAGGTCTGGGCCTGGAGCGTGGACCCCAAGCGGCTGGGCTACTGCGGGACGTGCGCATCCGGACGCGCCCCGGACGATCCGCCTCCCTGCGCGACGTGCCCCTGCGCCAAGGGCCCGGACCTCAAACCGGAAAACCGGGACGCCATGCGGCTCTGGCTGGCCGCCGGAACCCAGTGGCGTTCCGCCGGCTTCGGCCTCGTCGGCCTGGACTACGCGGCCCTGGCCCTGGTGGCCGGGCTGCTGCGGCCGCCGGTGGACCTGGACCCGCACTGCTTCGACAAGATCCAGGCCCTGGAGCGCTTCGAGCTGGCCAGGGCCGCCAAAGGGAAGGGGAGCTGAGGCATGGCCGCTGAAACCAGGATCATCGTCACCGCCAAGGACGAGGCCTCCAAGGTCTTCGGCCAGGTGAACCTGTCGTCGCAACGCCTCATGCGCGGATTCCAGGACGTGGACCGCGCCTTCCTGGACCTGGAAAAGAGCTCCCTCCGCTCCGGCCGCTCCATGCTGAACAGCCTGGCCCAGGTCCGCGCCAGCGGCCTGGGCCAGGCGAACACCATGCGTGAGCTGGCGGCGCGATCCGGCGACGCGGCCCGGCAGCTCGGGCTCACGGGAACCGTCTACGCCGACCTGCAAAAGAAATTCGCCGACAACCGGGCGGTCCAGGCCCTGCGCAACATCCAGCGCGCGGCCGGGCTGACCCGCGCCGAAGTCCGGGCCCTGGCCACGCAGATGAACGTGAGCCGGGAGGCCATGAAGCGCTTCAGCGCGGACGGCGGCCGGGGCGGCTTCTCCGCGTTCCCGCCTCTCGGCGGGGCCGGGCTGGCCGGGGCGTTCGGCGTCGCCGCCGCTGTCTCGGCCGTGAAGGCGGCCGTGAAGGGAGCGGCCGGGGCCGGCCTGCGCAAGGAGAACATCGAGGTGGCCTTCGCGGCCATCGAGGGCGGCGCGGAGCAGGCCCGGGCCAGGCTCGCCTTCCTGCGCCAGGAGTCCGACCGCCTGGGCCTCTCGTTCTACGACACCGCCGAGACGGCCAAGAGGTTCTTCGCCTCGGCCCGGGGAACCGAGGTCGAGGAGCAGGCGGGCGAGATCTTCACGGCCTTCTCGGAGATGGGCACGGCCCTCAAGCTCTCCCGCCAGGACATGAACGGCGTGTTCCTGGCCCTGGGCCAGATGCTCTCCAAGGGCAAGGTCAGCGCCGAGGAGCTCAGAACCCAGCTGGCCGAGCGCCTGCCCGGAACCTTCCAGCTCATGGCCAAGGCCGTCGGCGTGACCACGCGCGAGCTGGACGCCATGCTCCAGCGCGGCGAGGTGGGCCTGGACGCGGTGCTCAAGACCGCCCGGCTCATCCACCAGCAGTTTTCCGGCCCGGCCGCCTCGGCCGCGCGCGGGCTCCAGGCCGAGCTGAACCGGGTGGACACGGCCTGGCAGGATTTCAAGGCCGAGGCCGTGAAGACGGACTTCCTCGCGGACTCCACGCGCAACTGGGTCACGGCCCTCAAGGAGGCCCGGGACGTGCTGCGCGAGATCAACGCCTTCTCCGCCCGGCACTCCGAGGACGGCTGGTGGCGCAACCTGCGCGGCGGCGACCTGCTCGGGGCCGGGTTCGCGGCCGTGATCCAGGCCGCGCGCGCGACGCCCGAGGCCCCGGACCGCTCCTCCATCCGGCTCCCCGTGGTGGCCGCTTCCGGCAAGCTCACCGGCGCGGACGCGGGCGACGGCGGGCAGGCCATGCGGGAGTTCGACCGGACCCTGCGGGTGCGCCAGGACGCCCTGGCCCGGGCCTCGGAGTACACCAAGACCCTGGCCGACAACCTGCGCGCCGATGTGGAGAAGGACTACCAGGCGGTGCTGGGCACGCTCACCAGGGCCCGCGAGTCCGGGAGCGTGTCGGCCCGTGAGTTCGCCCGGCTCAAGGGCGACCTGGACCAGGTCCGCTCCGGCAAGCTCGCGGCCATCGACGAAAAGGCCGGCAAGAACGCCCGCCAGTACGCCGAGACCATGGCCGACATCGCGGCCCGCACCCGGGAGCTGACCGCCTCGGAGTCCGAGCTGGAGTCCGTGAAGATCGAGAACAAGTACGCCGAGCTGGCCCGGAAGGTCGGGGCGGCCAATCCGGCCCTGCGCGAGCTCATCCGCCTGGAGAAGGAGGCCGCGCACACGAAGTTCATGGAGGCCGGGCACTGGCTCAAGCCCGAGGAGACCTCGGCCTACGACCCGGACGGCGTGTTCGCGGCCCGCAAGCGCCGCCGCGAGCTGGACCGCGCCCTGGACCGCAAGACCGGCGAGGAGAACCTGGAGCTTCAGACCGAGTTCAGTGAGAAGTTCCGCGCCGTGGTCCTGGGCGAGACCGCCGCCAAGCTGGAGCAGATCGACAGGCAGGCCGAGGCCTACCGGCGCGCCGGGGCCGACTCCGTGGCCGTGGAGACCTGGGCCGCCCAGGAGCGGCTGGACGTCTCCCACAAGGCCGCCGACGGCATGACCCGCTTCCTGCGCGAGTACGCCGATTCGGCCGCGAACACGGCCAGGCAGGTGGAGGCCGCCCTGGGCACGGCCTTCGAGACCGCCGACGCCGCGCTCACGGAGTTCGTCTTCGACGGCGAGATCGGCATGAACACGCTCCAGTCGGCGGCCAAGAGCCTGTTCTCCCAGCTGACCCAGATGAACCTCCTGGGCCCGCTGGCCTCGATGCTCTCGGGCAAGTCCGCCTCCCAGGCCGGGGGCGTGTTCTCCTTCGTGGCCGACCTCTTCTCGGCCAAGGGCGACGTGGTCCAGGCCCCGGAGCTCTCGGCCCTGTCCGGGAGCCTGCTCGGCGGGCCCACGGTCTTCGGCTTCCAGCGCCACGTCACGGCCTTCGCCAACGGCGGCGTGGGCCTGGCCGGGGAGGCCGGGCTGGAGGGCATCTTCCCCATCGCCCGAACCAGCAGCGGCAAGCTCGGCATCAAGGCCATGGACGGCGGCCGGGACCCGGGCCTGTCCCAGGCCCTGAACCGGCTCACCCAGGCCGTGGAGCGCGGGGGGAACACCCGCATCGTCAACTCCCTGGACCCCGACATCGTGGCGGACTACCTCTCCTCGTCCTCCGGGGAGAAGCTCATCCTGAACGTCATCCGCCGGAACCCCCAGGTGCTGAGGAGGTAGGATGTCCGCGATCTGGCCCTTCCGCCCCCTGGCCCCGCACCTGGAGGCCCTGGAGTGGCTCACCGACGTGCAGACCGCGCGCTCCGGCCTGGAGCTCCGCTCAGCCCTGCGCACCGGCCCGCGCGTGGTCCTGGAGATGGAATACAACCTGCGCACCCCGGCCGAGCGCGCCCGCTTCGAGGCCCTGTCCTACACCTCCCAGGACCAGGTCTGCGGCCTGCCCTGGTGGCCGGGACAGCGCGACCTCGGCCCCCTGGCCGCCGGGGTCTCGCGCCTGGACTGCGACACGGCCGGGGCGGGCTTCCGGCCCGGCGGCCGGGCCCTGGTGATCCGCCACGCCGAATCCTGGGAAGAGGCGGAGATCGCGGCCGTGGACCCGGACGGCCTGACCCTGGCCGCGCCCCTGGCCGGGAGCTATCCCCGGGCCCAGGCCGTGCCCCTGCTGTCCTGCCGCATGGACCTGGCCTTCACCCGTCGCGACCTGCCCACGGGGCGCTCCCTGGGCTCGGCCGTGTTCACGGCCCTGGACCCCGAGCCCCCGGACCCGGGCCGGGCCTGGACGGTCTGGGAGCACGCCGAGCTCTTCCCGCAACGGCTCTGGTGCGACCCGGAGGGCATGGAGCGCCAGGGCTCGCGCGCGGCCGAGGAACTGGACAACCGCACCGGCGGCGTGCGGCGGGTGGTCCACTCCGAGTCCACGGCCTCCGTCATCCCGCTGCGGCTGCGCGCGGACACCCCGGCGGAGAGCCTGGAGCTGCGCCGCTTCCTGCACCGCCTCTCCGGGCGGCTCACCGCGTTCTGGCTGCCCACGGGCCGGGCGGACCTGGCCCTGGCCGCTCCCGTGGCCCAGGGCGCCACGGTCCTCACCGTGGCGGCGGCCTCCTGCGTCCAGCTCCTGGCCTCGCCCGCGCGCCGGGCGCTTTGCCTGCGCGCGCCGGACGGCGCGGTCCTCCGCCGGGTGTCCTCGGCCCGAGCCCTGGACGGCGGCCTGGAGGAGCTGACCGTGACCGAGGCCCTGCCCGCCATCCCTGTTTCGGCGCGCGTCTCCTGGCTCGCCCTGGCCCGGCTGGACGCCGACCGGGTGGAGCTCTCCTGGGAGCGGGCGGGCTGCTGCCGGGTGGAGACCCGGGCGCGGGAGGTCCGGCAATGAGCGCCGTGGAGCTGTATGAATTCACCTTCTATTCCACGGTCTGGCGCTACACCTCGGCGGATGCGCCCCAGGAGCACGGCGGGGAGGTCTACGCGGTCCTGCCCGGCCTGTCCCGGGGCGACACGGAGCAGTCCGGCGACGCCTCGCGCACCGAGCACAAGGTCACCGCGCCCATCGGCGTCGGCCCGGCCGCGCTCTTCGCCACGGGCACGCCCGACGGGGTCGTGCGCCTCAAGATCCTGCGCCTGGAGGACGGCGGCGCGAACGTGGTCTGGCAAGGCCGGATCCTCGGCTGCGAGTTCGCGGGCATCACCGCCACGCTCACCTGCGAGCCGGTGTTCACGACCATCAAGGCCCCGGGCCTGCGCCGCATGTTCACGCCCTCCTGCCCGCACGACTTCTGCGACCGCCACTGCCTGCCCCCGGACAGCAACGGCCACTATTCCGAGCCGAACACCGCCGTGGCCGCCGGGTCCGGCCACGTCTTCGAGCCCGGCCAGTACTTCCACAGCGGCGCGGCGAGCGCCGAATATCCGCCGGAGAACATCTGGGACGAGAACACCGGCAGCTACGGCGAGGTGAGCGCGCCCGCCGAGGAGCTGGACTGGGTCCGGTACAAGAGCGGGGAGTGGACCGAGGACGCGGGCGGCTGCGTCCACACCTTCACCCGCGAGCAGTCCCTGGGCGGCGAGGCGGGCGTCCTCCGCTATCAGTCCGTGGAGGAGGAGTGGTGGGAGTGCCCGGACCTCCAGCGCCGCCGGATCGTCATCCAGGGCTTTGAGACCCCCGACGGCGTGGCCCACTACACCGGCTCGGAGACGCTCTTCAACAACACCCCGCCCTCGGGGCGGCTTCCGGCCCCGGCCTGGGAGGACCCGGCCGGGCTGCCCGACCCGGACGCGGAGGGCTTCGGCCCGGTCCAGTACGCCCCCGAGGGCGGGGTCTACCGGGCCTGCATCCGCCTCGCGGCCCCGGCGGAGCTGGACCTCGCGGCCGTCTTTCCCCTGCGGGCGGGCGTCAGCGGCGAGACGATCCGGCTCTTTGTCCAGCATTCCGACGACGGCGCGGCCTGGACCCGGGCCATGCTGGCCGCCGCGCCGGGCGGGGAGCTCCTGGACGGCGGCCTGGCCGCCGAACTGCCCGCCTGGGGCGGCTCCTGGCTCGGCCTGCACATCCGGCCGGGCCAGGGCGCGCACGACCGCTGGGCCTTGGCCTCGGCCGAGCCCTTCGGCCTGGCCGGGCTCCGCTTCTTCTCCCCCGGCCCGTATCAGGACCACCACTGCTCCCCTCTGGCCGGGACCCTCTCCGTGGCCGGGGCGGAGACCGCCGGGCATCCGGCCTCGAACGTGCTCGACGCGGACCCGTCCACCTTCTGCGAGATCACCGGCGAGGCCTGCCGCCTCGTGCTCGACCTGGGCCCGGCCCGCAACGTGGCCGCCGCCCTGTTCGTCGCGCCCGCCGGCGCGGCCCCCTGCCGGATGCAGCTCGACTGGTCCGACGACGGCGCGCTCTGGCGCGTCACGAACGTGGCCCTGGACACGAACCTCGCCGACGCGAAGACCTTTCTCCCCTGCGCCGATTTCGGCGCCCACCGCTGGTGGTCCGTGCTCGGGGTCGGCGGCGCGGTCCGGCTCGCGGGCTGGCGGCTCTTCTTCCGGGGCCGGGGCCTGGGCCCGGACGAGCCGCGCCCCTTCACCTCCTGGCCGGACGGCAGCCTCTGGGAACTCGACGGGAGCGTGCTCGCCGTGGAGGGCGCGACCCTGCGCGTGAGCGGGCTCTCGTCCAAGCCCGACGGCTTCTTCTCCAAGGGCCTGCTGCTCTCCACCTCGGCCGGGGCCCGGGAGATCGTCTCCCACGCCGGGGAGGCCGTCGTGCTGCGCCGGGCCCTGCCCGGGCTCCGCGCGGGCGATCCCGTCACGCTGCGCGCGGGCTGCGACAAGACCAAGGAGACCTGCGACGCGCGCGGGAACATCGCCAACTTCGGGGGCTGGCCGTTCATCCCCTGGAAAAACCCCATGACCGGCGATCCGGTCTGCTAGGAGGCGTCCGTGGGTTTCTGGTGGCTCGTGGCCTGGGTGGCCGTGGCGGTCCTGGGCTCCTTTCTGCGCGGCTCGCCGAAGTCCGACCCGGGGGCCAAGCCCGCCACCATGGCGGACATCGACGTGCCCACGGCCACCGAGGGCCGCCCGGTGCCCGTGCTCTTCGGCTCCCGGCTCATCGAGAACCCCAACGTGGTCTGGTGGGGCGACCTGCGCACCGTGGCCATCAAATCCAAGGGAGGCGGCAAGAAATGAGCGAACCCCGGGTCCACGTCCGGCACATGCGCGCCCTGGGCTACTGCCTGCGGGGCTGTCGCGCGTTCTACGCCGCCCACGGCCTGGACTGGCGTCAATGTCTCCATGAGGGCACCCCGGGCGAACAGCTGGCCGCCACGGGCGACGCCATGGCCCTCAAGCTCCTGGACCTGGCCCGCCGGGAGGCCGGGCGATGAGCGGCGGCGGCAAGGGCGGCAAGAGCGTCGTCGTCGGCTACCAGTACTTCTGGGGCCTGCACGTGGTCCTGGCCCACGAGATCAACGCGGTCCTGGGCCTGCGCTTCGGCGAGAAGTACGGCTGGGAGGGCGTGAAGACCGGGCGCTGGACCGCCGACGGCCCCGACCCGTCCATCGGCGACAGCTCCATCGTGCTCGACGCGCCCACGCTCTTCAGCAACAGCGAGGGCGGGGTCTCCGGGGTGGTGAACATCCTCAACGGCGGCCCCTACCAGCCCCGGCATCCGTACCTCCTGGCCAAGGTCTCCCCCCTGATGAGCGCGGCCCGGGGCGTGGCCTCGCTCGTCTTCCGCCAGACCTACTGGGGCAACAACCCGTACATGCGGCCCCTGGGCGTGCGCGCCGTGCGCACCCGGCCCGACTCCCTCTTCGCCCCGGCCGACGTCCGCTGGGACGAGATCGGCGAGTCCGCCGTGCCCTACGAGGGCATGGCCGAGACCGCCGCCGACTTCGACATGAACCCCGCGCACATGATCTACGAGTGCCTGACCAACGCGGACTGGGGCCGGGGCCTGGACCCCGGCGGCCTGGACCTGCCGAGCTTCGCGGCCGCCGCCGCGACCCTCTTCGCCGAACGCCTCGGGCTCTCCCTGCTCTGGGACGCCCAGTCGAGCGTCGAGGACTTCATCCAGTCCGTGCTCGAACACATCGACGCCACGCTCTACGAGATCCCGTCCAGCGGCCGCATCGGCCTGAAGCTCCTGCGCGGGGACTACGACCCGGCCGGGCTCGCGCTCCTGGGCCCGGACGAGATCATCCGGGTGGAGCAGTACTACCGGCCGGGCTGGGGCGAGATCACCAACGAGGTCAAGGTGCTCTGGCGCGACGACCTGAACCGGGAGCGCACGGTCTACGCCCGCGACCAGGCCGCCGTGAACATGCAGGGCTCCGTGGTCTCCGAGACCCTGGACTTCCCGGGCGTCCGGCACGCGGAGCTGGCCCAGCGCGTGGCGGACCGGGAGCTGGCCCAGCGCACCGGCTCGCTCTGCCAGGCCACCCTGGTGGCCACCCGCGCGGCCCGGAACCTCAAGCCGGGCGACGTGTTCGCCTGGCGCTGGCCGGAATACTGCATCGAACGCATGGTCCTGCGCGTGTTGGCGGTGAGCCACGGCGCGCTCACCGACGGCACGGTCAGGCTCACCTGCGCCCAGGACGTGTTCGCCGAGCCCGTGATCTCCACCGTGGCCCCGCCCCTGCCCGTGCCCTGGACCAGCCCGGTCGGAGCGCCCGCGCCCGCCTCGGCGGCCCGCCTGCTGGAGGCCCCGTACTGGCACGTCATCAAGCACCTCACCGGCGAATACCAGTTCCTGCTCAACGAATTCGGCCCGGACTCGGCCGCGCTCCTGGTCCTGGCCCCGGCGCCGCAGGCCGATTCCGCCGGGTACCAGGCCGTGTTCGACGCGGGCCAGGGGTACGACCCCGACGAGGGCCTCGGCGGGGCCTGGACCCCGGGCGGCGTCCTGGCCCTGGCCGTGGGCCCGGCGGAGACCGAAATCCAGCTGGCGGACCTGACGGACTTCGAGGCCGCCAAACCCGGGCAGCTCCTCTTCCTGGAGAACGAAATCCTCCTGGTCCGGTCCGTGAACAACGGCGCGCTCGGCGTGGCCCGGGGCGTGCTGGACACCCTGCCCGCGCCGCACCCGGCCGGGGCCCGGGCCCTGCTGGACGCCTCGCCGCTCCTGCCCCGGGAGGAGTACGCCTCGGGCGAGACCGTGAAGGCCCGGGTGCTGACCCGGACCCCGGGCGCGACCCTGGCCCCGGCCGAGGCCCCGGAGCTCTCCGTGACCCTGGCGGGCCGCTTCGCCCGGCCCTATCCGCCGGGACGGCTGCGCGTGAACGGCCAGGCCTGGCCCGCGGCCATCCCCGGAACCGTCGGGCTGTCCCTGGCCTGGGCCCACCGCAACCGCGTGCAGCAGACCGCCTACGTGGTGACCCAGGAGGAGGACGGCGTCACCCCGGAGCAGGGGACCACCTCCACCCTGCGCATCTACGGCGAGACGGACACGCTCCTGCGCACCGTGCAGGGGCTCGATGCCGAGGGCTGGGACTACGCCCCGGCCGAGGAGCGGGCCGACAGCGGGCTGGCCCTGCCGGACCCGGAGACCCGGACCTACGACCAGGTCGTGGCGGCCGCCGGTCCCACGGCCTACTGGCGCATGGGCGAGGCGGCCGGTCCGACCCTCGCGGACTCCACCGGCCACGGCCACGACGCCGCCTGTTCCAACAACCCGGTCTTCGGCGAGGCCGGAGCCGTGCCCGGAAACACGGCCGTGCGCTTCGACGGCACGAGCTCCCGCGCCCAGGCCGCGCACCATGCCTCGCTCAACCCCGGAACCGGGGAATACGCCATCGAGTGCTGGCTGAAGTTCACCGGCACGGCCTACGGCATGGTCTTCGGCAAGTTCTACGACCCCTCGCCCTACCAGGGCCCCACGATCTTCTCCAACTACAGCTCGGCCGGGCGCATCCAGATGCGGGACCAGTCGGGCGGCGGATACGAGCTCACCTCCGCCGCCACCGGCCTCAACGACGGGGCCTACCGGCACTACGTGTTCCAGCGCCGCCAGGTGAGCCCCAACGTCTGGAAGCTGGAGATGTTCATCAACGGCGTGCTGAACACGAGCCTGACCCTGCCCTCGGTCCTGGACCACGCGCCCGCGAATCCGATCTGCATCATGGGCCGTCCGGCGCTCCAGTGGGTCGCGGGCACCCTCGACGAGCTGGCCTACTACGTGGGCCGGGCGCTCACCCCGGAGGAGGCGGCCGCCCATTACGCCGCCCGCGAGCCCTCGGCGAGTTCCTACCGCCTCAACGGGCGGCTGCGCTTCGAGCTGGAGTCCGTGCGCGACGGGCTCGCGAGCCTCCAGCGCCATGACCGCGTGATCCCGCGCGCGGGCTACGGCTTCCAGTACGGGAACTTCTACGGAGGGATCTGATGCCTGCTTCCGTCGAGCCGCGCAGCGGCCTGAACTACGGCTGGGGCCTGGGCGAGTCCGGCTGGAACGTGGCCA
Source organism: Desulfovibrio aminophilus DSM 12254 (assembly GCF_000422565.1). Taxonomy (NCBI): domain Bacteria; kingdom Pseudomonadati; phylum Thermodesulfobacteriota; class Desulfovibrionia; order Desulfovibrionales; family Desulfovibrionaceae; genus Desulfovibrio; species Desulfovibrio aminophilus. Next base: position 92,125 of record NZ_AUMA01000011.1, on the reverse strand, counting down.
TGGACGCCAACCTGCTCACCCTGGGCCGCTTCGGCTTCCACCTCTCGGTCAGGGACCGTGACCTGGCCGCCCCGCCCGCCGGCCCGGCGGCCGGGGATTCCTACATCGTGGCCGCGTCCGCCTCGGGCGACTGGGCCGGGCTGGAGGGCCGGGTGGTGGTCTGGACCGGCTCGGCCTGGGCCTCGGCCATGCCCCGCGCGGGCTGGCTGGCCTACATCGAGGACGAGGAGAAGCTCGCGGTCTTCAAGCCTTCCGGCTGGTCCGCCGGGGTGGGGATGTGAAAAGGAAGGCCCCCGCCGAAGCGGGGGCCTTGTTGTCGATCAGACTACCGGGCCTTATTGGATTGCGAAAGCACCGACCCAGCCAAGGCCTGGGTCAGGTCATTGTACTTTTCGCTCTGGAGAACCCGCGAAGCCAAGCCTTCCAATTCCGCCCCAGTCTGGTTGCCCGTGTTCGTCTGCGACAGCACGGAACCGGCCAACCGCCTCTGAACCCCAGAGGAGTTGCCGTCCTGCAGAACTTGAGCCGCAAGGCTCGCCACGGCCGCAGAGGAACGCTTCGGATTGTAGCCCATGATGGGCTCCTTTCATGACCCACAGAGGGTCTTCATTTGCGGGAGAGCAGCTTGACATATCAAGGGAGGCCGCATAACGAATGTGTACCAGACATCGTGTGCGCGGTTTCCGCGTATGCCAAGGGCCGCTGCTCTCCTAGTTGAGACGGCGGCCTTCGCCTTTGTATATATTAATGCCCGCTTGGGCCTTGCATTTCCTTCGCGAAAAGCTCGCGAACGGTTTTGAATCCGACAAGCTTGGACAACATCCTGTAATTCTTTATCTCAAAACGAGCCCGTCCAGCCACAATGGCCGGGTGAATTTTCTGCGCTTTCGCCAAGCTCCGGACGTTTTGCGCCGTCGGCAGCTGGTAGGCCTTGCTTTTCTTCCAGACATCAGCAGGGAGTTCAGCCTCGCGCGCGATCATGTCGGCCTGTTTTTCTATCCCGTCATCATCGACGTGGATGTCCAGGTCGTCGAGGACCAGGTCCGTGTTGTCCGGATGCAGGTGCTCCCGGACGTGGGCCAGCTCGTGCAGAAGGCAAAACCAAAAGTTGTCGATGCGGTCATGGCGCAGGGTCAGACCGATGACGGGCGTGCCGTCCTCCAGGAGCATGGCCGCGCCGTCCAAATAAGTCTTGTCGAAATGCGGGACGATGACCAGCAGGATTCCATACACCTTCAAGAGATTCTGGGCCACCTTGGGGCCGTTTTCCTGGACGCTCAACCGGACGATCTCACGGAAGAAGTCATCGTCAAGCCGGTTCCGCTCAAACGTCCCGAGTTCGCTGCGATGCTCCCGCAGGATTTGCGTCGCCTTAGCCTTCACGCAGAGAATCCAGGCATGCAGGGCGTAGGAGTCGGCCTTGGCGTTTCTGCGGCTTCCCTTGCGGAAGCAGGCCGCAGGAGCGCAAAATGGGCCGCCCCCGGCACGTTCATGCAGATCCCGCATCCATTCTTCCGCTTGAGCGGAGAACTCCTTTTTCCAACGCTTGAGGCCCTGGAACCACCCTCGATGGACAAGCTCTTTCAGAGGGTAGTTCTCCCACTGTATGCCCGTGGGCTCTTGGGGCAGTTCTTCGGGAGAATCCACCAGCACATCGGCGGGAATATCGAGATGCTTGCGGAGAGCCCGGATCATGCTCAAAGTCAAAGGCCGCTTCCCGGAAAGCACCTCGGAGACCCGGGACTTACTGCCAAGAATCGGCACCAAGTCCCTGTTGGTCAGGTCCATCTGATCCATGCGGAATCTGATGGCCTCAACAGGCGAAGGCGGGAGTATCGGAGCATTTTCCTTCTCATACAGCTCCACAAGCGTGGTCAAAAGTTCGAGCTCATCGCCCTCCGGGGTTCCGGGACGCGCCGTCCCCATGAGATGCTCAATGCGCTTCAACGCTTTGTTGTTCGCGGCCTCCGTTTTGATGATCTTGATGGTGTTCGTCATTTGGGCTCCACCTCCCTGGCGGTAATCCGGTCGTATTCGGCGTGTGTGCCTATGAACTTGACAAACACGATGCCGAAGGCGAAGGCGATTTCCGCCACCAGTCGGTATGTATTCCCCTTGATGTTGAAAACATAGCGATCCCCTCCTACTGCGTCCGCCGATGGAAAGCGCCTCTTCATTTCCGTCCAGTCTTTCCACGTGGCCTTTGTCAGCTCGTGATGCCAGGCCTGAAGCGGCCCCTCCGCGTCCGGGTGGTTCTCCCAAAAAACTCGGAGGGTTTTTTTGGCGATCACACGCATGTGCGAAGAACTAATGCGTTCCCAAAAAGAAGTCAAGTGATGGTTCCCAAAAAATAAAAAATAGAGCGGTTCGTTTTGGGAACGAATTTCATGGAGGTGCGGCGGCTCGCGCTTGACGCTGAAGGGGCAGCCTCCGCAACGGATGCCGACGACGAGGGAGCTCCTCCTCAGGCCAGTCCGAAGAACCGTTCGAAGAACGCGGCCAGCTTGTCCAGCACGGTTCTCTTCTTGGTCGCGTGGTCGTTGGTCTTGTTGAACCGTGAAACCGGCGGCAGGATTTTGGTGATCGCGGTGCCGGTGGCCGGAATGCCGCCGTCGCGGAAGGCGTTCTCCACGAACGCCCTGGTCTCGTCGGCGCGAAGCCCCTCGTCGGCGATGATCCGCTCGAGTTCCTCGGCCTTCTTGGCCGCGACGAAGGCGACCCACTGGGCGTCCACCTTGGCGGAGGCGGAGACGGCGTCCACGAACTGCTCGATGAGATCCTTCTTGCTGCGCAGGCTGGGGCTGGAGTCCACCGCGCGCCCGATGGCCGCGCGGATTTCCTTGTCCGTTCCGGCCCCCTTGGCCCGCAGGTATTGCTCCACCAGCATGAGGATGTAGTCCACGTTGATCTCGACCTGCTTGATCAACTCGATCTCGAAGACCACGTCGTCGTTGATGGACTCCTTTTCCGCCTCCGAGACGTTGCGGAACTCGGCGTGCAGGTTCAGGTACAGGCTCTGGTAATCCTGGAAGTCGCGCGCGGTCAGGAGCTCGTTGCCGACGAACTCATCGAAGGACGCGAGGATGTTCCGCAGGCGCAGGATGGCGCCGAAGAGCCTGATGAACGCCTTTTGCGCCGCCTCTCCCACGATGGGGCGGTCCGGCGGGAAGGTTCCGGCCAGCTCCGCGACCAGCTCCCGGTACTCCTGGTGATACTCGGCGTAGGGCTTGAGCAGCACGGTCCGCCTGGCGTCCTTGTTGCCGAACAGCGCCAGGGCGTCGTTGGTCTCCTGCTCCAGGTCGCGGAAGGAGACGATGTTGCCGTAGGTCTTGACGGAATTGAGGATGCGGTTGGTGCGCGAATAGGCCTGGAGCAGGCCGTGCGCGCGCAACGGCTTGTCCGCCCACAGGGTGTTGAGCGTGGTGGCGTCGAACCCGGTCAGGAACATGTTGACCACGATGGCCACATCCAGCTCCCGTTTTTTCAGCCGTAGCGACAGGTCCTTGTAGTAGTTCTGGAACCTGTCCGCCGAGGTATCGTAGCTCGTGCCGAACATGGCGTTGTAGTCCTGGATGGCCGCCTCCAGGAAATCGCGTGAGCCCTGGTCCAGCCCCGCGGCTTCGAATTCCTCTTCGGGCAGCGTGTCGCCCTCTCCCTCGTTGGCGGCGAAGCTGTAGATCAGGCCCACCTTGAGGCGGCGGCCGGGAGGCAGCTCCTTCTGCTGCTCGGCGAACTCCGCGTAGTAGCGCTTGGCGGCCTCGATGGAGGCGGTGGCGAACAGGGAATTGAACCCGCTCAGGCGCTTGCCGTCATGGCGGTAGCTGGTGGCGCGCCTAGTCTTCTGGTCGAAGTGCTCGCGGATGTAGCCCACGATCTGGGCGATGCGCTCCGAGTCGAGCAGGGCCCGCTCGGTGTCGATGGCCGACACCTTCTTGTCCGTGATGTTCGGCTGCGTCCTGATCGTGCTGATGTAGTCGATGCGGAACGGCAGCACGTTCTTGTCCCCGATGGCGTCCACGATGGTGTAGGTGTGCAGCTTGTCGCCGAAGGCCTGTTCCGTGGTGCGCCGCAGCGGATCGCCGCCCGAGCCCGCGTTGTCGGCGAAGATCGGCGTTCCGGTGAAGCCGAACAGGTGATAGCGCCGGAACATGCGGGTGATCTCGGCGTGCATGTCCCCGAACTGGCTGCGGTGACACTCGTCGAAGATGACCACCACGTGCTGGTCATAGACCGGGTGCTGCCGGTTCACGGCCACGAAGCGGGACAGCTTCTGGATCGTGGTGATGATGATGCGCGCGTTGGGGTCTTCCAGCTGCCTTTGCAGCACCTTGGTGGAGGTGTTGGAGTTGGCCGCGCCCTTCTCGAAGCGCTCGTATTCGCGCATGGTCTGGTAGTCCAGGTCCTTGCGGTCCACCACGAACAGCACCTTGTCGATGGCCGGGAGGTTCCGCGCCAGCTGCGCGGCCTTGAAGCTGGTCAGCGTCTTGCCGGAGCCCGTGGTGTGCCAGATGTAGCCGCCCGCCTCCATGCAGCCTAGCCGCCGCTGGTTGGTGCTCGTGACGATGCGCTGCAGGATGCGCTCCGCGGCCACGATCTGATACGGCCGCATGACCAGGAGCTTGCGGTCCACGTCGAACACGCAGTAGCGGGTCAGGATGTGCAGCAGCGTGTGCTTGGCGAAGAAGGTGCGGATGAAGCCGTCCAGGTCCGTGATCGGCCGGTTCGCGGCGTCGGCCCACCAGCTGGTGAAGGCGAAGCTGTTGGAGGTCTTCTGGCCGCCGCGCCCGCCGCGCCGCTCGGCCAGATGCCCGTCGCGCACCGTGTTGCTGTAGTACTTGGTCAGCGTGCCGTTGCTGATGACGAAGATCTGCACGTACTCGAACAGGCCCGAGCCCGCCCAAAAGCTGTCCCGCTGGTAGCGGTCGATCTGGTTGAAGGCTTCGCGGATGTCCACGCCCCGGCGTTTGAGCTCCACATGCGCCAGGGGCAGGCCGTTGACCAGGATGGTCACGTCGTAGCGGTTGGCCCGCCTGCCTTCCGCCTCGTACTGGTTGATGACCTGCAGGCTGTTGTTGTGGATGTCCCGCTTGTCGATGAGGGAGATGTTCTTGGTCGTGCCGTCGTCGCGCTTGAGGATCTGGACGTGGTCCTCCTGGATGCGCGCGGTCTTCTCCACGATGCCGTCGTTGGCCCCCGCGATGCGGTCCCGAAAGAAGCGCTCCCATTCGGCGTCGGAAAAGGCGATGGCGTTGAGCCGCTCCAACTGGCGGCGCAGATTGTCGACGAGCTCGGCCTCCGAGGCGATGCGCAGATGCTCGTAGGCCTGCGCCCGCAGCCTCTGGATGAAGGCCTTCTCCAACTCGGCCTCGGACTGGTAGGCCGCGTCGCGCCCGGCCTCGGGCACGAATTCCGCCACCACCGTGCTCTCGTCCGAGAGCGCGATGGGCTCGTAGCGCAACGGCTTGGGGCCCTCGCTCATGCGGCCTCCCTGAAGGTGAGCAGACGGTCGCGATAGTGCGCGTACTGCGTGCGCCGGGCCGCGATCTCGGCGGGCAGACCGGAGGTCAAGTCGTTCACCAGGGCGTCGAATGTATCGAGGATGGCCACGATGCGGGCCTGCTCGGACAGGGGCGGGACTGGGATGCGAATCTTGCGCAAAGCTGCCATTGGGATGCTCACTACCGTTGACCCGTCAGCTTGGGCAAGAATTTGATTACGAGTATTACTTGAATGCAATAAATACACTAAAAACCGTGCATTTATATAATTAACGTTCGGTGTAATTACATAGATACCTTCTTTAACGTTCCAGTTAGTTGGAGTTTCCGTGATGAGCGCTGTTCGACCAATCGTTCCTGTTCCAGAAAATAAAACATCACCAATCTGAAGTTTTGATCTATTCTGTATCAAATCAAGTCCAATATCATTAACGCGATCAGTTCTATCGCTGATGCGCACATTAAAACCGTCTAACTCTCTAACCGTAACATACCAATTTTTTGCATCGTTCGGATTAAGATTGAAGTTTTGACGAGGATTCAGGCCTGTTCTAAGCGCTGTAATCACGTCACCCAATGCCATCTCCAACACATCTTCGCCACCCTCAAAGCTGAGGAGCGCGTCGCGGTAGTACTGGTACTGCCGTCGACGCGCCTCCAGCTCCGCCTCCAGCTCCGCCTCCAGCTCCGTGAATGCGTCCAGCACCTTCACGATCGCGCGCTGCACCTCAAGAGGGGGGACGGGAATCTTAATTTTTGCGAGATTTTTCGCCGAGACGTCAACCACTTTCGCGCCGAGCGCATATTTTTTTTTCTCTGCGAAGAAATATGAGGTGCACAGATAGTACGAAAGGTATTTCGGGTCTTGATCGTGCTTCAGCACCGTCGCATGGCCACCTGTAACAATCGGAGCTTCTCCGAGCCATGCGACCGCCTTGCACACGTCTTCGACATTTTCGCTGGTATTTGTGATGATAAGATCACCAGGGTCAACTTTGGCCAGCTTCTGTGCCTTCTCCTCCGAAATATAAGAAATCGTCTCCTTCGCCCAAACCCCGTAATGGGTGTAAACCTGTCCATAATGTATGCATCCGACCCCGGAATCTCCGAAGTCGGATTTCGGCATCCCATTGCCGCGCACAAGTTCACCAAGCTCGCCCAGTTCCTTGAACTCCACCCCCTTGGGGCACAGTTTGGCGATGAGGTCATCGATGCGGCTCATGTCTCGTCCCCCTGCAATTGTGCAGCAACCCCTTGCACAAATTCCCCCCGCTCATGCGACTCCCCCCTCCAGGTCGGCGACAATGGCGTCGATCCGCTCCCGGAGTTCGGCCTGCCGGGCCACGATGCGGCCGATCTCGGCGTTGAGCGCCTTGATGTCCACTGCCTCGCGGACGTCCTCCTGCTCCACGTACGAGGACACCGCGATGTTGTAGCCGTTTTCGGCGATGTCGGCGTTGCGCACCAGGCGGGCGAAGTGGGGGATGTCCTGGCGGCCGGTGTAGGCCTCGAGGATTTTTTGCCGGTGCGGCTCGGTGAGCTTGTTCTTGTTGCCGTTGCGGGTGAATTCCTTGGATGCGTCGATGAACAGGGTGGCGTTGTCGAACTTGGACTTCTTGAGCACGATGACGCAGGTGGCGATGGTGGTGCCGAAGAACAGGTCGGGCGGCAGTTGGATCACCGCATCCACGTAGTTGTTGTCGATGAGGTATTGCCTGATCTTGGCCTCGGCCCCGCCGCGATAGAGCACGCCGGGGAATTCGACCACGGCCGCCGTGCCGTTCACCGCCAGCCAGGAAAGGATGTGCATGGTGAAGGCCAGGTCGGCCTTGCTCTTGGGCGCGAGCACGCCCGCGGGCGCGAAGCGCGGGTCGTTGATGAGCAGGGGGTTGGCGTCGCCGTCCCATTTGATGGAGTACGGCGGATTGGAGACGATGGCCTCGAAGGGCTCGTCGTCCCAGTGTTTGGGGTCGGTGAGCGTGTCGCCGTGGGCGATGTCGAACTTCTCGAAGTTGATGTCGTGCAGGAACATGTTGATCCGGCACAGGTTGTAGGTGGTCAGGTTGATCTCCTGGCCGAAGAAGCCTTGGCGCACCTTGTCCGTCCCCAGCACCTTGGCGAATTTCAGCAGCAGGGAGCCGGAGCCGCAGGCCGGGTCATAGACCTTGTTCACCTCTTCCTTGCCGACCACCGTGATGCGGGCCAAGAGCTCGGAGACCTCCTGCGGGGTGTAGAACTCGCCGCCGGACTTGCCCGCGGTGGAGGCGTACATCTGCATCAGATATTCGTAGGCGTCGCCGAAGAGGTCGATGCTGTTGCCCGAGAATGCTCCCGAGCCGTTGTTCAGGGGCAGGTCGCCGATGGCCTCGAGCAGCTTGACCAGCTTCTCGTTGCGTCTGGCCACCGTGGGGCCGAGCTTGCTGGAATTGACGTCGATGTCGTCGAACAGGCCCTTGAAGTCGTCCTCGCTGTCCGCGCCCTTGGCCGAGGCCTCGATGTCGGTGAAGACGCGGCTCAAGGTCTCGTTGAGGTCCGCGTCCTGCCGGGCGCGTTCGCGCACATTGGCGAACAGCTGCGAGGGCAGGATGTAGAATCCCTTTTCCCTCACGGTCTCGGCGCGGCCGGATTCGGCGTCCGCGTCGCTCAGGTCGGCGTAGTCGAAGTCCGAAGCCCCGGCCGCGCGCTCCTGCTCGTTGAGGTAGGCGGCGAGGTTCTCGGAGATGAAGCGGTAGAACAAAAAGCCCAGCACATAGCCCTTGAAGTCCCAGCCGTCCACGCTGCCGCGCAGGTCGTTGGCGATGCGCCAGATGATCTTGTGCAGGTCCGCGCGTTCGGTCTCCGCGCCGTTGTTTCCGTTGGCGTATGCGTCAGTGGTCTTGGCCACCCTGTCTGCTCCTCATGTTTGACCTGGCCGCCGAGGCGAACCCCGACGTCCACCCTCTTTCCCCCCGACCTCACGCCCCGCCGGTTGTCCGCTGTCGTCCCTTTCCCCCAGGGATCACGCGGAAGCGCTGCCGACGGTGGGCGCAGGGTCAGGCTCCGTGGCGGGCCCGGCCTTGGCGATCTCGCCGTCGATCATGGCCCGGATGGCCTTCAGGATGTCGGCCTCGGCCGCGCCTGACTCGCGCATGGTCCGGCCCACGGCCTCCACGCGCTGGGCAATGGGATCGGCCAAGGTCTGAATCTGGTCGCGGAACATGGGGCCTTCGCCCAGAAGCAGCCAGTTGGCATTCACTCCGGTATTTTTGCACCACTCCAAGAGTGCGCCAAAGCGTGGTTGCGCGCGCCCGCTCTTATAGCCTGATAAAGTTTCCTTAGAAATTCCACCAAGTTGTGCAAGTTCTTGGTCTTCCTTTCCAAGGGATTTAGCCAACGCCGATAAGCGGTCGCCTAGCTCGTCGCACATCTATTTTTTAATCCTAGTTGAAAAATATCTTGACTCAGTTAAAAAATACCCATATCCCCGAATCAACACCAAACGCGAACCGAACATTTTCACGCCAAGCCGGAGGAAGCCATGTCGAGCGACGCCGTTCCCGAATTCGAAAAGCTCCTCGCACAAATCCTGCCCGATCCCCGCGACCGGGAAACCTTTCAGCGCACCCTCGGCCGTCTTCTCGGCCAGTCGCCGTCAGCGGCGGCCCCCGCCGGTCCCGAGGCGCAGCCCAAGGCCGACCAGCGCATCGAATCCCGGTTGGCCATCACGGCCGAATGGCTGCGCCGTTTGGCCCTGGAGGTGGAGTTGAGGTACGACCGCGAGCTTGAACTCCTCATCATCGAGCGGCGTTCCTCAAAGTACATCATCCGCACCATGGAGCAGGACCCCTGTTATCCCGGCGAGAACCTCTTCTACCCGGCCGGCAGCATCAAGTCCCTGCTGCGCGTCGTGGAGCATCACGCGCCGCCCTTGTTGCCGTTCCCACCAAGGATCGTTCCCTCCTGGAGGCACCGGTGAGCCTTCTATTCCAGTTCGTCCCAGTCCAACGGCGGCCGGGGCTGGACGAGGTCAAAGGCCAGCACCGGCCCCATGCGCTGGAACTCCAGCGGCGTTCCTTCCAGGGAGCAGCTGAAGTCCACGGTCCAGTCGTCCTCGTAGGGCTTCAACCTCAAGAGCAGGTCTTCAACCGTGATCCGCAGGTCGTGTTCGGGCTCCGCGATGCTTTCTTCCTCTTCGGTGGTCGCGAAGAGCTCGCACAGCTCGATCATCACGATCTTGTCGTCATCGTCCCAAGTCTTCGTGCGCACAAAGGTCAATGGAAGACGGGAATACGACGTGCTGCCGAAGGTCACGGGCATGTCGGGCGGCAGGTCCCGCAGGGTTCGGCGCAGCCTGCCGACGGTGAGTTTTTCCTGGCTCATTCCAATCCCCGGAGGTGACGTATGCAATTGCCTATCAGCCCTAACTTATCTTCATTGACACGGCAAGAGGCGCTCCGTCTCTGGCTTTCCCGTAACGGTCTCACGTTCTCCGAGCTCGGCCGCCGCCTGGGCGTGACGCCCAACAGCGTGTCCAAGCTCTGCAACCAGGAGACCATGCCCACCCGCCGCCACGCCCAGCTGGTGGACCAGGGCATTCCCGCCCAGCTGCTGCCCCGGGCCCAGGACATCAAGCCCGGGCCCAAGCCCCGCGACCTGCACGAGCAGTTCATGCAGGCCTTCCGGGGCTAGGCCGGACCCAAGCCCAGGATCAACGGAAACGCCGTGACGAACCGGCAGGACTGAATGGAGGTCGAACATGCCCAAGCAATCGCAATCACCGTTCTCTGAAATGTTCGGCGAGGAATGCAACAACGCAATATCCTCAATTCTGGAGCGCGTGGACAGAATCCAATATTCTGATGATCGTGCTAATTTTCTTCGCCACATCAACTCAGCGATGGAGAACAGGATCGCAGCCGTGGTGATCGTTGGCAACAAAATGGACGAGACATATTACTTCTTGCAGTCATCTGGACTTGCTGGCCCTGCGATTTGTCTCCTCATTGGACGCTGGCTCCGTTCCTTGGAAGAGCTTCTGAGTGCCAAGAAGTTCATGAAGTAGGCCATACAGGTATTTTTTCGTCCTGGTCCACGCAAAAACAGGCTGAGGTTTCGCAGATGCGGCCCACGTTCCCCTCTCTCGCGGCGGTTTTGCACCAGTTGGTCAAGCGCGCGCCCAGCGGCCTGCGGGCCGAGACCATCGCGGACATGCTGGGCAAGCCCTACGCCACGCTCATGAGCGAGCTTTCAAGCCAGCCCGGGCACAAGCTCGGCGCGGACCTGGTCCTGCCCCTCATGGAGGCGGCCGGATCGGACGCGGCCCTGCATTTCCTGGCCCGCGAGATGGGCGGGGCCTTCGTCCGGCTGCCCGAGGCCGCGCCGGGCGTGGAGCCCGTGCAGCGGCAATGCCTCGTGGCCGTGAAGGAGTTCGGCGAACTGGTGGCCCGCACGGCCGGGGGACTGGCCGACGGCGAGCTTTCCGAACGGGACCGGCGGGACATCCTGCGCGAGGGGCACGAGGCGGTCACGGCCATCATGGCCCTGCTGCGCCAGGTGGAGAGCGGCGATGGCCGCTGAGCCCCCGATCCTGTCCCAGGCCCTGGGGTTCGCGTTCATCGGCCTGATCGTGTTCTGCGCCGTCCGCGCCCGGAGCGGGCGGAAAAGGAGGAAGCCATGAGGGGTGTCGTGATCAACGGCAGGCCCGGCCTACTGCTCGACCTGAACGATCCCGACGCGGCCCGGCTCTGCGCGGAGCGCACCCGGCGCGGGCGGGAGGACCTGGGCCCGGCGGAGCTGACCCGGCGGGTGGAGGAGGCCATCCGGGCCGTGGACGCCCTGGGCGGCGTGGAGTGGCGCGAGGGTGGTCAAGCCTGCGTGGTCCTGGCCCGGCAGAAGCTCGTGCGCCTGCGCGACCTGCTGCCGCGCGGCGCGGCCCGGACGGCGGAACCCGAAACCCGCTGCGAGCGCGGCTGCTACGTGGACTAGGAGGCCCCATGCTCTGGAAGCAGACCTACACCGGCCGGATGTTCTTTCCCCTGGCGCCCGACCCGGCGGCCGTGGTCATCGAGGACGTGGCCCGTTCCCTGGCCATGCAGTGCCGCTTCAACGGCCACGTGCGGCGCTACTATTCCGTGGCCGAACACAGCGTGCTCGTCTCGCGGCTGGCGCCCGGGGCCACGCCCTGGAGGGCCTGCTGCACGACGCGGCCGAGGCCTACATGGGCGACCTGATCCGGCCGCTCAAGGACGCGGCCATGCTCTACGCCGGGCAGGAGCGGGGCATCCTGGACTGGCGCGACGTGGAGGCCGGGGTGCAGGCCGCGGTGGCCCGGGCCTTCGGCGTCCCGGCCCTGGCCCATCCCTCGGTGAAGCAGGCCGACATGGCCCTGCTCATGGCCGAGCGCGGCCAGCTCCTGGGCGATCCGCCCGCGCCCTGGGGCACGGAGTACGTCCGCCCGGCGGCCGTGACCCTGCACTGCTGGGCCCCGGAACAGGCGGAGGAGGAGTTTTTGGCGAGGTTCAGGGAGCTGCGGGGGACGTGATGGACAATCCGCTCGTCATCAAGGAATTGGGCCGTCGGCTGACAACCGGCGAGGTGGCCGCGATCTTCGGGGTTTCCGAGGGAATGGTTCTGAAGTATTTTGCCCGCTACGGCGGGGTCAAGCTTGGTCGCCGTCCCGTGTTCTTTGAAAGCTTAATCGGCGAAAGCATAAGGAAAACCCATGCCGCACAAGCACAAGAGGAACGGGAAATGGACAGGGCGCTGGTTCGGTCAGGTCAAGCATCGGAACCGGAGGATCCGGAGCCCGCTGCTACCGACCAGGGCCGAGGCCATGGACTGGGAGGCCCGCACGCGGCGGGCGCTGGAGAGACCCGCGAGGACGCCATCCGGCGCATCGACCGCCACGGTCTCGCTGCTGGAGTGGGGCAATAGGTACATGGACTACGCCGTGCGCTACGTTCCCAAGACCTATTCCGAGAAAAAGAACATCCTGGCGCGGCTCCTGGCGGCGGTGGACCCGCTCCTGCCCGCGGCCGGGCTCACGCCGGGCCAGGCCTTGGAGCACCTCCAGGGCCAGTTCGAGGCCCGGGGCGGCAACGCGGCCAACAAGGAACGCAAGAACCTGGCCGCGGCCTGGGCCTGGGGAAGCAAGTTCCTGGGCCTGCCCCAGGCCAACCCCTTCCTGGCCGTGGACCAGTTCCCGGAGCACCGGGTGGACCGCTACGTGCCGCCCGAGGCCGACTTCTGGGCCGTGGTGGACGCGGCCCAGGGCCAGGACAGGGCCATGCTGCTCACCTTCCTGCACACGGCCGCCCGGCGCGGGGAGCTCTTCCGGCTGCGCTGGGAGGACGTGGACTTCGAGGACGGCAGCGTCCGGCTGTTCACCCGCAAGCGCAAGGACGGCTCCATGGAGGCCGACTGGATCCCCATGACCACTGACCTGCGCGACGTGCTCCTGGAGCACCGTGGGCGGACTTCCGGCGAGGGATTGGTCTTCACGCACCAGGAGGGCCGGCACAAGGGCGAGGCGTTCAAGGAGTATCGGCGCTTCCTGCGGGATCTCTGCGAGCGGGCCGGGGTGCGGCGGTTCGACTGCCACGGCATCCGGCACCTGACCGCCAGCATCCTGGCCAAGCTGGGCGTGCCTCTGGTGGTGATCCAGGGCGTGCTCCGCCACAAGAGGCTCTCGACCACCGAACGATATGTGAAGAGGCTGGACCACCTGCGCCCGCACCTCCAGCTCCTGGAGGGGGGACTCGGACGAAAGGTCCAACACGCGGTCCAACACAAGACAGCGACGGCCTGAGGTGGCGCCCTCCGACCGTCGCTGAAAGGAAACAACCCGAACAATGGCGATTGGGCTTTCTTCTAGAATGAAACAGGGGACCGGGTGTTTCCCGATCCCCTGGATCTTGCTGGCGGAGCCGACGAGACTCGAACTCGCGACCTCCGACGTGACAGGCCGGCGTTCTAACCGACTGAACTACGGCTCCGCGCTATGAATCCGCTGGTGGGCGGAACAGGGCTCGAACCTGCGACCCCCGGCTTGTAAGGCCGGTGCTCTCCCAGCTGAGCTATCCGCCCCCGGGAAGGAGCTACTCACATGGGCAGGCTCTGTCAACGAACCCCGGAACCCCCGGCGGAAGGCTCATATGACATAGCCCGGCCCGGGTTGTCAAAAGAAATCATCAAAAAAATCGTTCGACGCAACAAATTGAATTGAAAGGATATTCATTATAGACCCGCGCCGGTCCAGAGAAAACGGCCTCCCTTGCGGCCGACGAAGCCCAGGCTCAGCCCCCGGTAATACAACGCGGCCGGTCCTTTCCCTTCACCGCAGGGCACGGCCTGGCCCGAGAGCAAGGCCTCCAGTTCGGCGGGCTCCTGGGCGTCGAACACGCGCCCGACCGGGAGGCTCGCCAGGGACGGCAGCAGCGGGCGGCACAGGGGATCGGGCCGAAAGACTCCGGCCGCCGTCTTGCCCAGGGCGAAGCCCTGCCAGCGAAGGCCCTGGGGCAGAAGCTCCAGCGCCCGTTCATGAAGGAAATAGACCTTGCCGTTGAAGTCGTGGATCTGACCCGGCGGCAGGGCCTCCCAGTCCACCGGGGCCTCCGTGGCCAGCCGGGCCGGGTTCAGACGCTTGCCGGGAAGGGCCGCGCGCTCCGAGGCGGCGGCTCGCCCTCCGCCCCGCCGGGTGAAGGCCGCCAGATAGAACCCCTGTCCCTGAGACTCCTCGGCCACCCGCAGCACGCCGTCGAGCCCGAGCAGCGGGGCGTCGAAGACGAAACCGGGGGGCGGCGACAGGGGCGCGGGCTCCAGGTCCAGTTCGGACAGGGCCCAGGCGGTCTGCTCCTCGTTCTCCTCCACATTGGTGGTGCAGGTCGAGTAGAGAAGCCGCCCCCCGGGGGCCAGGAGCGCGGCGGCCTTGGCCAGGAGCACGCGCTGAAGCCGCACCAAGGGCGCGGTCTTGTCGCCGGACCAGAGTTCGAGAACCTTGGGGTTGCGCTCCGCCGTGCCCCAGCCGCTGCACGGCGGGTCCAGCAGAATGTGGTCGAAGGAGCCCTCGGCCAGAGGCAGCCGTTCCGAAGAGAGGCCTATCGTGGCCGTGTTGGCCGCGCCCATGCGCCGCAGGTTGGCGCGCAGGGTGGCCAGACGATCGGCCGAGGCCTCCACCGCCAGCACGAAGCCCTGAGAACCCACCATCTGGGACAGGAGACCGGTCTTGCTCCCCGGGCTGGCGCACATGTCCAGCACCACGGCCCCGGGAGGCGGCGCCAGGAGCAGGGGCGGGAGCATGGAGGAGCGGTCCTGGATGTAGACCCGGCCGAAACGGGCGGCCAGCGATCCACCCAAGGGAAAGGGTTCCCCGGTCAGGCGTCGCGCCAGCGACCAGAAGGGCTCGGGCTCGAAGGCGAAGCCCTGTGCCCGCAGCAGATCCTCGATGCCCCCGGCCTCGGCCGCGCCGCCCACGAGGCGGAAGCTCCGTAACGAATGGCCCATCCCGGCGTCCTTGCTTTACAGAACACGGGGGGGCCTGCTAGAGTGCCGCCTCGCGCGTTCTGCTTCCACAGCGTTCATCTCACCGGAGGAACACCATGAAATTTTTAAGGAATATATCGATAGCCCTGGTCCTGACCCTGACCCTGGCGGGCGCGGCCCTGGCCCAGACGGCCAAGACCTACGCCGTGCTGCCCTTCAAGGTCAACGGCCCGGAGAAGTTCCTCTATCTCGGCCCGGCCGTGCAGTCCATGCTCACCTCGCGCCTGACCATGCCAGGCAAATTCGAACCTCTGCCCAAGGAAGCCGCGGTCTCGCTGGGCTCCACCCCGCCGACGACGGGCACCCAGGGACAGTCCATGCTCGCCCGGGTAAACGGCCAGTACCTTTTCTGGGGCGCCGTGAACATCCTGGGCGACCACGTCACGCTGGAACTCCAACGCATGGACGCCAAGGGCCAGGCCAAGACGGCCACCAAGGACATGTCCATGGAGGGTCTGGTTCCCGGCCTGGACGCCCTGGCCAAGGAACAACTGGCCGAACTCTTCGGCGCACCCAACCAGCCCACGCCGTCGTCCGAGCAGCGCGCCGCAGCGCCCTCCAACCCCGCCTTCCTGGCCGCCGAGGGCGCGAACGCCAACGACCCCATCGCCGCCGTGAACCCCCAGTTCCGCTATGAAGGCGGCGCGGACACGCCGGGCCAGTGGCGCACCCAGAACCTCAAGTTCCCCTCGCGCGGCATGGTCGTCAGCGACGCCAACGGCGACCGCCGCCAGGAGGTCTTCATCCTCGGCCAGCACGCCCTCCATGCCTACACCCTGAAGGACGGCCGCCTGAATCCCCTGGACAGCATAGACTTCACCCAGAAATATGAACTGCTCTTCATCGGAGCGGTGGACGCCGACGGCAACGGCATCCAGGACATCGTGGTCGGGGCCTTCCGCGACGGCCAGCCCTACTCCATGATCTTCACCTTCGTGGGCAACAAACTCGAGAAGATCCTGGACGGCGCCCGCGTCTTCCTGTCCGTCGTGGCCATGCCCCCGACCTACGCGCCGACCCTCATCGGCCAGAAGCAGGGCTCCACCGAGCTGTTCAACTCCAAGAGCATCTATGAGTATCACCTGAACGGCAAGAACCTCGTGGAAGGCAAGCGCATCGCCCTGCCCGAGTTCGCCAACGTCTACAACTTCGCCTACCTCCCGGACCAGACCGGCTACAAGGTCGTGCTCATCGACGAGGACAACCACATCCAAATCTACAATCAGGCCCTGGACCTCCAGACCTCCACCGAAGACACCTACAACAGCTCGGCCGTCGACCTGGACGTGACCACGGCCCTGCCCGGCATGGCCGGCGGCGGCTCGGACTTCACCAAGCAGAGCTACTACCTGCCCATGCCGATGAAGATCACGGCCTTCTCGGCCAAGGGCAAGTACGAACTGCTGGTGAACAAGGACATCTCCGTGGCCGCCCAGATCTTCGGCCGCTTCCGCACCTTCACCCAGGGCGAGTTGCACGCCCTGTTCTGGGACGGCGTGGGCATGAACCTGGCCTGGAAGACCCGGCGCATCAAGGGCACCGTGGTGGCCTTCCAGGTGGCCGACCCGAACAACGACGGCAAGCAGGATCTCTGTGTCCTGGTTAACACCTACCCCGGCACCATCGGGCTGGAGTTCCGCAAGACCGTGCTCATCGGCTACGAGCTGAACACCGACGCGATCCAGAAGTAGTCGGGAGGGGAACGCATGCGCGCCACGATCCGCTTGACGGCCGTCCTGCTGGCCGCCGTCGTCCTGCTCTCGGGCTGCGGCCGCGACGAGCCCAAGGGCGATGCCCCCAAGCAGGGCAAGACGGCCGTGATCCGTCTGTCCTACGCCAACTTCCCGCCCGCCTCGACCTTCCCCTGCGTGCAGATGGAACGGTGGAAGCAGGAGGTGGAGCGGCGCACCCAGGGCCGGATCGTGGTCGAAACCTACCCCGGCGGCACGTTGCTGGAGGCCAAGAACATGTTCAAGGGCGTGCAGGATGGACAGGCCGACATCGGCTGCCTGTCCATGTCCTATCAGCCCGGCGTGTTTCCCCTGACCACAGTGGTGGAGCAGCCCGTGGGCTTCCGCTCCTCCCGGACGGCCAGCCTCGCGCTCTTCGACCTCTTCGCCAAATACGACCCGGCCGAGTTCAAAGCCGTGAAGGTGCTCACCCTGTTCACCTCCGCGCCCTCGAACATCATGAGCACGGTTCCGGTGAAATCCCTGGCCGACCTCGCCGGTTTGGAACTGCGGGCCTCGGGCGCCCCCTCCAAGATGCTCTCGACCCTGGGCGCGACCCCGGTGTCCATGCCCATGTCCCAGGCCCCGGAAGCCTTGCAGAAGGGTCTCGTCAAGGGCCTGCTCTCCTCCCTGGAGGTGCTCAAGGACTTCAACTTCGCGGAGTCCTGCCGCTACGAGACCGTGACCGACTTCCCGGTCTACCCCTTCGCCGTGGTCATGAACCGGGCCAAGTGGGACTCCCTGCCCGACGACGCGAAGGCCGTGCTGGACGGGCTCGCCCGGGAGCAGGCCGAATGGACCGGGGTCTACATGGACGGGCACGTGCGCGAGGCACTGACCTGGTCCAAGAACACCTACGACATCCAGATCTTCGAACTGTCCGACGCCGAACGGGCCGAGGCCCGGGTCAAGACCGCCGGGCTCATCGAGGAGTGGAAGGCCCAGGCCGCGGCGGCGGGGTTGCCCGCCGACGCCATCCTGGCCGACCTGAACCGGCTCAAGGCCGAGCACGAGGCGGCCGAAGCCAAATAACGACACGACGGGCGTCTCCCAGGGGCGCCCGCGTTTTTCCAGGACGCCATGACCGACGCCCTCTCACGCTTCACGTCCCGCCTCGCCAAGGCCCTGGCCGCGCTCTCCGGCGTCCTGCTGCTGGCCATGACGGCCCTGGCCTGCGCCAACATGATCGCCCGGGCCGTCTGGGTTCCCCTGGAGGGAACCTTCGAGGTCATGGGCTTTCTCGGGGCCATGTCGGCGGCCTTTTCCATGGCCTGGGCCCAGCTGAACAAAAGCCACATCAGCGTGGGCATCCTCTTCGGCCGCCTGCCACGAACCCTCCGCCGCGTCCTGGACGCCGCCGCGAGCCTGGCCTCCTGCGTCTTCTTCCTGCTCCTGGCCGAGCAGGTCCGCCGCTGGGCCGCCTTTCTCGTGGAGACCGGCGAGGTCTCGGAAACTCTGCATTGGCCCTTCCACCCGTTCGTCCTGGCCTCGGCCTTGGGCTGCCTGGTCATGGCCCTGGCGCTCTTCCTGGACTTCCTCCTGACGGCCTCGGGCCGGACCAAGGTCTAGATGGAACTCGGAACCATGGCCCTGACGGGCATCGCCGTCCTCCTGGCGCTCTTCCTCTTCACCCGCCTGCCCGTGGGCTTCGCCATGGGCATGGTGGGCTTCGCGGGCTTCGCCGCCGTGCTCGGAACCAAGGCCGCCCTGGGCATGCTCGGCACCGAGGTCTGGAACGTCTTCTCGTCCTATGGCCTCACGGTCATCCCGCTGTTCATCCTCATGGGCCAGATCTGCTTCTACTCCGGGGTCAACGAGCGGCTCTACACCACGGCCTACGCCTGGATGGGCCACATCCGGGGCGGCTTGGCCATGGCCACGGTTCTGGCCTGCGCGGGCTTCGCGGCCATCTGCGGCTCGAACACCGCCACGGCGGCCACCATGAGCACCGTGGCCCTGCCCCAGATGCGCAAGTACAAGTACAGCCCCGTACTCGCCACCGGATCCGTGGCCGCGGGCTCGACCCTGGGCGTGGTCATCCCCCCCAGCGTGGTCCTGCTCATCATCGGCCTGCAGACCGGCACCTCCATCGCCCGCCTGTTCTGGGCCAGCCTGCTGCCCGGCCTGCTCCTGGCGGTGCTCTTCCTGCTCGTGGTGGCCGCGGCCTGCCGTCTGCGGCCGCAGTGGGGCCCCACGGCCCCCCGCGCGAGCCTCGGCCGGCGGTTGCGCGCCCTGCCCGGCGCTCTGGAAATGCTCGTGCTCTTCGGCCTGGTCATGGGCGGGCTGTTCGCGGGCTTCTTCACCCCCACCGAGGCCGGGGCCGCCGGGGCCGCAGCGGCCCTGCTGCTCTCCGCCGGAACCCGCCGCCTGAGCCCGCGCGACTTCATCCGGGCCGTCACCGACACCATCAAGGTCTCCAGCATGATCATGGTCATCATCCTGGGAGCCGTGATCCTGGGCCGCTTCCTGGCCGTGACTCGACTGCCCTACGAGGCGGCGGCCTTCGTCTCCTCCCTCCAGGCCCCCCCGGCCTTGGTGGTGCTCGTGATCTGCGCCATCTACGCCTTGGGCGGCATGCTCATGGACGCCCTGGCCCTGCTTCTGGTGACCCTGCCCATCTTTCACCCCGTGGCCCTGGCGTTGGGTTTCGACCCGGTCTGGTTCGGGGTGGTCATCACCGTGGTCACCACCATGGGAGCCATCACCCCGCCCGTGGGCGTGAACACCTTCATCGTGGCCTCCATGGCCCCGGAAGTGCCCATGCCCAAGGTCTTCCTGGGCGTATCCCTGTTCATGTCGGCCTACCTCGTCTGCGTGCTTCTGCTCCTGTTCTTCCCGGACCTGGCCCTCTGGCTTCCGCGCTTCGTGGGCTGAGGACGCCTCCGTGCCCGAGGTTCTCCATCTGCCCGTGAGCGCCGCCGAGGCCGGACAAAAGCTGCTGCAATTCCTGGAGCGCCGCCTGGAGGGTGTGCCGCGCCCGGCGCTCATGCGCTGGATCCGGACCGGCCAGGTGCGCGTGGACGGCGGACGACGCAAACCCTTCGACCGGGTGGAGGCCGGGCAGACCGTGCGCGTTCCCCCGCACCATCCCGGCGAGGCCACGGACCTTCCCGCTCCCACGGGCGAACTGGACATCATCCACGAGGATGAAGAGATCATAGCCGTGGCCAAGCCCGCCGGATTGCCCTCCCACGCCGGAACCGGCCACGCCGATTCCGTGGACGCCCGGCTCAAGGCCCGCTTCGAGGACGCGATCTTCGCCCCGGCCCTGGCCCACCGCCTGGACCGCGACACCTCGGGCCTGCTCCTGGCGGCCAAGACTCACACGGCCCTGCGCCGCCTCAACGAACTTTTTCGCCAAGGGCTCACGGGCAAGACCTACCTCGCCTGGGTGCGCGGCTCCTGGCCCCATGCCGGGGTCACGCTCCTGGAGGATCTTCTGGAAAAATCCGGGGAGCCCGGGCGGGAACGGGTGCGCGCCGGAAGCGGCAAGCCTGCCCTGGCCGAGGCCGCGCCGCTGGTCGTCGGCGCGGCGGAAAGCCTCCTGGCCGTGCGGCTGCGCACCGGCCGCACGCACCAGATTCGCGTCCAACTGGCCACTCGGGGCCATCCCGTGGTGGGCGACCCCAAGTACGGCGAACCCGATCCCGGCGGCCTGCACCTGCACGCCTGGCGTCTGACCCTGCCCGGGCGAACCCTGCTCTGCGCGCCGCCCTGGCGCGGCGCGCGCGCCGTGTCGCGAGAGGCGCTGGCCCTTGCCCTGCGGGCCTTTCCGGAATGAAAGCATTTTTCCCTTGCCCGCGCGGGCGGGCCTCGGCTAGACTGGGGCCCGCGAAACGCCCTGTGAAGACCAACGACATCAAAACAATCCAGGAGGATACATTGAAGCACCTCCTCTTGCTTCTCCTGAGCGCCACGCTCTTGTTTTCCGCAACCGGCTGCACCACGGCCTACAAGGCCGCCGTGGACGAACGGAGCATCGGCACCCAGACCGACGACGAGATCATGACCGCCGAGATCAAGGCCGACTTCCTCCAGGACGAGTTGATCAAGTATATGGACTTCGACGCCGCCGTGTACGACGGCCACGCCTATGTCCTGGGCGAGTATGAATCCCAGCAGCAGGTCGCCCGCGGCGTCCAGATCGCCCGGGCCGTGGACGGGGTGCGGGCCGTGACCACCTACATGCTGCCCAAGAAGGACGACGAACTCTGCGGCACCACCGACAACCTGCTTCTTTACGGCAAGATCAAGAAGGAACTCATCGCCGACGAGGACGTCAAATCCACCAACGTGAACACCAAGGTCATCCAGTGCAACGTGGTGTTCCTGGGCATCGTCGGCTCGCAGGCCGAGGCCGACCGCGCCGTGAACCACGCCAAGGGCGTCGACGGCGTACGTAGCGTGAAATCCTTCCTGCGCGTCGCGCGCTGAACTGGATCGAGGCGTCGTTGGCGCGTTTTCCGGTCCGTTTTTCCCCCCGCCGCGACCTGACGCGCGTCGGTTTCCTCGTTCTGGCCCTGCCCCTGGCCCTGCTGCTGGCGGGGTGTTCCGGCCTGGAGCCGATGCGTTCCCTGCCCTCCGCGCCGGTCTGCAGGCCCACGAGCACGGAGCCCTGCCCCCCTCCGGAGGGAACGGCCCGGAAGACCTCCGCCTCCACGGCTCCGGGCTCGGAACTGGTGCTCACGGCCCGGACCATGATGGGCACCCGCTATAAATACGGGGGCATCGCCCCGCAATCCGGCTTCGACTGCTCCGGCTTCACCCGCTGGGTCTTCGAACAGCATGGGCTGGACCTGCCCCGCTCCTCGGTGGAACAGTTCGAGATGGGCAAGCCCGTGGGCTTCGAGTCGCTCAAGCCCGGAGACCTCGTCTTCTTCCGCATCCGACGCCGCAACCAGGGCCTGCACGTGGGCATCGTCACCGGCCCCGGCACCTTCATCCACAGCCCCAACCGGGGCGACCGGGTGCGCGAGGAATCCTTCCTCCAGCCATACTGGGTCGGCCGCTACATCGGCGCGCGCCGCGTCCTCAACTGAGCCGCGCGGCGGGAAAATTTCCGCCAGCCGCTATTGACAACCCGTCTCCGCTGTTTACTTTCCACCCGGCCAGGCCGTTCGGCCGACCGTCAGAAAAAAACACCTGATCTGCCATAAGGAGGAAACATGTCCCTGAAACCGCTTCACGATCGCGTGCTCGTTCAGCGCCTTGAAGGCGAAGAGAAGACCAAGGGCGGCATCATCATCCCCGACACCGCCAAGGAGAAGCCCATGCAGGCCAAGGTCGTGGCCGTCGGCCCCGGAAAGGGCAAGGCCAAGATGACCGTGAAGGCCGGCGACATGGTCCTCATCGGCAAGTACGCTGGCAACGAGTTCAAGGTCGACGGCAAGGATCTGGTCATCCTGCGCGAGGAGGACATCCTCGCCGTGATCGAGAAGTAGGAGGAGACCATGTCCGCCAAGACCATTCATTTCGACGAGAAAGCCCGTTCGGGCCTGCGCAAGGGCGTGAACGCCCTGGCCGAGGCCGTGAAGGTCACCCTGGGCCCCAAGGGCCGCAACGTGGTCATCGAGAAGAGCTGGGGCGCGCCGATCATCACCAAGGACGGCGTGACCGTGGCCAAGGAGATCGACCTCGAGGACAAATTCGAGAACATGGGCGCCCAGATGGTCAAGGAGGTCGCCTCCAAGACCAACGACGTGGCCGGTGACGGCACCACCACCGCAACCGTCCTGGCCCAGGCCATCTTCAACGAAGGCCTCAAGCTCGTGGCCGCCGGCCGCAATCCCATGTCCGTCAAGCGCGGCATCGACAAGGCCGTCGAGGCCGTCAACGCCGAGTTGGACAAGATCAGCACCCCCACCCGCGACCGCAAGGAAATCGCCCAGGTGGGCGCCATCTCCGCCAACAACGACGCCACCATCGGCCAGATCCTGTCCGAAGCCATGGACAAGGTCGGCAAACAGGGCGTGATCACGGTTGAAGAAGCCAAGAGCATGGAGACCTCGCTGGACGTGGTCGAGGGCATGCAGTTCGACCGCGGCTACATCTCGCCCTATTTCGTCACCAATCCCGAGAAGATGGCCTGCGAATTCGAGGATCCCTACATCCTCATCAGCGAGAAGAAGATCTCCAACATGAAGGATCTCCTGCCCGTGCTCGAGCAGGTGGTCCGTCAGGCCAAGCCCCTGGTCATCGTGGCCGAGGACGTGGACGGCGAGGCCCTGGCCACCCTGGTGGTCAACAAGCTGCGCGGCACCCTCAAGGTCTGCGCCCTGAAGGCTCCGGGCTTCGGCGACCGCCGCAAGGCCATGCTCCAGGACATCGCCGTGGTCACCGGCGGCAAGGTCGTCTCCGAGGACCTGGGCATCAAGCTCGAGAACATCACCATCGCCGACCTGGGCACCGCCAAGCGCATGGTCGTGGAGAAGGAATCCTCCACCATCGTGGACGGCGCGGGCAAGAAGGACGCCATCCAGGCGCGCATCGCCCAGCTCGAGGCCGAGATCAAGGACACCAGCTCGGATTACGACCGTGAGAAGCTCCAGGAGCGCCTGGCCAAGATGGTCGGCGGCGTGGCCGTGATCAAGGTCGGCGCGGCCACCGAGACCGAGATGAAGGAGAAGAAGGCCCGCGTGGAGGACGCCCTGAACGCCACCCGCGCCGCCGTGGAAGAGGGCATCGTGCCCGGCGGCGGCACGGCCTACGTGCGCTGCGTCCCGGCCTTGGAAAAGCTCAAGTCCGTCGACGACGACGAGGCCGCCGGCGTGGACATCGTGCGCCGCGCCATCGAGGAGCCCCTGCGCCAGATCGCCGGCAACGCCGGATTCGAAGGCTCCGTGGTGGTCGAGAAGGTGCGCTCCGGCAAGGGCGGCTTCGGCTTCAACGCCGCCACCGGCCAGTACGAGGATCTCATCAAGGCGGGCATCATCGATCCCAAGAAGGTCAGCCGCGTGGCCCTGCTGAACGCCGCCTCGGTCGCCTCCCTGCTGCTCACCACGGAATGCGCCGTGGCCGAGAAGCCCAAGGAAGACGACGAAAAGAAAAAGTAGACGACGACAGAGAATCAGTTGATCAAGGCCGGGCGTTCGCGCCCGGCCTTTTTTTCGTCCGGGCGGAGGGCGGGATCAGGGGCAGAATTCGCCCCGCACCTTGCAGTTGAACTTTTCGATGACTTCGTTGGATCGGGTCAGAGACTCGTCACGCACGCAGGAGGCCCAGTCCTGCATGCGCTTCACATAGCGCTCCACCTCGGCGCGGCAGGCGTTGTACTCGTCTTCGGAAGTGAATTCGCGGTTCTCGCTCTGATCCGTGCAGGCGGGCGGGGTGTCGTCGGGTTGCAGGCACCATGCCCCGGCCCCCCGACAGAGGGCGACGAGCAGAAGGAGCAGGGCGAGGGTTGTGGTTCTCATAAGGTAGGCTCATCCGAAAGGGATGGGCGCGAAGCGCTGCTTACGCTCTTTCCCCTCCCCCGACAAGAGGGTCCATAAACTTCCCTTGGAGAAACAATCCTTTTCAAAGAAAAACGATATATTGCAATCTACATCAAAGAATGAGCCCGGGGCCGGTGGCGCGATTTTGCGGAAATTCCAGCGCACCTGGAGCCAGCATAGCAGACATTCGAGGGAAAAAGGTACTGCCGGAAGCAGGGAAAAACATTCCGCCACAGCCCGCGGGCAACGCGGTCAGCGCCGTGAACGGATCACCGCCAGCACACGTTCCGTGAGCGTGGCGAACTCCGGCTTGGTCACCTGGTCGTCGGCCTTGACCGCCTCGCCCTTGTGCCGCAAGCCCTTGGAGATGAGGGAGGAGAAAAGCACCACCGGCAGCCGGGACAGCTCCTTGTCCTCCTTGATGCGCCGGGTCAGCGTGTAGCCGTCCAGGCGGGGCATCTCCACATCGGAGACGAGCACGTCCAGGTAGTCCGTCACCGGTCGCCCATCACGTACGGCCTGCCCGCGGATTTCCACCAGGGCTTCCCAAGCCTCCTGGCCGTCGTTGACCACTCGGACCTCGAAATTGGCGGTCTCGAAGTTCTGACGCAGAAGTTGGCGCACCGAAGTGGAGTCGTCGGCCACCAGGGCCCGAAACCGCTCCTCGGCCTTGGGAATGACGGCCGGATCGTGGACCGCGTAGGTCTTGTCCAGTTCGGACAGGGCCAGCTCCAGGTCGAGCAGCAGGGCGAAATGACCCTCCAGGTCCAGGGTGCCGGTGATGCAGTTCTCGCGCATGTTGGCCATGAAATGGCTGGGCGGCTCCACGGCGGTCCAGTTGACGCGGTGGATCATGGTCACGCCGGAGACGAGAAAGCCGGTGATGGTGTTGTTGAACTCGGTGACGATGATCGGCTCGTTCCGGTTCGGCTGCCGCTCCATGCCCAGCCAGACGGCCAGGTCCACCACGGGCAGGATGAGGTCGCGCAGAGGGATGGCCCCGAGGAAGCTCGGATGTCCCGCAGCCGGGGACGTCGCCAATCCCTCGGGGGCCTCGACCACCTCCAGGACCTTGGCCACGTTCACGCCGAAATGGTGCCGCAAGGGCCCATCCGGCGTCCGCTCGTCCACGAAGAACTCGATGATCTCCAGTTCGTTGGTCCCGGTTTCCAGGAGAATGCCCGTGTCCGTGGCGGCCATGCTGCGCTCCCGCGTGAGAGGTGTGGGCCTACTATAGCCGCCTCCCCGACGAAGGCATTTATTATCTGATGCGGTGCCCGGCTCGGGTCAGGACGGCCAAGGCCGTCTCCAGCGCGGGCTCGCGGACCAGGACGTAGTCCGTATCGAAGGTGGACACGGCGAAGATGCTCACTCCGGCCTCGGCCAGGGGCGCGGCCAGGGAGGCCAGCACCCCGGTCAAGCCGAAGTCCAGGGGGCCCATCACCTCCAGGGCGCGCCAGCCGGTTTCCACCGCGGCGGCTGACGGGGCGGACTCCTCGGGACAAACCAGAGACAATTCGGCGGGAGTGCGGACCAGAGCCCAGAAGCCCGGCCCGAGCCCGGAAAGGACTTCGGCCGGGGGCGTGCCCTCGGGGAGGCGGCAAACGGCCAAGCGGCCGGGCGCCAGGGACAGTATGAGCTGTTTCACGCGGGGCTCCTCGTCGCCGGTCCCCGCTTTCGGGCAAAACCGCCGGAAAGACGACGGCCTCAGGACGTGGCCACGTTGCTGCCCACGGCCGGAATCAGGGAGAGGATGTCCCACTGCAGGGGCTCTTCGTGCTTGACCGGCCGCTTCAGGGTCGCACCCAGGACCTCGTCCCAATGCACCGGGGAGATGCCCACCCAGGGGCTGCGGGTCGTCAGGTCGGACTCGCAGAGCACATGCCCAGCGGGCAGGTCGCGCGAGAAAACAATGCTCTTGCGCAGCTTCTTGGCCGCGCCCTGCTCCTCGGGGAAGACCTTCTTGCCCTTGATGATCAAGGCCTTTTCCACTTCGCGGATCATGGCGACCATCTGGGCCAGCTCGGCGGGTTCCAGGGAGGCCTGATGGTCGGTGCCCTTCATGGTCTTGTCCAGGGTGAAGTGGCGCTCCACCACGCAGGCGCCCAGAGCCGCGGCCGCCACGCTGGGTGCGATGCCGCGTTCGTGGCCGGAGTAGCCGACGGGTACGCCGTAGCGCTCACGCAGGCTGTCCATGACCGGCAGGCCGATGCACTCCTCGGGGCAGGGATAGGTGCTGTTGCAGTGCAGCAGGACGATTTCGTCGTGGGAGCGGCGCAGTTCGGCCATGGCGATGTCGATGTCCTCAAAGGCGCTCATGCCCGTGGAGAGAATGATGGGCACTCCGGCCTCGGCGGAACGGCGCAGAAGCGGCACGTTGACCAGATCCGCGGAACAGATCTTCAAGAGCTCGACGTCCAGGTCCAGGATACCGCACAGGCTGGGCTCGTCCCAGCAGGAGGCGAAAAAGACCAGTCCCAGGGATTCGGTGTAGACCTTCAGGTCGGCCATCTGCTCCAAGGAGAGCTCCAGGGCTTCACGATGTTCGCCGTAGGTCGCCCCGAAGCTGTTGCGGCCCGAATAGGCGGCCTCGCGTCCGGCGCGGGTGAGCAGAGCCTCCACGTCCCTCTTCTGGAACTTGACGGCCTGCACTCCGGCCTTGGCGGCCTCCTCGATCATGCGCTTGGCGAGTTCGAACTCGCCCTGGTGATTGTTGCCGACCTCGGCCACGATGAAGCAGGGGTGGCCGGGGCCGATCTTCACACCGGAACGCAGGGTGACGGACCGCTGGTGCTTGTTCATGTCAGAATCTCATGATGTCGATCCCCCGGCTCTCGCAGAGGGGCTTGAGTTGCTCATAGATTTCGTCCTGCTTGCCGAAGGAGGTGACGACCACGGCGTCGCAGCGCAACGACTCGAGCACCTGGGGGTGCGCCACCACATGGCCGTGGAAATTGCGGCCATGCTTGGCGGGGTCGTTGTCCAACAGCGCCACGACGATGAAATCACTCTCGCGCAGGGCCGAAAGCACCACCTCGCAGGTCTCCGAGGCGCCGAACAAGGCCAGTCGCTTGACGCCCCGGGGTTTGAGCCCACGCAGGCGGTTCTGAATGAAGGACTTGACCGTGGAGTACAGGCGGATGGTTTCCGAGGAATAGTCCGAGAACATGCGCCGCCGCATGGCGTCGCCATCGGGCGTGAGCACGTAGCGGAAACTCTTGCCGTTGACCGGCAGGAACTCCACCAGGCGTTCGGACTGGAGGGTGTTCAGATACTGGTTGATCATCGCGCCGGAGAGTTTGAGCCTCCGCCCCAGCTCATACTGGGAGAGATCGCTCTCCGTGGCCAGGGAGTCGAGGATCGCCAGAACCCTGGTTTCCTTGCTGGGCTTCAGGTACTTTCCATCAGCGAGCGGCATTTGATTCATGGGAACCGACCATCCAAACTCATCTTTTCAGGGTATACCGGGCGGCTGTTCATTCAGTCAACGATCATTCCCCGGCAGACTGGTTTTAGCAAAATCCGGTCCAACGGCAAAAATGTCCGCCTTGTTTTTCATATTATACTGAATTTATAATCCTTTTTTGTCAGACGCTTTTGCATCCCCCTGTCAGAGGCGATTCATTCATTCGCCCACACAATGAAACATCGACCATTTTGACGCTTTTCTTTAACCCAAAGCCTCCTTCCTCGGCAGTGCTTGCCCCCTTCGCCGCGTTTCCCGCGCAATTCCTTGGAAAACCAAGGCGATTCTTGAAAGTGAGCGCGCACACCTTGCCAGGAAGTGCCTTCATCCCTATACTCGGCCCCCATTCTTTCCACTCACGAGGAGACCATGAAGAGCACCGCGCCGGACAACGAACGCCCCTGGCTTGCCAAATACGACCCGGAGGTTCCCTGGGAACTGCCGTACGAATACATCCCCCTCTTCGAGTATCTGGACCGCGCGGCCGAAAATTGGCCGAAACGCAAGGCCGTCATCTTCCAGAATTTCCGCCTGACCTACTCCAAGCTCAAAAAAATGACGGAAACGGTGGCCGCCAATCTGCGGGCCCAGGGAGTGCGGCCCGGCGACCGTGTGGCCGTCATGCTGCCCAACACGCCCCAGGCCATCATCACCTACTGGGGTGTCCTGCGGGCCGGGGCCGTGGTGGTCATGACCAACCCGCTCTACATGGAGACGGAGATCCTGCACCAGTTCAACGACTCCGGCGCCCGGGCCCTGGTCATCCTGGATCTGCTCTGGCCCAAGGTGGAGAAACTCCGCGACCAGATCCCCATCGAGAAATTCTTCGTCACCAGCATCGCCGACTGCCTCGCCTTCCCCCTGAACCTGCTTTACAAGGTCAAGGCCCGCCGGGACGGCCACCGCCCGGTCGTGCCCTTTGACGGCGCCGGCGTGCTGCCTTGGACCACGCTCACAAAGGGCACGGACACCTTCACCTTCCAGGGCGTGGACCCCAGGAAGGACATGGCGGTGCTGCAATACACCGGCGGCACCACCGGCGTGTCCAAGGGCTGCATGCTCTCCCACGCCAACCTCGGGGCCAACGTGCAGCAGTGCCGGGCCCTGCTGCACACCCTGGGCGACCAGCAGGAGACCTTCATCGGCATCCTGCCCTATTTCCACATCTACGGACTCACGGTCTGCATGAATCTGGCGACCATGCTCGGAGCGGCCCAGGTGCCCTTCCCGCGGTACTCGCCCAAGGACGTGCTCAAGGCCATCCACAAAATCCGGCCGACCATCTTCCCCGGAGCCCCGGCCCTGTATATCTCCCTGCTCCAACAAAAAGACGTGGCCAAATACGACCTCAAATCCATCAAGTTCTGCGTCTCCGGCTCGGCTCCCATGCCGGTGGAGTACATCGACCAGTTCAAGAAGATGACCGGAGCCGAGATCCTTGAGGGCTTCGGCTTGACCGAGGCCTCGCCCGTGACCCACCTCAACCCTCTCTCCGGCAAGCGCAAGCCCGGATCCATCGGCATGCCATTCCCGGACACCGACGCCTGGATCGTGGACATGGAGGTGGGCTCCGTGACCCTGCCCCCCGGCAAAATGGGCGAACTGGTCATCCGCGGGCCGCAGGTCATGATGGGGTATTTCAACCGCCCCGACGCCACAGCCGACGTCCTGCGCAATGGCCGGCTCTACACCGGCGACATCGCGACCATGGATGAAGACGGCTACTTCTACATCGTGGACCGAAAAAAAGACCTCATCATCTCGGCCGGGTACAACATCTACCCCCGCGAGATCGACGAGGTGCTGCACTCCCATCCCAAAATCAAGGAAGCCGTGGCCGTTGGCATCCCCCATGGAACACGCGGCGAAGTGGTCAAGGTCTTCGTGGTCCTGGAGGACGGCGAAAAGATGACCAAGAGCGAGGTCATCGCCTTCTGCCGAGGCAAACTGGCCAATTACAAGGTGCCGCGCCTGGTGGAATTCCGCACCTCCCTGCCCAAGACCATGGTCGGCAAGGTGCTGCGCCGGGCCCTGCGCAGCGAGGAGGATCAGCGACGGAAAAGCGGCGGCGCCGAGGAACAGCTCGAAGAATGAGCGCGGCGCGGGCCCAGCGATCCGCTCCCATGACACGCAAGGCCGGGACACCCCGGCCTTTCTTTTTCAAACCTGACCGTCTCCCTCCATCTCGCAAGACAGATAGCAACGTAAATTCAATCCGTTGCAGACGATGCCCGCCCCCTCACCCGTAACGAGCCTTGCCCTGGAACGCTTGAGCGGTTCCCGCCCGAAAAGCCTCAGCCGAGCTTGATCGCAACACAATTCATTGTTTTTATTTGTGATAATCTCGCAATGTCGGCGGTGCTTCATTGACGCGCATCCGCAGCCTTCTCCCCCCTGATCTGCCCTGAAAACGAGCAGAAGATGACGCGATGACGGAGCTGACCAGCCGAGTCTGAACTTTATCATGAAAAAATCCAGACTGTACCGGGCCTGCGGCGGCGCACAATACGCTCCGCTACCCCAAGCCCGAATGCGGACGACAAGGCGCCCCCTGCCCCACACAGGGGGAAAAGGAAACAATTACAAGGAGAAAAATTCAGCGCGGACGACGGCGATAGTCCTGGGCCGCAGTCACGAAGCGTGGGGCCCAATGACGTTCACCCAAGGCATGGATGTGCGTGTAACCGGCGAAGACGTTGTTCCGAACGAGGCCATCCCGGCCCTGGAACAGGCCCTGTCCGCGCGTCATGCGCAGGGCGAAGGCCGAGGAATCGGCGGCTGTCGTGGCGAGACAGGCCGAGTAATGAAACTCGTGGCCGCGCAGGACGGCGCCCGCGGGATGGAAGGGATTGTCCAGCTCCACCAGGGCTTCCACGTAGCCCAGGCCCTGCGGCTTGGGGCAGAGGGTGGTGGTCAGGTCGAAGACTCCGGCCAGGGGATAGGTCCGGCCGTGCATCTCCAGGGCACGGCAGAGGTACATGAAGCCGCCGCACTCGGCGTAGATCGGCAATCCTGCCTCGGCCAAGGCGCGCACGTGATCGCGGATGGCCGCGTTGGCCGAAAGTCCTTCGGCCTGGGTTTCGGGGAATCCGCCTCCGAGGTACAGGCCGTGAATCTCGGGCCAGGGGGCGGAATCCAGCAGACTCAGCCGGACGAGGCGGGCTCCGGCGCGCTCAAGCGCCTCCAGGTTCTCGGGATAGTAGAACCAGAGCGCGGCGTCCTGGACATACCCGATGACCGGTCCATCAGAGGGAGGCGTTTCGGGCCAAAGCGGGGTCGCCGAAACGGGCAGCTCCGGGGCCCTCCGGGCCACGCCCAGAATCCGTTCCAGATCGAGCCAACCGGCGGCCAGCCGTCCCAACTGGTCCAGCGCGGCTTCACGGTCGACATGTTCCTGGTCCGAAACCAGCCCCATATGCCGCTCCGGAATGGGATTTTCCGCCATCTTGGGCAGCATGCCCAGCACGGGGACATCGGTGTACGTCTCAATGGCCTCGCGCAGAATCCGTCGATGCCGCTCCCCCGCCGTGCGGTTGAGGACGACCCCGGCCAGATTCAGCCCGGACTCGAAGTTACGGCATCCGGCCACCACGGCCGCAGCCGTGCGGGTCATCTTGGTGCAGTCCATGACCAGAACCACCGGCGCGGCCAGAAGGCGAGCCAATTCGGCGGTGGAGCAGCTACCGGCCACATCCTTGCCGTCGAACAGCCCCCGGTTTCCCTCGATGAGAGCGAGATCGAACCCCTGGGCCTTGCCCGCGAACAGGGAAAGCTGGGTCTCGGCGGGGAGCAGGAATGGATCCAGGTTGGAACATTCGGCGCGGGCGGCCAGGCCGAGCCAGGCGGCGTCGATGTAGTCCGGCCCTTTCTTGAACGGGCGCGGGGTGTGCCCGGCCTGAAGCAGGGCCCGGCAGAGCCCGAGGCTGACGATGGTCTTGCCGGAGCCGCCGGAAAGACCGGCCAAGATGAGTCGCGGAGTGGAGGCCATGCGCTGCGGTCCTGGAACGAAAAAAGCCTTGCCCAGAAGACTGGGCAAGGCCCTCTCGATCGTCCATGCGGACGGAAGGCGGTCTAGTCCTCGCCCTCGGCGTGCTTGCCGGCGCCCTTGAGGCCGTACATCGTCGTGCTGCCGCTGGACCAGAAGACCATTTCGCCCTCGTTGACCAGGGCGGTGAGAACCTTCTTCACTTCACGGGCCTTCTCATCCGGGAACAGATCCGTGAAGTCGTTGAAGTAGAACTTGGTCTTGGTCTTGGACTTGGAGTTGCAGAAATCAATGATCTTCTGTTTCGCCTCATTGAGTTCAAGCGCCATAGCATTAGCCCCTTGTTTGTGACGGGCGCGGAGAGATCCTCCCCGCGCCCGCCGTTTTCCTAGAACTTGAACTGCGTGGTCTGGCGCCAAGTGTAGTAGGCCGGATCACGGAAGTCGTCGATCAGGTGATGCGAGAACTCCAGCCCGCACACCTCGAAGAAGCGCTCCCAGCCGATACGATTGGCCCAGTCGCCCAGGCGCTCGTACTTGCGGGCGCCCTTGGAGTAGGCGTCCAGGATCTGCTTGATGACCTTGGTCATCGTGGGCCAGCGGGGCGGCTCGTTCGGGATGAAGGGCACCACGACCTTGGAGAAGGCCGGGCGGGTGATGCGGTTGGAGATCTTGCCGCCGACCATGATGGCGATGCCGTCGCCTTCCTTGTCAGAGAGCGGCATGGACGGGCACATGGTGTAGCAGTTGCCGCAGAACATGCAGCGCTCTTCCTTGACCGCGACGGTGTTCACCTGCTTGCCCTGCCACTCCGTCTTCGTGGGACGGATGGCGCCGGTGGGGCAGGCGGCCACGGCCAGGGGCACTTCGCACATGTTGTCCAGGTGCTCGTGGTCGATCATCGGGGGCTTGCGGTGAATGCCCAGGATGGCGATGTCGGAGCAATGCACGGCGCCGCACATGTTCAGGCAGCAGGCCATGGCGATGCGCACCGGAGCGGGCAGGCGCATGTTGACGAACTCTTCGAACACGGCGTCCATGGTGGCCTTGACCGTGCCGGAGGCGTCCGTGGCCGGGGTGTGGCAGTGGACCCAGCCCTGGGTGTGCACGATGTTGGTCACGCCGGCGCCGGTGCCGCCGACCGGGAACTTGTAGGAACCGCCGGCGAACTTGCGGCCGTTCAGCTCCTTCTTCAGGGCCTTGGCCTCGTCCTCGGTGGTGACCATGAACTCGATGTTGTTGCGGGTGGTGAACCGCAGGTGGCCGCCGCAGTACTTGTCGGCGATGTCGCAGATCTCGCGGATGTGCGTGATGGTCATCAGGCGGGCGCCGCCGCAACGCACGGTGTAGACCTTGTCGCCGGAGTCGGCCACGTGCAGCAGGACGCCGGGCTCGAGGATCTCGTGGTAGGCCCAGGTGCCCTTGTTCTTTTTGATGACCGGGGGCAGGAACTCCTCGAAGTGCCGGGGACCGATGTCCGTGATCCGGTTTTCCATCGGTTTTTCAGGATTGTATCCGGAAGAGATGAAGGCCATAGTGGTGTCCCCCTCTTGTTACTTCTGGTGCTTCTTTCTATAGTCGGCGATTTCGCGCTTCCAGCCGCCCGTGACTTCCTCTTCCTTCCAGAAGATGTACGGGTTGTGACGCGGCTCGCGAACGTGGCGGGCATCGGCCTTGAGATTGGTCACTTCCAGAAGCTTCTGGAAGGACAGGCGCTTCATGGTCTCGCCCAGGCGCTCACGGTTCTTGCCTTCCTCCATCCACCAGTCCCAGATGTTCTCGATGACTTCCTTGATCTCGGAGTAGGGCTCCTCGACCTTGATGAAGGGCACGAGCAGGGAGGCCATCTGCGGGCCGTCCAGGATCGGGGCCTTGGCGCCGCAGAGGATGCTGGCGCCGCGGTCGTTGCCGATCCGCAGGGCGCGCGGCATGGTGTTGATGCAGTGCATGCAGCGCACGCACTCCTTGTTGTTGATCTCCAGCTTGCCGCCCTCGTAGCGGATGCAGCCGGAGGGGCAGCGCTCCGCGACTTCCTTCTGGATGTCGAACTTGCCCCAGTCGCGGCCGGCATGAGCGCCCGCGTTGGGCTTGATCTCGCCGCCGGCGTAGGCGGCAACGGCCTTCTGGTCGATGCGGATCTCGTCACGCCAGGTGCCGATGATCGAGAAGTCGGAACGGGCGATGGAGGCCACGCAGCCGTTCGGGCAGCCGTCGACCTTGAACTTGAACTTGTAGGGGAAGGCCGGGCGGTGCAGCTCGTCCTGGTAGGTCTGGGTCAGGTCGAAGCACAGCTGCTGGGTGTCGATGCAGGCGAACTCACAGCGGGACTGGCCCAGGCAGCAGGACGGGGTGCGCAGGTTGGAGCCCGAACCGCCCAGGTCGTTGTTCATGTTGTGGGTCAGCTCGAAGAAGATCTCTTCCAGCTGCGGGGTGGTCGTGCCCAGGAGCACGATGTCGCCCGTGGAGCCGTGCATGTTGGTCAGGCCCGAACCGCGGAGTTCCCACAGGTCGCAGAGCTGACGGAGGAAGTCGGTCTTGTAGTACAGGCCGGAGGGCTGGTTCACGCGCACGGTGTGGAAGTGGGCCACGCCGGGGAACATCTGGGGCTGGTCGCAGTAACGGCCGATGACGCCGCCGCCGTAACCGAACACGCCCACGATGCCGCCGTGCTTCCAGTGGGTCTCGCCGTCCACATAAGACATTTCCAGAACGCCCAGCAGGTCGTCCGGGCAGTCGGCCGGGACCTGGTAGTCAACGCCCTTGGCGTTCTTGGCCCGGTTTTCGCATTCCTGCTTTATGTCGGACACAAAGCTGGGCCACGGCCCGCTTTCCAGCTGGTCCAACAAGGGGGTTTTGTGTTTCGCCATTCCCTTAACCTCCATTGTTTTTTTAAAATGTTTCCAGCCAATCTCGCACGTCCAGACCATCGGCCCGCGGCGTAGGCCGTCATGCCCGGACGAATATCCTCTTGAAGTCAAGGAACGGAGAAAAAGCAAGGCCTTGCGCGTTCTGCGGCCACACGCGGAAAGGCCGAAATGGAAACCGGAATGCAGGCTCCACAATGTACGGACAAGCCGCAATTTTTGTCAACCGAAAAACGCCGGACAGCGACCTCTCAGGGGGCTCCGCCTGAAAGCGGCAGCCTCCGAAGGGGCCCTGCCGGACCTCCCTTGCCATCCGTCGGCCATGCGGGTAACCAGGGGGGTGTCGCCCAGTCTGCGCGGGCGCTTGTGAATTATTACCCAAAACTCGCCACCATTTCAAGAAGAAGTTGAGTTCGGAACGAAACACCACCACCTGCGTCCGTTGCGGGGAGTGCTGCCGCAAGGGCGGCCCGGCCCTGCACACGGACGATCTGCCCCTGCTGCGCGCGCCGGGCGGGCCGGACCTCGTGCATCTGCTCACCTTGCGGGCCGGTGAGCCCGCCCTGGACCAGATCGGCGGGCGGCTCGCGTCCCTGGAGACGGAAATCGTCAAGATCAAGGGCCGCGATGGCGCCTGGACCTGTCTCTTCTTCTCCGACGAAGGCTCGGCCTGCGCCATCTACACGACCCGGCCACTGGAATGCCGAATCCTCTCCTGCCGCGACACCAGGGAAATCGAGCGGGTCTACGCCCGTGACCGGCTCACCCGACGCGACATCCTGCCGGCCGGGCACCCCCTGCTGGAACTCGTGGCGGAGCATGAGCGACGCTGCCCGGTGTCCGGCTATGCCGGACTCCTGGAGAGCGACGCGCCCGAAGACCGACGAAGCCGGGCGGCCATGCTGGCCTGGGACCGCGAGGTCCGCTTGCTCCTGACGGAAAAATCGGGCATGGACCCCGCGATCCTGGATTTTCTGTTCGGACGCCCGCTGGAGCTGTTGACTCCCTCACTGACCGCCGCACGGAGACACGCATGAAGGACGACAGAGGACTTTACTACCACCCGAGCCTCCAGAACCACGACACGCGCATGTACGTGCGCGACAGCATGGGGCGCATCGAATTCCGGCTCTGGAACCGCGAGGATCCGGGGATCTGGGAGCGCCACGGCTGGCTCTCCCTGGAGATCGTCAAGGCCGCCGCCGAGATGTTCCGGGAACGCGGCGCGGACCGCAACCCTTTGGCGCTCTATGATCTGGATGTGGCCCAGCGCCTGATCAAGGACGGCGAGTAGCGAGTTCCAGGAGCAGGGTCTCGGTCCGCTCCACCAGGGCCTCCACCCCGAAGCGCTCCAGCACCCGCGCCCGGACCCGCTCTCGGAGCGCCCCGTCCTCGCGCTCCAAGCGTCCGACAAGGGCCAGCAGGCCGTCGGCCAGGGCCTTGGGGTCGCGCGGCGGCGTCACGACGCCCACGTCCCCGACGATCCCGGCCGCGTCGCCCACGTCCGTGACCACGCAGGGCAGGCCGCAGCTCATGGCCTCGGCCACCACGTTGGGGAACCCCTCGCTCACCGAAGAAAGGCAGAGCAGGTCCAGGGCGTTGTAGACCGCGGGCATGTCAGCCCGCGGCCCGGCCCAGACCAGCGCGGATTCCAGCCCCAGTTCCCGGCCCAGCTCTCGCAGCCGCGCGCCCGGCCCCTCCCAGCCTCCGCCCACGCAGACGAAGCCCAGGTCCGGCCGCTCGCGGCGGGCCAGGGCCGCCGCGCGCAGAAAGGTTTCGTGATCCTTCATGGGATCAAGACGGCCCGCCAGTCCCACCAGGGTCCGCGCGCCGCCCGCCGTCCACTCCCGGCGCAGGGCCGCGCCGCGTTCGCGGTCCGGGACGAAAACCGCGCCGTCCACGCCGTTGGGCACATGGGCCAGTCGTCCCCGGGGGAATCCTCGCCGCGTTGCGGCCGCCAGCCCGGCCCGCGAGTTGGCCACGATCCGGTCGGCCAGGGGCGAGCACAGGGTCTCCAACAAGGCCGACAGCCGCCAAGCCGGGCCGTAGCGGCGCAGCTCCAGTTCCGAGGCCCGCAGGCCCCAAACCACGTGGACTCCGGGAATCAGAGGCCGCAACGCCACAGTCAGGAGATTGGCCGTGCCCAGGTAGCCGTGGAGCACGTCCGGCCGGAAACGCCGCGCCGCGGCCGCCAGGCGGTGGAAAAAGCCCGCCAGATCCCAGCGCCCGCGCTTGCCCAGGTCGAGAAACTCCACGCCGCGCAGATCGCCTTCCAGCTCTCCGCCGCCATAAAACACGGCCACGGTCACCGCGTGTCCCCGGGCCGCCAACCCGTTGGACAGAAGGACGAGCTGGCGCTGGGCTCCGCCCAGGTTCAAATCCCGGATGAGGAAGAATATCCGCAGGGTCCGCGCCGCCACGTCAGTCCCCCCGCGCCGCCAACCAGGCCTGAAACATGAGCGCGTCCCAGAGGTGGGCCTGCCAGTATTCCCGGCCGCCCAAAAACTCCCGCCACATCCGCCCCACCTCCCCGGCGTCGAGGAATCCCTGCCGCCGCAGCCGGGCCGGATCAAGCAGATCCTCGCACCAGGGCCGCAGCTCCCCGCGCAGCCAGCGGGCCACGGGCGCGCCGAAGCCCATCTTGGGCCGCTCCACCAGGGCCGAGGGCACATGGCGGTGCAGCACCCGGCGCAGCAGCCGTTTGCCCGCGCGCATCGCCGTGGGCAGGCTCGCGGCGAACTCGGCCAGCCGATGGTCCAGGAACGGCGAACGCAGCTCCAGGCCGAAGGCCATTCCGGCGCGGTCCACCTTCACCAGGATGTCGTCCGGCAGATAGCTCTTCACGTCCACCAGGCTCATGTAGGCCCAATGGTCCAGGCCCGAGGGGTCGGTCGAAGTGAAGGCCGTGGTCGGTTCCTTGCCCCCGAGGACGAGGGATGCCGGAATCTTGGAATGGGAGCAGAGATAGCGGTACAAGGCGGGCAGATCCGGGGAGCGCAGAGCCTCCATGCGCCAGCCGACGCGCACGCCCCAGACGCCCAGGGCCCGGTACCAGGACCAGGGGACCACCCCGCCGATCCCCGCCAGCAGGCCCCGCAACGGGGTCGGAATCCGGCGCAGCGTGTTCCAGGCCGCGATCCCGAGGCGGTAGCGCTCGTAGCCGAGGAACAGTTCGTCCCCGCCGTCGCCGCCCAGGCAGACCGTGACGTGCCGCCGGGCCAGACGGCAGACCAGGAGCGTGGGAATCTGGGAGGAATCCCCGAAGGGCTCGTCCCAGTGCCGGGGAATCTCCGGGACCGCCTCCAGCAGTTCGGCCGGGCCCACGTACAGCTCCGTGTGCTCGGTCCCCAAATACTCCGCGACGGCCCGGGCCTGGGGGGCCTCGTCGAAGCCCGCCTCGCGGAAACCGATGGTGTAGGTCTTGGGCGGCGGACCGCCACGCCTGCTCATGAGCGCCGTCACCAGGGAGGAGTCGACCCCCCCGGAGAGGAGCGCGCCCAGGGGCACGTCGGAGAGCAGGCGCTGCTCCACGGCCCGGGACAGCAGGGATTCCAACGCCCCGGCGGCCTCCTCCTCGCCGCCCGCGAAGGGCGCGGCCGCGCCCTCCCGCCAGACCCGTTCCGCGTCCCAGTAGACCTCCTCGACGCCCGGGTCCGAGGGGCTCCGCAGGGTCAGGATGGTTCCGGGCCGGAGTTTGCGCGCGTCCGGGTGGATGGTGTGCGGGGCGGGGATGTAGGCGTGGCGGAAGAACAGGGTCAGGGCGTCGCGATCCACGCCCCGGTCGAACCCCGGGTGGGCCGTCAGGGCCTTGAGTTCCGAGCCGAAGACGAAATCGCTCCCGGCCCGGCCGTAGTACAGCGGCTTGACCCCCAGGCGGTCGCGCACCAGCCGCAGGGCCCGCTCCCGGCGGTCCCAGAGGGCCAGGGCGAACATGCCCGCGCAGCGCTCAACGGCCGCGCTCGGACCCCATTGGACGCAGGCCGCCAGAAAGGTCTCGGTGTCCGAGCCGCCCCGAAAGCGATGGCCCAACGCTTCCAGTTCCCGGCGCAGGTCCAGGTGGTTGTATATCTCGCCGTTGAAGACCAGGACGTAGCGGCCGTCGGCCGAGAGCATGGGCTGCGCGCCCAGGGGCGAAAGTTCCAACACGGCCAGCCGCCGATGCCCCAGGGCCAGGCCGGCGTCCGGCTCGGCCCAGACGCCCTCCCCGTCCGGGCCGCGATGGGCCAGGGTTCCGGCCATCTCACGGGCCAGGGCTTCCGGGTCCGCCCCGCCCGGACTCCAGACTCCGGCTATGCCGCACACGGCGATGCGCCCTCGCGGCGGACGAACACGTATTCGTTGCAGCAGTGGCCCGGGCCGGGGGTCTTCAGGCGCTCCAGGCGCAGCCCCAGGCGGCGGTAGAACTCCACCACCTCGCCGGGCAGGGCCGTCTCGAAGGGGTAGCCGCCCACCCAGTCCACCCAGTCGTGCCACTTGCTCATGCCCCGGTTGCGGCGATACTCGCGCCACAATTTGAACGGCAGCGGGTTCTGGCCGCGCGCCAGGCGCAGGAAGGCGGATTGTCCTTCGCAGACGCCCACCATGCCCAGGAGCAGGGCCCAGCGCACGGGCTTGGGCGACCGACAGTAGAACCGCTTGACCCCTCGCCAGAAACGGCTGCGCAAACCGCATTCGTTGTACAGGGAGACGACGAGCAGGCCCCGCTCCGTGAGCAACGGCGGCATCTGGGCCAGGGCCCGCCACATGTCCCCGGTATGGTGCAGTACGCCCCAGGAGTAGACCAGATCGAAGGTTCCCAGGCCGCCCAGGAAGTCCGCGTCCAGGGCCGAACCCTGACGGATGTCCCAGTCCGGGTCGTCCGGGAAGAAGCGCTTGCGCAGCTCCCGGGCGCACTCCACGGACTGGGGGTCGTAGTCGAAGGAAAGCACGCGCGCGCCCATCTGCCGGGCGGCCAGGGAGAACAGGCCGCTGCCGCAGCCCACATCCAGGAAAGTCCGGCCCGCGAGCTGGTCCAGGCCGGTCAGCTCCCGGATGGACTCCCGCGCGATGGCCATGCGGTCCTCGTCCAGCACGGAGAGGAAGGCGCGCCA
Source organism: Desulfovibrio aminophilus DSM 12254 (assembly GCF_000422565.1). NCBI lineage: Bacteria > Pseudomonadati > Thermodesulfobacteriota > Desulfovibrionia > Desulfovibrionales > Desulfovibrionaceae > Desulfovibrio > Desulfovibrio aminophilus. Next base: position 52,541 of record NZ_AUMA01000011.1, on the reverse strand, counting down.
GTTCGCGCCGAAACCGAAACGCAGGTCATTCCCGCCGCTCATCGCCTCTCCTCATTCCTGCCCGCGCGCGGCGGACAGGAGCTGTTCCCATTGGTCGAGGATGCCCTCCGGGGCGAAACGTTCCAAAACCTCCGGGGCGTTCGCGGCCAGCCGCGCCCGCAACGCGCCGTCGTCCATGAGCCGGGCCAGCTCCCGGGCCAGGGCCCGCTCGTCCCCGGGCGGAACCAGCAGGCCGTCCCGGCCGTGCCGGACGATCTCGGCGCATCCGGCGGTCTCCGTGGCCAGCACGGCCAGCCCTTGGGCCATGGCCTCGGCCAGGGCGTTGGAAAAACCCTCGTAGCGCGAGGGCAGGACGAAGACGTCCGCCTCGCGCAACACTGCCTGGGGCGCGTCCGTGAATCCAGGAAAAAAGACCCGGCCCGACAGGCCGAGATCGTCGCGCAACCGCTCCAGGGACGCCCGCTCGGAGCCTTCGCCATAGATCGCCAGCCGCCACCCCGGCCGTTCCTGGGCCGACAGGGCGAAGGCCCGCAGCAGCACGTCGAAGCCCTTCTGGCACTCCAATCTGCCGATGCTTGCGACAAGAGGTCTACCGGGTGTCCTGACCGCGCCGCCGGTGGCGGGGACGAAAACGGGGTTGGCGATGACCCGGCAGCGGTCGCGCAACGCGGGCGGAAACCAGTCCCGCGCCGCCGGGGTCTGCACCGCCACGGCCGAGGACCGGGGATAGGTCAGGCGACGCAACGCGGACCAGACCCGGCCGATCTGATGACCACCGGGATGCACTCGTTCGACCACGACCACCGGCGCGCGCCCGGCCACGGCCAGAAGGACCAAGACATTGACCCGGTCCATGAAGGACAGGACCACGTCCGGGGCTTGGGCCAGAATGGCCGCGCGCAGGCCCCGGACCCGCCGGAGGGTGGCGACGATCGCGGCCAGGGGATTCGGGGACTCGGAGGCAAGCCCCAGGGACACATGGCGCACCGGCGGTTGCGGGTGGAACCAGGGCGTCTCCCCGGGGGCGGCCAGGGTCAGGAGCGTGACCTCGTGGCCCCGCCCGGCCAGTCCCCCGGCAAGCCAGGCCATGATCTTCTCGGCTCCTCCCCCCCGGGCCAGGGAATGAATGACGCAGCATATCCTCACGCCGCCCCCCCGGTCCCGAAGACGAGTCCCTTGCGCAGGAGCCGCCGGAAAAGCAGGTGCTGGGCCAGGGCGCAGGCCAGGGAACAGGCGCTGGCCGCCACACAGACCCCGGCGACGCCGAACACGGGAAACAGGACGATCTTGCCGACCATGAACAGGGTGAAGGCGGCCGCGGCCGCGAGGCTTGGGGTGCGCGTGTCGCCCAGGGCGAAGAAGGCTCCGGCCGTGACCACTCCGGCGCAACCGAAGACGAGCACCCCGCCCAGCAAGACCAGGAAGGTCCAGAGCGTATGCATGTCCGCGCCGGTGAGACGGCCACGCCCGGCCAGCAGGCCGAGCAGCGGTTCGCCCACGGCCAGCAGCAGAAGATAGGCGAGGCCGGAAAGAAACAGCAGCAGCGCCAGCCGCCGCCGGTAGAGGCGCAGGAACCCGGCCGCGTCGCCCGCCTTGGCCCGGGCCGCCAGACCGGCCACGGCCGTGGCCCCCCAGACTTTGCCCAGGAGGTTCGCGCCCGTGCCCGCCATCTGCTGGGCCAGGTCGTAGAGCGACAGATGGCCCCCGGCGCTCATGGACAGCAGGGAGCGGTCCACGAACACGTCGGCCTTGGCGTAGGCGGTGTTGGCCAGGATCGGCCGCCCCCGGCGCCAGAGCAACGCGGCCAGCCCGACACGGGGAGGCCGTCCGTCGGTCCGGCCCAGGGTTGGCAGGAGCACCGCCCAGACCACGGCCGCGCGCCCCACGCCGAGCCAGGCGGCGACCTCAACGCCGCGATCCGGGAGGAAATGATACAGGAGCGCCAATCCCGGCGCGGTGGCGGCCAGGGCCGCGGCCTCCACCAAAACATACCGGTCGCGGGCGTAGAGCAAGGCCGAGAGGATCGCGGTGGCCAGTTGGAACGGGACACAGAGGGCCTGGACGCGGGCCAGACCGGCGCAGAGCCGGGCCGTTTCGGCGTCGAAGCCGGGAAAGAGCAGCCCGGTCCACCAGGGAGCCGCCAGGCAGAGCGCCAGGGCCGCCGCGAGGCCGAGAAGTCCGATCTGAAGGTGGCAGCGGCGGCCGTCGGCGTTCTGGCCGGAGCGCTCCTCGCCCGCGAAGAGCGGGATGAGCACGCTGGTCAGGGCCACCCCGACCATGCCCGTGAAGGCCTGCGGCGCGACGGCGGCCGCCACCAGGGCGTCGGTGGAGGCCCCGGGCCCCAGGCGGGCGTAGATCACCGCCTGCCAGAGGAACCCGGCCAGAAGGTTGCAGCCCGCCAGGGCCGCCAGGGCGAAATGACGCCGCGCTTCCGCGGCGGGCGACGGGACCGGCATGACCGTTCTTCTACGGAAAACCCCGGGCAAAGCAAGCGGCGGCCGGTCAGCGGACCTCGTAGACCCGCATGTGGGGGAAGGCGTCCAGGACCAGATGGAAGGAGGCGGCCAGGTCCGGGGTCGCCGGGTCGTCCAGAAGCAGGCGCACGAGCATGCTTCGGGCCAGCGCCGCATCCACCAGGAAGGCGTCCCGGCGGTCCGGGTTGATGAGCAGGCGCGGGGCCTTCTCACGGCCGTAGTCCTTGCGCTCCGAACCGTCCGCGGACAGGACGTCCAGGCCGCCCAGGGCGATGGGGAAGGAGGCGTTCTCCGGATTCAGGGTGCCGTTGTCGCGGTCCAGGCGGAAGTTCTCCGCCAGGCGCTTGGCCCGCATTCCCTGACCCTGGCCCCGGGTCACGTCCCAGCAGCCGTAGAAGGTGATCCACCCGGCCAGTTCGAGGTTCTCCCAGGTGACGACCAGGTACTGGCGCGGCCCGGCCCACGGGCCGGGAGCGATGCGGTCCAGCCCCTGGATCCCGGCCTGGACCTCGGCGGCGGGCAGGCGGTCCCACTCCGAGGCCGGGTCGAAGCCGTGCGAGGCGGCGAAGCGGATCATGGCCGCGGCCTGGCGGGCGTCGGGCGTGGTCAGGGCCAGGGCCAGGGGAAAGATGTCCCGGCCCGCGTGGCGGCCGCCGTCCGTGGGGGTCATCCGACGGGCGAAATACTGCGTGGCGTAGCCGAAATCCCACCAGGTCCAAATCCGGGCGTCCGGCGGAGCCATGAGGCCGAGATCCTGAAGGGTCTCGGCATGCACCCGGTCCAGGACGGGCGTGGCGGGCAGGCCCCGGTACATGTCGCCCAGCGGCAGGGCCAGGACCGCCGCCAGCAGGCCCTGCCCCACCAGGGCCAGGAAGGCCTCCAGGCGTCGGCCGCGCAGAACGCGGCGCAGAAGAAAGTCCAGACTCACGCCCAGGCCGAGCATCACGGCCGGACCGGCGAACATGCCGAAGCGGTTGCCGAGCCAGATGCTCGACAGGCCGAGGCCCAGCATGGGCAGGAGCAGCACCGCCTCGGGCCGCAGCGCGAGCACCACCGCGAACCCGAGAAGCCCCAGGCAGGAGGCCCACAGCGACCCGCTCAGACGGGTCAGCAGGTCGTCCAGGGGCACGACCCGGGCCTCGCGGATGCTCTGGGTGATGCCCGGCCAGAGCGGCCCGCCGGCGGCGGTGCGGGCGTTCTCGGCCACGGGCTGCAGATAGACCCCGGCCTTTTCCAGAAGCGTCCAGGCCGGGTCCAGGATATGGATGCCCAGGCCCAGAAGCAGGAGGCCGGCTCCCCAGGTCCAGGCGTTCTCCGCCAGACGCCGGGCGGCGGGCGACGGCAGGCGTTCCGCGAAGGCCAGGAACGCGGCCGCGCCCAGGCCCACGGCATACTGCCATGACGGGTCGCCCTGGCGCCACCCCGCGAAGGCGGCCAGCCCGAACACGGTCAGGTCGCGCAGGCCCTGGCGGCGTTCCCCGCCCCGGGCGAAGACGAGCAGGAGCGGCGCGGCCAGGGCGAAGGCCAGGATGTCCAGGCGGAAGATGTCGGAGTGCGGCAGGGCGGCCAGCCGAGCGACGACGCCGGCGGCCAGGGCCCAGAGGGGCGACACGGGCCGGGAGCGCTCCGCAGGGTCGCCGAAGCGGCCGGTGCGCAGGCCCACGAGGCAGGCCAGGAACAGGGCCGCCAACAGGGGCCCGAAGAGCGTGAACAGGTCGGTGTCCCAGTAGCCCAGGCGGGTGCGCACGAAGAATCCCGGCAGGATCGCTCCCAGGAGCCCGGCGGTCAGACCCGCAGTGCGGCCGCCCAGGAGCCAGCCCCAGAAAAGCGTCACCGGGGCCGCCAGCGCGCCCAGGAAGGCCGGACCCCAGAAGGCCAAATTGCCCGGCTCGGCCCCCGTGATCCGGAGAAGAAAACGGGTCAGGCCGGTGAAGGCGTAACCGGTGAAATCCCCCACGCCCAGGGCCCCGGCCAGCCAGGCGTAGGCGTCGTGAGTGGCCGCGATGTACTCGCCGCCCACGATCAGGCTCGGGTGCCGCCAAGCTGGAGCGTCGGCCAGCCGGACGGCGCAGGCGAAGGCGTAGGTGAGCACGGTCAACAGAAGCAGCCAGGCCCAGTCCGTCCGCGGGGAGGGACGGAGGCCCACGGCATCCTGGGCGTCACGATAACGGCGCGGAAGTTCGGGCATGGAATTCCTTTGCGTGGATGGCGGCGAACGCATTCTTCCTATCCGCAGGCCCAGGGAAAAGCAATTCGCGATTCCGGACGATCACCGCGTTCCCGCCGGACCGTCCGCTACGTCCAGCCATAACGCAGCACCGCGTCGACACCTTTCCGACTGTTCTTGCTCGCCATTGAAGCCCATGCAGAACAGGGAGAAACAATTGATTATATATGAATACAAAGAGCAATACTCTCTTTTCTATTCGATAGATTTTTCAACAAAATTGCATTTCAAACCAAGTAAAATCATTGTCATCTTTCATAGAATATCATTTATACTTACAATCAATCATCATTTTACATTTATATTTTGGACAATATAATGCTATGATGCAAACGTTCTTTTTCATGCAACTTTTTATAAAGAAATAAAATGCAATGCTTTCTCACCATCCAAGACACTTTTTTTCCTTGCCAGAGTGTACAGTATTTCATAACCATCACGCCTTGAAGAAGATTTGAATCCATCTCCGCTTGGCGATCCTCCTCCCTGGTCCGATGCGTCGCGAAAAATTTGCATACATGCCCATTTTTTTCCTTTACAAAAGGAGAAGGAAACCCTATCCGCATGTCCCCGGCGTGTGCAACCCGGTTTTCCCGTGTATCATTCTTTGGGGCCTGTCCGGCACGGAGGAACGATGGTCAAAAAGGACACCCTGGAGCGCTGGAACGCGGAAAAATCCGCCGAGCTCTACAACATCCGCAACTGGAGCGCGGGCTATTTCGACGTCTCCCGCGAGGGGCACGTCGTCATCACCCCGTCCCTGGACAACAAGAAGGTCCGCGTCTCCATCCCCCGCGTCATCAAGGGCCTGCGCGAACGCGGCCTGGACATGCCCGTGCTCCTGCGCGTGGAGAACATCCTGGACTCCCAGATCTCCCACCTGCACGAGGCCTTCCGCGCGGCCATGGAACGGCTCTCCTACCGCAACGTGTTCCGGGGCGTGTTCCCCATCAAGGTGAACCAGCAGGAGCAGGTCATCGAGGAGATCACCCGCCACGGCGGTCGCCACCACCACGGCCTGGAGGCGGGCTCCAAGGCCGAACTCATCGCGGCCCTGGGCATGCTCCGCGACCCCGAGGCCTGCCTCGTCTGCAACGGCTACAAGGACGAAGAGTTCATCGACCTGGGCCTGCACGCCCGCAAGATGGGCTTCAACATCTTCTTCGTCCTGGAGATGCCCTCGGAGCTGGAACTCATCCTGGAGCGCTCCCGGGCCCTGGGCGTGGAGCCCATGCTCGGCGCGCGCATGAAGCTGGCGGCCAAGGCCGGCGGCCATTGGACCGACTCCGGCGGCGACCGCTCCATCTTCGGCCTGGACACGGCCCAACTCGTCCAGGTGGTGGACCGCCTGCGGTCCGAGGGAATGCTCCACTGCCTGCGCCTGCTCCACTATCACCTGGGCTCCCAGATCCCGAACATCCGGGACATCCGCGCGGCGGTCATCGAGGCCAGCCGGGTCTACTCCGGCCTGGTGGACGAGGGCGCGGCCATGGGCTACCTGGACCTCGGCGGCGGTCTGGCCGTGGACTACGACGGCTCGCACACCAACTTCATCAACTCCCGCAACTACACCCTGGACGAGTACTGCGCCGACGTGGTCGAGGCGGTCATGCAGACGCTGGATGAGAAGGGCGTGGAGCATCCGGTGATCATCACCGAGTCCGGCCGCGCCCTGGTGGCCTACTACTCGGTGCTGCTCTTCAACATCCTGGACTCCGCGCGCTTCGAAGCCCAGCCCCTGCCCAAGGCCCTGCCCGAGGGCACCCCGACGCTCATCGAGAACCTCTACGACGCGGCCAAATCCATGAGCGTGCGCAACGTGCAGGAGAGCCTCAACGACGCGGTTTACTACCGCGACGAAATCCGCGGGCTCTTCCGCCACGGCCACGTGAGCCTGCGCCAGCGAGCCCTGGCCGAGACCATCTTCTGGCACATGGTCAACCGGGCCGCCGTGCTCCTCAAGCAGTTCAAGCAGATGCCGCCGGAACTGGACGACCTGGACGAGGCCATCTCCGACATCTATTATGCCAACATGAGCGTGTTCCAGTCCGTGCCGGACTCCTGGGCCATCGGCCACGTCTTCCCGATCATGCCGGTGCATCGTCTGGAGGAGATGCCCACGCGCCGGGCCATCCTGGCCGACATCACCTGCGACTGCGACGGCAAGATAGACCGCTTCATCGACCCTCACGGCGTGGCCAAGGCCCTGCCGGTGCATGAGTTGAAGGACAGCGAGGAGTACTACCTCGGCGTGTTCCTCGTCGGGGCCTACCAGGAAACCCTGGGCGACCTGCACAACCTCCTCGGCGACACCAACGTGGTCTCCATCCGGGTCCACGAGGACGGGGCCTTCGACTTCGTACGCGAGGCCGAGGGCGACACCGTGGCCGACGTGCTCTCCTACGTGGAGTTCAACCCCAAGCGCCTGCTCACACGCTTCCGAGAGACCGCCGAACGCGGGGTGCGCGAGGGTCGCATCACCGCCCGCGAACGCCGCGAGATCATGTGCGCCTTCGAGGACGGGCTGCGCGGCTACACCTACTACGAACGCTGAACCGGGCCGGTTCCCGGCTTTTCCAGAAATGCGGGGAGGGTCCCCGCATCGGCGCTTCGCGCCAAGGAGGTGGACATCATGTCGAAGGTGCTCATCATCGGAGCGGGCGGCGTGGGCCGCGTGGTGGCGCACAAGTGCGCCCAGGCCCCGGAGATCTTCTCCGACATCCTGCTGGCCTCGCGCACGAAATCCAAGTGCGACGCCATCGCCCGGGAGCTGCCCCGGCCCATCCACACCGCAGGGGTGGACGCCGACGACGTCCCCGAACTGGTGGCGCTCATCAAAGACTTCCAGCCCAAGCTCGTGCTCAACGTGGCCCTGCCCTACCAGGACCTGCACATCATGGACGCCTGCCTGGAGACCGGGGTGGACTACCTGGACACCGCCAACTACGAGCCGCCGGACGTTGCCAAGTTCGAGTACAAGTGGCAGTGGGCCTACCAGGAGCGCTTCGAGAAGGCCGGGATCATGGCCCTGCTCGGCTCGGGCTTCGACCCGGGCGTGACCAACGTGTTCACGGCCTACGCCAGGAAGCACCACTTCCGGCGCATGGACACCCTGGACATCATCGACTGCAACGCGGGCGACCACGGTCAGCACTTCGCCACCAACTTCAACCCCGAGATCAACATCCGCGAGGTCACGGCCCGGGGCCGCTACTATGAACACGGCGAGTGGGTGGAGACCGACCCCCTGTCCTTCTCCTGGACCTACGACTTCCCCGAGGGCATCGGGAAAAAGAAGTGCCTGCTCATGTACCACGAAGAGCTGGAGTCCCTGGTCCGGCACTTCCCCGAGATCAAGCGGGCGCGCTTCTGGATGACCTTCTCGGAGAACTATCTCAAGCACCTCCAGGTGCTGGAGAACGTGGGCATGACCCGCATCGACCCCGTGGATTACCGGGGACAGCAGATCGTGCCCCTGCAGTTCCTCAAGGCCGTGCTCCCGGACCCCGGCTCCCTGGGCCCGCTGACCAAGGGCCGCACCTGCATCGGCTGCGTCATCCGGGGCGAGGCCAATGACGGCGGACAGAAGAGTTACTACATCTACCAGATCTGCGACCACGAGGAGGCTTACAGGGAGACCAACTCCCAGGCCATATCCTACACCACGGGCGTCCCGGCCATGGTCGGCGCGGCCATGATGGTCCAGGGAGTCTGGCGCAAGCCGGGCGTCTGGAACATGGAGCAGTTCGACCCCGATCCGTTCCTGGCCGAACTGGGCAAGCGCGGCCTGCCCTGGGTCGAAACCTGGCTGTGAGCGACGCTCCGGGATTCGACCCCCGGGCCGTGCCGAGCCCCTGCTTCCTGGTGGACGCCGCCCGGCTGCGGGCCAACGCGGCCATCCTGGAACGGGTGCGCGCGGCCACGGGCTGCCGCATCCTGTTGGCCCTGAAGGCCTTCGCCATGTGGAGCGCCTTCGGCCACCTGCGCTGGGCCCTGGACGGGGTCTGCGCCAGCTCGCCCAACGAGGCCCGCCTGGGCCGCGAGGAGTTCGGCGGCGAGGTGCACGCCTTCGCCGCCGCTTACTCCCCCGCCAGTCTGGCCGAGATCGTCCGCCATGCGGACCATGTGGTCTTCAACTCCCTGGGCCAATTGGAGCGGCTGCGTCCGGTGATCGAGACCGCGCCGCGCCGCGTGGGCCTGGCCTTGCGGGTGCATCCCGGCCGCTCCGAGGGCCACACCCCGATCTACGACCCCTGCGCCCCGGGCTCGCGTCTGGGCATCCTGCGCGAAGAACTGGGCGACAGCCTGCCCGAGGGAGTCGAGGGCCTGCACTTCCACGCCCTCTGCCAGCACGGGGCCGACGCCCTGGAGCGCATCCTGGCGGCCTTCGAGGAGCGCTTCGCCCGCTTCCTGCCCGGCCTGTCCTACGTGAACTTCGGCGGCGGCCACCACATCACCCGGCCGGGCTACGACCTCGGCCTGCTGACCCGCCTCATCCGCGACTTCCAGGAGCGCCACGGGCTGCGGGTCTACCTGGAACCGGGCGAAGCCGCGGCCCTGGACGCGGGCTTCCTGGTGGCCGAGGTGCTGGACGTGGTGGAGCGCGGAACACCCCAGGCCATCCTGGACACGGCCGTGCCCTGCCACATGCCGGACGTCCTGGAGATGCCCTACCGGCCGCACATCGTGGGTTCGGGACTGCCCGGCGAGAAGCCCTTCACCTACCGTCTGGGCGGAGTCTCCTGCCTGGCCGGGGACGTGGCCGGGGACTACTCCTTCGACCGGCCCCTGGCCGTGGGCGACCGGCTCGTGTTCACGGACATGGCCATCTACTCCATGGTCAAGACGAACACCTTCAACGGCGTGGACCTGCCCGCCATCCTGCTCCTGGAGCCGGGCGAGGCCAAGCCGCACCTCGTCAGAAGCTTCGGCTACCCGGATTTCAAGGAACGCCTTTCCTGACTCAGGCGCCCCGCGCGGCGCGCTCTCCTCGCCTTTCAACTCTCCCCCCCTGCCAACTGAAGGAAGCAGGTGCATCCGAAAAAGATGCACCCCTCCGTCAGTCCGAAATCTTTCCGCGCTGAAATAATTGTCATTTTCTCTCTGCCGTTGTGGCCTGCTTGTTGCTGAACGAAAGGCACCGTCCACGAGTCCGCCTGTCATGAGCCGGAAGCTCCAAACCGGTCGCGCGGACGAACGAGACGCGCACGCGAACAACTCGCAGCGCGATGTTGGAAAGAGGCAACGAGGAATCCGCGGGAAGGAAACGTATCGAACGCATGTGAAGGAGTTAGGAAATGGAACCAAATTCCAATGTCGTCATCGACCATGGCAAGAGCAGTTGGTCCGATCTCTGGAAGAAGGAAGATTATCTCGCGATCTGGCTGGGCTTCGCGGTCATCGTCACCTGCCTCGTCGCCTATTTCGGCTTCGGCCCGAAGGCGGAGTTCATCCCCAAGATCGAAGCCGCCAACCAAATCCAGAGCGCCGAGGCCGAACGAGCGCCCTTCAAGACCATCGCCTGGTTCAAGGCGCAGGACGACAAGAACAAGTTGAAGGCCTCGAGTTCGGCCTTCGGCAAGTTCGTCTCCCATTGGACCAAGACCCCAGGCTCCTGGAAGAGCAACCCCTTGGACGCCTTCGTCCAGAACGAAGAGATGGCCAAGGCCAAGAATGAAAAGGCTATGCCCGCCTATGAGGCGGCCAAGGCCAACGCATCGGCCGCCCTGGCCCTGGCGCAGGCGGCGGAGAACGCCGCAGTCCAGGCGGCGTTCCAGAACCAGGCCCTGAACGATGAAGCCTCGGCCAAGATCACGGCCTGGCGGATGGAGCACAGGAAGGCGGGCGATGCGAAGAAGAAGACGGAAAACAAGCCGTACAACTACATTCCCACGCTCATCGGCCTGTGCGCGGTCCTGATCATCCTCTTCGGCGCGGGCATCACCCTCATGGGCTCGAGCTTCAAGGACTTCGCCGTCGGCTTCGTCATCGTCTTCCTCGTCGCCACCGTGGCCTACATGCTCGGACACCAGTCCATCAGCAAGCAATACGGCATCGGCGCGGAAGCCTGGGGCGTCATCCTGGGCATGATCATCGCCAACACCATCGGCACGCCCAAGTGGGTTCTCCCCGCCTGCCAGGTGGAATTCTTCATCAAGAGCGGCCTGGTGCTGCTCGGCGCGGAAGTGCTCTTCAACAAGATCGTGGCCATCGGCCTGCCCGGCATTTTCGTGGCCTGGGTCGTGACCCCCATCGTGCTCGTCTGCACGTACATCTTCGGCCAGAAGGTGCTGAAGATGCCCTCCAAGACCCTGAACATCGTCATCTCCGCCGACATGTCGGTCTGCGGCACCTCCGCCGCCATCGCCACGGCGGCCGCCTGCCGGGCCAAGAAGGAGGAGCTGACCCTCTCGGTGGGCCTGTCCCTGGTGTTCACCGCCATCATGATGATCGCCATGCCGGCCTTCATCAAGGCCGTGGGCATCCCGGAGATCCTGGGCGGCGCCTGGATGGGCGGCACCATCGACTCCACCGGCGCGGTGGCCGCGGCCGGCGCGTTCTTGGGCGAGAAGGCCATGTACGTGGCCGCGACCATCAAGATGATCCAGAACGTCCTGATCGGCGTCACCGCCTTCTGCGTGGCCATGTACTGGTGTCTCAAGGTGGAGTGCGAGGCGGGCCGCAAGGTCGGCGCGATCGAAATCTGGAACCGCTTTCCCAAGTTCGTGCTGGGCTTCCTGGCGGCCTCGATCCTCTTCTCCCTGCTGGACGGCGGCCTGGGCAAGGACCTGGGCTACTCCATGATCGACCAGGGCGTGGTGCGCGGCGGAACCCGCCTCCTGCGCGGCTGGTTCTTCGCCCTGTCCTTCGCGGCCATCGGTCTGGCCACCAACTTCCGTGAGCTGGCCAAGTACTTCAAGGGCGGCAAGCCGCTCATCCTGTACGTCTGCGGCCAAACCTTCAACCTGATCCTGACCATCGCCATGGCCTACGTCATGTTCTACCACGTGTTCCCTGAAGTCACCGCGAAGATCTGATCGCACTGAGAGTCGAAAAAGCCGGGGGGAGAATCTCCCCCCGGCGAGAACAAGGAAGGATTTCCATGCTCACGCAGAGTTGGCCGTTGCGGCTTCGCAATTTCACCCTGGCCCTCGGGTCGATGTTGATCTTCACCTACCTGCTGTTGCCGCTGGTGACCCGCTCCTGCGGCATCCTGAACAGGATGTCGATCTATCTCGACGCCAACGGCATCGACCCCAGCCGCTATTACTACACGGACGTCGAACAAGTGATCGAATCGGAACGTTTCATAACCAACGCCCTTGAGAAGGACTAACTTGAGCGGATTGGGCCGGTGATCATCAATCGTGCCGCATGGGCCCGCCGCCGCAACACGGAGAGAACTACACAACCAACCGGGGCCGTTCGAGCCGACGCGAAAGCGTCGGCGTCCCGGATCCGACATGGCGCGTAAGGTTGCACCCCGCCCGGACATGTGTCCGGCGCGGGACAACCAACATATAAGGAGTTGGGAGTATGAGGGGTAAGGTTGGGTTCACGGAAGATAAGATGGCCCTGCTCGTCGGGTCGCTCATCTTCGTCCTTGCGGGCTTCAACGTTCTGGGTGTGGACTTGCTGGGTTGGGCAGTCAAGTCCAACACCTGGCTCAGCCTGGACAAGATGCTCTCGGCGTCGACGGGGGCCTACAAGAGCCTACCGGGCATCGCGTCGCTGCTCATCACCTACGTGGCCATCACGGGGATTCTCGCCTGGGCCGTCAAGCTGCTGCGGGGCGACGTGGGCAAGTTCATCAAGGGCTTCACCATCGTCTTCTTCGTCAGCTACCTCTGTTTCGCGGCGGGCCACTACGCCTACATCGCCGTCACCCCGGACAAGCTGGCCAAGGCCGGCATCCCCTGGTCCCTGGGGCTCACCGGCGAGGCCGGATTCATTCTGGCCCTGCTGGCGGGCATCTTCGTCGGCAACTTCATGCCCGGCCTCTCCGAGACGCTCAAGGAAGCCTGCCGTCCCGAGATGTTCGTCAAGATCGCCATCGTCATCATGGGCGCGGAACTGGGCGTGAAGGCCGCCGACGCCATGGGCCTGGCCTCCTCGATCATCTTCCGGGGCCTGTGCGCCATCGTCGAGGCCTACCTCATCTACTGGACCGTGGTCTATTACGTCTCGCGCAAGTACTTCAAGTTCAGCCGAGAATGGGCCGCGCCCCTGGCCTCGGGCATCTCCATCTGCGGGGTGTCCGCGGCCATCGCCACCGGCGGCGCCATCCGCGCTCGGCCCGTGGTGCCGATCATGGTCTCCTCGCTGGTGGTCGTGTTCACCTGCGTGGAGATGCTCATCCTGCCCTTCGTGGCGGCTTGGTTCCTGCACGGCGAACCCATGGTGGCCGGCGGCTGGATGGGCCTGGCCGTCAAGTCCGACGGCGGCGCGGTGGCCAGCGGCGCCATCGCCGACGCGCTCATCCGGGCCAAGGCCCTGAGCGTGGACGGCCTGAAGTATCAGGAAGGCTGGGTGGTCATGGTCACCACCACGGTGAAGGTCTTCATCGACGTGTTCATCGGTCTGTGGTCCTTCGTGCTGGCCTGGCTCTGGTGCGCCAAAATCGAATGCAAGGAAGGCCAGCGCATGAACTTCGGTGAAGTCTGGCAGCGCTTCCCCCGCTTCGTTCTCGGTTACATCCTGACCTTCCTTCTGCTGCTCATCGTCTGCACCTATTCCGCCGAAGGTATGGGCATGGGCAAGACCATGGTCGGCGCCCTGGGCTCCCTGCGCCGGGTCTTCTTCGTGCTGACCTTCTTCACCATCGGCGTGGTCTCCAACTTCAAGAAACTCATGGAGGAGGGCATCGGCAAGCTGACCACCGTGTACGTGGTCTGTCTGTTCGGGTTCATCATCTGGGTGGGCCTGTTCATCTCTTGGTTGTTCTTCCACGGCATGCTGCCCCCGCTCGCCACGGCCTGATCATTGAAGGAGAAGATACAATGGAACAGATGAAGGATCTCAAGTTTCAAGAGGAAATCCAGAAGATGGAATACGAGCCCCTGAGCAACGTGGAGAAGCGCCTCTGCGCCTGGGGCTTCGGCCTGGGCGTCGTGCTCCTGGTGGTGCTCTACTTCGTGAGCAGCTTCATTCCCGGCGCCCACGGCGTCTGATCGCACGACCGCGCGGGGCGGACGAAACCGTCCGCCCCGCCTTTTCCCACGGAGGGCAATCGTGAACCAGTACAAGGTCCGCTACATCTGGGGCCCCCAGGGCAAGCTCTCGGCGACATCCGAGGAGATCGTCGAGGCCGGCAGCCTGGACGAGGCCCTGTCCCGGAAAAGCGCCTGGCCCGTGGAGCGGAGTTTCCACGGCGACTGCGCCTGGGCCAAGAATCCCGGCACCAGCCTGTATTACGTGGAGGCCTGGGAGGCTGAAGTCTTCTCCGGGCGGCCGCCCGCCGCGCGCTGACCCGGCCGCGCCGGAAGGCCTCGAGGTTCACTCGCCCCGACCCGAGGCCTCCGGCGTGCCTTGACACTCTCTTCGACGGGCGACTATGCCTGAAACCGGGAACCTCCACGCGGGCGACGACGGGCGACGGCCCAGGACCAGGCGAGAACCGGACAGGCAATCATGAAACACTCCCGCCTCCAGGCCAAGCTCATCTTCCGGCAATGCGCCATTCTCCTGGGAATCGGCCTGATCTTCAGCCTGTCGCTCAACTCCTACCTGCGCGCCATCATGGAAACCGAGGTCCAGGACAAGACCCGGCTCATCTTCTCCAACGTCCTGGCGGTGCAGACCTACGTGCGCGACACCCTGCGGCCGACCATGTATGACAATCTGACGCCGGACTCCTTCGTCATCGAGGCCATGTCCACCTCCTTCGTCACCCGCACGGTCATGTCCGACCTGAACACGGCCCACGACCAGTTCACTTACCGCCGCGTGGCCTTCAACCCCCGCAACCCTCAGTTCACACCCTCGGTGCTCGAGCGGGAATACATCCAATTCTTCCGCGACCACCCCGCGCTCGAGTCCCTGGGCCAATTCCGCAAGATCAACGGCGAGGAATATTACGTGGCCGCCAAGCCGGCGGTCTTCGAAGAGTCCTGCATGCTCTGCCACGGCGACCCGAAAGACGCTCCGGCGGTGCTCCTGGCGCGCTACGGCAACGTCAACGGTTTCGGCCGCACCGTCGGCGAAATCGGCGGCCTGGACATGGTCACCATGCCGGTGGACCGCGAAGCCGCCTCCATCCGCCGGGTGACGATCATCTTCGTCCTGGTCTTCGCCTGCGGCACGCTGCTCATCCTCGGCCTGAACCATTTCTTCTTCGATCGCATCGTGGTCCAGAACATCGGCCGGCTGGCCTCCATCCTGCGCAGCCGTTTTCCCGAGGAGGCCGACAAGACCCTGGGCCGTCGGCCGCGCTTCGGCGACGAAATCGACGTCATGGTCGCCAACGTGGAGCGCTTCGCGGATCACCTGCGCGATGCCCGCGCCCAGCTGGCCGACTACGCCGCCAACCTGGAGATCAAAGTCCAGGAGCGTACGCACAAACTGCTCGAGGAGGCCAACGCCCGCCAGGCCGACGTGCGCCTCTTCGTGGACATGCTCGACCTCTTCACCGAAGGCCAGGGGCGCAGGCGATTGCTGGAGCAGGCCATGGAAGCCATGGCCACCCGCTTCGAAGCCAGGGTCGTGACATTCCTCTGCTTCGCCAACCTGAACCGCTACGTCTGGCCGCCTGACGCCGCCCCGCTGATTCTCTCACCAGAAGACCAGCGAACCCTGCTGGGGGGCGAGGGAGTGTTCCGGGAATCCCGCGCGGAGGTGCCGGTGCGGGCCGCCGATTCCATCCGCGGCGCTCTCATCCTGGGCTGGAACGCGCCCCGCGACCTCCCCCTTCAGGAGCGGGAAGTGCTCACGGCCGTGAGCAGCCAGTTGGGCATCGCCCTGGAGAACCTGGAAGCCTTGGAAAACCTCGTGAGCCAGAAGACTCTCCTGGAGTCCATCTTCGAGGGCATCGCCGACCCCCTCTTCCTCCTGGACCAGGACGGAGAGGTGATCCACGCCAACACTTCGGCCCACCGCCTGCTGGACGGGCTGGCTGACAGCGGCGACCCGGCCAGAATCCTGGGCCTGCCCGCGCTTTCCCGCGAGGCCCGCTTCGAAGGCGGCGACCCCTTCCGCGAGGAGACCCTCCTGGCGGACGGCCGATCCCTGACGCTCTACGCCTATCCCTTGCACGCCCTGGAACAGCGGGGACGCAGCATCGTCTACGCCCGCGACGACACCCGGGAAAAGGCCATGCTGGCCCGTCTGCAGCAGGGAGAGAAGGCCCTGGCCGTGGGCAAGATGGCCGCCGGGTTGGCCCACGAGATCAACAATCCCCTGGGCGTGATCCTCTGCTACGCCCGACTGCTCTGGAACGACGGCAAGAACGAGAACGCCGACGATCTGAGCATCATCATCCGGCACACCCTCCAGGCCCGCAAGGTGCTTCAGGATCTGATGCGCTTCGCCCGCCCCAAACCGGCCGCCCTGCGCGCCCTGGACCTGATCGAGGCGGTGCGCTTCATCGCCCGCGTCTTCCAGGTGCGGGCGGCGGCCTTGGACGTGGATATCGTCACCGACTTGCCGGCGGATCTGCCGCTCGTGCGCGGGAACACCGACGCCGTGGAACAGGTGCTGACCAACGTGATGATCAACGCCCTGGACGCCCTGGAGGAATCGGGCCTCCGACGGCCCGGGAACATCACCATCTCCGCCCGCCATCTGCCGGAACGCGGAGAGGTGCGGCTCGTTATGCGCGACAACGGCCCCGGCATTCCCGAGGAAAACCTGCAACGGATCTTCGACCCCTTCTTCAGCACAAAGGAGGTGGGCAAGGGCACGGGCCTCGGTCTGGCCGTGGTCTACGGCCTGGTCCGCGACATGGGCGGACGCGTGGACGCCGAGAGCCGCGACGGCGCCGTGCTGACCATTCACCTGCGCGTGGCGGGCGCGGAGGAGCAAAAGGACTCGCATGCAACAGACGATCGAGAATGACGTCATCCTCGTGGTCGACGACGAGGTCGACTTCGCCAACGGCGTGGCCAGACTCATCACCAAGGGCTTTCCGAACAACCCCGTGCTGGTCCGCCATGACGGCCCGTCGGCCCTGGCGGCGCTGCGTGAGAACCGTTGCGGCCTGCTGCTCACCGACCTGCGCATGCCCGGCATGGACGGCGCCGCGCTGCTGGACCAGGCCTTGGCCCGTCACCCCCTCCTGTCCGTGATTCTGCTCACAGGCTTCGGCACCATTGAAACGGCCGTGGCCGCGCTCAAGGCCGGAGCCTATGACTTTCTGACCAAGCCCATCGACCAGGACGGCCTCTACAGGGCCGTGAGCAAAGGGCTGGAACGCTCGGCCCTGTTGGCGGAAAATCGCCGCCTGCGGGCGGCCGTGGTCACCTGCGGTTCCTGCGCCCGGTTCATCGGCGAGAGCCCGGCCATCCGCGACCTGCGGACACGGATCGAGGCCGTGGCGGCAACGGACTACACCGTGCTCATCCTGGGCGAATCCGGGGTGGGCAAGGAACTGGTGGCCCGAACCATCCACGCATTGAGCCGTCGGGGATCGCGGCGGCTGGTGAGCCTGAACTGCACGGCCATCCCGGATCAGATTCTGGAGAGCGAACTCTTCGGACACGTCAAGGGAGCCTTCACCGGCGCGGACCAGCCCCGGCGTGGTCTGTTCCAGACCGCCGACGGCGGCAGCCTGCTCCTGGACGAAATCGGGGATCTGCCCCCGCACCTGCAGCCCAAGCTTCTGCGGGCCCTGGAAGAGGGCGCGGTGCGGCCCGTGGGCGGCAGCGAGAACGTCAAGGTGGACGTGCGCATCCTTGCCTCCACCAACCAGAATCTGGAGTCCCGGGTGGCCTCGGGAGCCTTCCGCGAGGATCTCTTCTACCGCCTGAACGTGCTCACGGTGCGCGTGCCCTCCCTGCGCGAACGGCCGGACGACATCCCGATCCTCGTCCGGCACTACCTCCGGGAAACATGCGGGGAGCTGGACTCCGGCGACAAGGAACTGGCCGATGACGCCCTGGAATACCTGCGCTGCCGCCCCTGGCCAGGCAACGTGCGGGAGCTGTTGAACTTCGTGCGTCGACTGGTGGTCTTCTGTCCCGGCCCGATGATCACCCAGGCCCAGGTCCGGCTCCTGGACACCCCGGGCGGCGGCCCGACCCCGGCCATCTCTCGGCTGGAAATCTACAAGGACGCCAAGCATCGGCTGGTGGACGACTTCACCCGCTCCTACATGCAGCGGCTCCTGGAGGAGACCGGCGGCAACGTCTCCCAGGCCGCGCGCCTCTCCGGCCTGGAACGGGTCTCCCTCCAGAAGATCCTGCGCCGTCTCGGCATGGCCGCCGAAGGATTCCGCGGCCGCGAGGATTGACCAGCGGCTCAGGCTTTGAACGGCGCGGCCTTGCGGCCGAAGGGAATGCCCAGGCGGCTCATGCGCTTGCGCAGGGTGTTCGGGTGCAGTCCCAGGAGTTCCGCCGCGCCGCCCCGTCCGTTGACTCTTCCCCTGGAGAGGGCCATGGCCTTGCGGATATGCCGGGCGTCGGCCTCGTCCAGGGAAAGAAAGCGGCCCTCGTCCGGCATATCCGGGTCCGCCCCGGCAACCGCGTCCTCGGGCCGAGGAGTCTCGAACACGAGCACCCCGTCGCGGCTGCGGATCATGGCCCGCTCCACCGTATTCTCCAGTTCGCGCACGTTGCCCGGCCAGCTGTAGCCGGCAAGACGCTCCAAGGCTCCCGGCGGCAGGACGGGGCGCTCACGCATCTTCAGTTCGCGGGCTTTGCTCTCCATGAAGTGATGCACCAAGGCCGGAATGTCCTCCTTGCGCTCGCGCAAGGGCGGGATGGACACGGGAAAGATGTTCAGCCGGAACCAGAGGTCTTCACGGAAGGCCCCCGAGGCGACCATGCGTTTCAGGTCGCGGTGGGTGGCCGCGACGATGCGGATGTTCACGGGCACGGGCTCGCTGCCGCCCACGCGTTCGATCTCGTGGCGCTGGCACACGTGCAGAAGCCGGATCTGCGCCTGGGGCGGCAGTTCGCCGATCTCGTCCAGGAAGATGGTCCCGCCGTCGGCCCGCTCGAACCGGCCGCGTTTGCGCGCGGCCGCGCCGGTGAAGGCCCCCTTCTCGTGACCGAAGAGCTCGCTGTCGATGAGCGAGTCCGGAATGGCTCCGCAATTGACCTTGATGAGCGGGCCGTTGCGCCGAGGCGAGAACTCATGGATGGCGTTGGCCAGAACCTCCTTGCCCACGCCGGTTTCGCCCAGGAGCAGCACCGGCGACTCCAGGGGCGCCACCTGGCGGACCTGGGCCATGACCTCGCGCAACCCGAAATCCGAGCCCACGATGTCCGCGCCCGCCAGCTCGCGCATCTCGGTGCGCAGAAAGCGGTTGTCGTCGTCCAGGAGGTCCTTGAGGCGAACCACCTCCTGGTGCTTGAGAGCGTTGGCCATGGCGATGGCGAACGGTTCGCGCAACAGGCGCAACAGCTCCACATGCTCCGGAAGATAGCGGTCCGTGCCACGGACCCGGATGCCCAGGTCTCCGATGCGCCGCCCCTGGAGATCAAGCCGGAGAATCAGGATGGAGAAGTCATACTGACCATCCTGGCCCATGAGCCGCAACGATTCGCGCACGTTGGGCAATTCGGCGGGCCGGTTGACCATGACCACCTCTTCCATGTTTTCCCAAAGCGAGAGGGGAGTCTCCTTGCCCTGGGAAGTCACGGGGATGAGCCCGCCATGGTCGCCGAAACCGTCCACGGCCACCGAGGCCACGGGCTTGAGCACGTCGGCCCCGGGCACGAAGATGCGCATGTCCATGACCTGGGCCGGGATGAAGTCCTTGATGTATTCCAGGCAGTCGCGCATGGCCGTTTCCACGTCCAGACTGCCGCAGATCCGCACCGCGGCCTGGCGGAAAAACTCGTTGGCGTCGATGCGCATGCTCCTCCTCCCGGGCTACCGGTCCAGGCCTGATTACCCCATATGGTAAATTCAAGCAAGATTACCTCTAGGGGTAAAAATAATACCCCATAGGGTAATTTTCTCCTTCTGATGCCCCCAGATGTCGCCAGAAAACCCAAAGCATTCCATCGCTGGCACGGTTATGGCATGATAGGCCGCGTGAAACAAACGCAGCGCACCGCATGCTGGGTCGAGGCCGTGACCCTGCGCGTCTTCGACGCCGAGAAACGGGACGACCTGTCCTATTTCCTGGAACAGACCCTGGAGGCGGTCCGGGAGCCCGGACTCACGGCCTGCCGCGTCTGCGTCGAGGCGACGCTGCCCACGGACGTGAACGCCCTCCTGTTCTGGGAAGGAGCAGGACCGGCCGGCCGCAGCAGGATCGGCCAACATCTCGCCACGCTGCTGCGGGAATACGGGCTGGTCCATCACTCGGTGTGGCTTGAACGCAAGACGGAGACGGGAGCGTGAGATGCCCACGCGGCTGCGGATTCCGGGAGGGCCAGCCGATTTTCCTTCCCCTCCGGTGTTTTTTCGGTGTATCGATGCATCGCCTTTGTCCTGGAACGCTTTCCGTGCGGACCAGGGTCGGCTTTTGAGGAACTTAACGCAACCATTCAGGTGGACCATGCGCATCATGAAGACAAGCATTCGGTTCGGAGCCGCGGCGCTAATCGCCGCGGCGATTCTCTGGGGCCCGCTTCCGGCCCTGGCCCAGGAGGGCGCCTCCAAGGGTCAGGCGCAGCTCCCCCAGGTGGGCATCATGGAGTTGACGCCCCAGGCCGTCTCCCTGACCACCACCCTGGCCGGCCGCACTTCCCCTTATCTCATCGCCGAGGTCCGGCCCCAGGTGGGCGGCATCATTCAGAAGCGCCTGTTCACGGAAGGCGCGGACGTCAAGGCCGGAGACATCCTGTACCAAATCGATCCCGCCACCTACCAGGCCGCCTTCGACAGCGCCAAGGCCGCCCTGGCCCGCTCCGAGGCCAACGCGATCCCGGCCAAGCTCCGGGCCGAACGCTACACCCAGCTGGTCACGGTCAACGCCGTGAGTCGTCAGGACTATGACGACGCCGTGGCCCTCGCCAAGCAGGCCGAGGCCCTCGTGGAAGTGGACAAGGCCGCGCTGGCCACGGCCAGAATCAATCTCGGCTACACCCGGGTCACCTCGCCCATTTCCGGACGCATCGGCCGTTCCGCCGTGACCCCGGGCGCGCTGGTCACGGCCAGTCAGGGCACGGCCCTGTCCACGGTCCAGCAGCTCGACCCGATCTACGTGGACGTGACCCAGTCCAGCGCGGAACTGCTGCGTCTCAAGCGCGATCTGGCCGAGGGACGTCTCCGCAGCGCGGGCGAGAATCAGGCCGTGGTCAAACTCCTTCTGGAGGACGGCACCCCCTACTCCCGCGAGGGGCGTCTGGAATTCTCCGATGTCACGGTGGATCAGAGCACCGGGGCCATCACCCTGCGCGCCGTGTTTCCCAACCCCTCCGCCGAACTGCTGCCCGGAATGTTCGTGCGCGCCGTCCTGGAGGAAGGCGTGAGCGAGCAGGCCATCCTGGCCCCGCAGCAGGGCGTGACCCGCAACTTCAAGGGCGAGGCCACGGCCCTGGTCCTGGCTCCCGACGGCACCGTGGAGCAGCGGATCGTCCAAGTGGACCGCGCCATGGGCGACAAGTGGCTGGTGCGCTCCGGCCTGAACGCCGGCGACCGGCTCATCGTGGACGGCCTCCAGAAGGTGCGCCCCGGCATGAAGGCCCAGCCCGCCCCCACGGCCTCCACCCCCGCTCCCGCAGCCACCCCCGCCTCGGCAGCCCCGGCGGACAAGCAGTAGGATCGGTGCGACCATCATGGCTCGTTTCTTCATCGACCGCCCGGTCTTCGCCTGGGTCATCGCCATCCTGATCATGCTCTCGGGCGTGCTGGCCATCGTCGAGCTGCCCATCTCCCAGTATCCGCCCATCGCGCCCACGGCCATCGCCATCGACGCCACCTACCCCGGAGCCTCGGCCAAGACCCTGGAAGACACGGTCACCCAGGTCATCGAGCAGAAGATGCAGGGTCTGGACGACCTGCGCTACATGTCGTCCACCAGCGACTCCGCGGGCAACGTGACCATCACCCTGACCTTCGACGCCAACACCAACCCGGACATCGCCCAGGTCCAGGTCCAGAACAAGCTCCAACTGGCCACGCCCCTGCTGCCGGAAGAGGTCCAGCGCCAGGGCATCCGGGTCACCAAGGCGGTCTCCAACTTCCTGCTGCTCCTCGGCTTCATTTCCGAGGACGGCGGCATGACCAACTTCGACATCGCCGACTATGTGGCCACCTACGTCCAGGACGACATCAGCCGCGTGGACGGCGTGGGCGACGTGACCCTGTTCGGATCGCAGTACGCCATGCGCGTCTGGCTCGATCCGAACCGGCTGAACAACTTCGCCCTGAACCCGGCGGACGTGGCCGAGGCCATCCGGGCCCAGAACGCCCAGGTCTCGGCCGGGCAGTTCGGCGGCGCCCCGGCCGTCCCCGGCCAGCAGCTCAACGTGACCATCAACGCCCAGTCCCGGCTCCAGACCGTGGACCAATTCGAGAACATCCTTCTCAAGGTGAACCCCGACGGTTCCACCGTGAACCTCTCCGACGTGGCCCGCGTGGAACTGGGTACGGAGAGTTACGAAGTTCTGGGCTTCTACAACCGCAAACCGGCCACCGCCCTGGCCATCAAGCTGGCCACCGGGGCCAACGCCCTGGAAACCGCCAAGAACGTTCACGAACGCGTCCAGGAAATGGCCAAGTACTTCCCCCACGGCCTGAAGGTGGTGGACCCGTACGACACCACCCCCTTCGTGCGCATCTCCGTGGAGGAGGTGCTCAAGACCCTGGCCGAGGCCATCGGCCTGGTCTTCCTGGTCATGTTTCTCTTCCTGCAGAACTTCCGGGCCACGCTCATCCCGACCATCGCCGTGCCCGTGGTGCTTTTGGGCACCTTCGGCGTGCTGGCGGTCTGCGGCTTCTCCATCAACACCCTGACCATGTTCGGCGTGGTCCTGGCCATCGGCCTGCTGGTGGACGACGCCATCGTGGTGGTCGAGAACGTGGAGCGCGTCATGGCCGAGGAGGGCCTGCCGCCGCGCCAGGCCACACGCAAGTCCATGGGCCAGATCACCGGCGCCCTGGTGGGCATCGCCCTGGTGCTCTCGGCCGTGTTCATCCCCATGGCCTTCTTCGGCGGCTCCACCGGCGTCATCTACCGCCAGTTCTCCATCACCATCGTCTCGGCCATGGTCCTCTCGGTGATCGTGGCCCTGGTGCTGACCCCGGCGCTCTGCGCCACCATGCTCAAACCCGTGACCATGGACCATTCCGTCCCCCAGCGCGGCTTCTTCGGCTGGTTCAACCGGGGATTCAACGCCTGCACGCGCGGCTACGAAAGCGCGGTGAACCGGATGATCCGGCGCGGCTGGCGCTACATGGTCATCTATGCCGCCATCGTGGGGGCCATGGTCCTGTTCTTCGTGCGCATGCCCACGGCCTTCCTCCCGGACGAGGACCAGGGCTTCATCTTCACCCAGGTCCAGTTGCCCGCCGGAGCCACCCAGCCGCGCACCCTGGCGGTCCTGCGCACGGTGGAGGACCACTTCCTGGACGACGAGGCCGAAGCCGTCGAATCGGTGTTCTCGGTGGCGGGCTTCAGCTTCGCGGGCAACGGCCAGAACAACGCCATGGCCTTCGTCAAGCTCAAGGACTGGAACCTGCGCGACCGCCCGGATCTGCGCGCCGAGGCCCTGGCCGGTCGAGCCATGGGCATCTTCGCCTCCATCCGCGACGCCATGGTCTTCGCCTTCACGCCTCCGGCGGTCATGGAACTCGGCAACGCCAGCGGTTTCGACTTCGAGCTGCAGGACCGCGCGGGCCTGGGCCACGCCAAGCTCATGGAAGCCCGCAACATGTTCCTCGGCATGGCGGCCAAGGATCCCCGGCTCATGGCCGTGCGCCCCAATGGCCTGGACGACGTGCCGGAATACAACGTGGACATCGACCAGCAGAAGGCCAAGGCCCTGAACCTCTCCCTGGCGACCATCAACGAGACCCTCTCCTCGGCCTGGGGCAGCGCCTACGTCAACGACTTCATCGACAAGGGGCGGGTCAAGAAGGTCTACATCCAGGCCGACGCGCCCTTCCGCATGCTGCCCGGCGACCTGGACCGCTGGTACGTGCGCAACACCCTGGGCGAGATGGTGCCCTTCTCGACCTTCGCCACGGGTCACTGGAGCTACGGATCGCCGCGTCTGGAACGATACAACGGCAGACCCGCCGTGGAGATCCTCGGCATGCCCGCCCCAGGCAAAAGCTCGGGCGAGGCCATGGCCGCGGTGGAGGAGATCGCCTCCAAGCTGCCCGAGGGCATCGGCTACGAATGGACCGGACTCTCCTATCAGGAACGCCTGGCCGGGGCCCAGGCCCCCATGCTCTACGCCATCTCGCTCCTGGTGGTCTTCCTCTGCCTGGCCGCGCTCTACGAGAGCTGGTCCGTGCCCTTCGCGGTCATGCTCGTGGTGCCCCTGGGCGTCATCGGCGCGCTGCTGGCGGCCAACCTCCGCGGGCTGGCCAACGACGTCTACTTCCAGGTGGGCCTGCTGACGACCATCGGCCTCTCGGCCAAGAACGCCATCCTCATCGTGGAGTTCGCCAAGGCCCTCCACGAAGGGGGACGATCACTCTTCGAGGCGACCCTGGAGGCCGCGCGGCTGCGGCTGCGGCCCATCCTCATGACCTCCCTGGCCTTCATCCTGGGCGTCCTGCCGTTGGCCCTCTCGCGCGGGGCGGGCTCGGGCAGCCAGAACGCCATCGGCACCGGCGTCATGGGCGGCATGATCTCGGCCACGGTGCTGGCCATCTTCTTCGTGCCCGTCTTCTTCGTCCTGGTCTTCCGCTCCTTCCCGGGCAAGAAGAAGCACGATCACGCAAGCAAACCCTCGCAGGCCGGAGACAAGCCGGCCGCTCAGGAGGGAGGACACTGATATGCGCGCACGCATCCTGATTCTGGCCGCGCTGACCGCCCTGCTGGGCGGCTGCATGACCATGGCCCCGGACTATGAACGCCCGGCGGCGCCCGTGGAGGCCGCCTGGCCCGAGGGAGCGGCCGCTCAAGGCGCGACCCTGACGCAGGGCTCGACGGCCGCCGCCGACCTGGACTGGCGCGAGTTCCTCCAGGATTCTGACACCCGGACCCTGGTGCAGATCGGGCTGGCCAACAACCGCGACCTGCGCGTGGCCGCCCTGAACATCCAAAAGGCCCAGGCCCAGTACCGCATCCAGCGGGCCGACCGCCTGCCCACGCTGAACGCCGAGGCGGGCAGCGCCCAGCAACGCTTCCCCGCCGACCTCTCCTCCTCCGGCCGGGCCACCACCTCGCGGCAGTACAGCGTCGGCCTGGGTGTGAGCGCCTTCGAGCTGGACCTCTTCGGCCGGGTCAAGAGCCTCAGCGACGAGGCTCTGGAGAAATACCTGGCCACCGAGGAGGCCCGCAAGAGCGCGCACATCAGCCTCGTGGCCGAGATCGCCGGAGACTACGCGGCCCTGGTGGCCGAACGCGAACGCCTGCGCCTGAACCGGGAGACGGTGGAGAACCGCCGCCAGACCTATGACCTGACCCGCAAGCTCTTCGATTTCGGCGCGGCCACGGAACTCGATCTGCGCCAGGCCGAAACCGGCCTGGAGTCCGCCCGGGTCCAGGCCTCCGCCTCGGTGAGCCGGGTGGCCCTGGCCGAAAACGCCCTGCGCCTGGCCCTGGGGCAGCCTCTGCCCTCGACCCTGCCCCCGGCGGCCAACCTGGACCAGGTGGCCGAGCCGCGCGACATCCCGGCGGGCCTGCCCTCGGACCTCATCGCACGCCGCCCGGACATCCTGGCTGCCGAACACGAACTGAAGGCGGCCAACGCGGACATCGGCGCGGCGCGGGCCAACTTCTTCCCGCGCATCTCGCTCACCGGCAGCTTCGGCACGGCCAGCCACCAGTTGAACGGCCTCTTCGACTCGGGCTCCCAGGCCTGGCTCTTCGCCCCGAGCCTCGTTCTGCCGCTCTTCGACACGGGCCGCAACATCGCCACCCTGGAAGTCTCCAAGGTCAACCGCGACATCGCCGTGGCCCAATACGAGAAGAGCATCCAGACCGCTTTCCGCGAAGTGGCCGACGCCCTGTCCCAGCGCGCCACGCTGGACGAGCGCCTGCTGTCCCAGAAGAAGGTCGTGGAGGCCGCCCAGGCGAGCCTGAACCTCTCGGAGATGCGCTTCCGGGGCGGCGTGGACAGCTTCCTGCCCGTGCTCGACGCCCAGCGCACCCTCTATCTGGCCCAGCAGGACCTCGTCGACCTGCGTCTGGCGCGGATGACCAACCTGCTGACCCTGTACAAGACCCTGGGCGGCGGCTGGACGCCCGAGCCCGAGCCCGGAACCGCGACTCCCTCCGCCCCTCAGGCCCCCGCGCCCCAGGCCGCACGCTGACGACGCGACGAAGGCCGCGTTACTCCCCGCTCCATTCAATGCACGTGAAACAAGAAAGGCTCCCGGCTTGTCGGCCGGGAGCCTTTGTCATCCAACGGTTTTCTCTGGTACCGGGAGGGGGAGTCGAACCCCCAAGGTGTCGCCACCGGCGGATTTTGAGTCCGCTGCGTCTACCAATTCCGCCATCCCGGCACGGAGGGACTTCTTCATAGGGGAGCTCGGCCCAACGTGTCAATGGGCGAACCCGGGTCCGCTTGCCAGCGCGGGCCGGACCTGCTATCCCCGCCGCGTCGGCACCGCAACACAAGGAAAATCCATGCTCCCCCTGGGTTCCCTGGTCAACGCCCTGGCCATCATCCTCGGCAGCGTCATCGGCATGCTCCTGCACAACCGCTTTCCCGAACGCGTGCGGGCCATCGTCTTCCAGGGTCTGGGCCTCTGCGTCCTGCTCATCGGCATCCAGATGGCCCTCAAGGTGGAAAACATCCTCATCCTGATCTTCAGCGTACTCCTGGGCGGGATCCTCGGCGAACTGCTCAACCTGGAAGGGCTCTTCGAGATCCTGGCGGGCAAGCTGAAGGCCGTGGTGCGGTCCAAGAACGCGGCCTTCACCGACGGCCTGATCACGTCCTCGCTCATCTTCTGCATCGGAGCCATGGCCATCATCGGTTCCTTCGACGAAGGCATCCGGGGCGACGCCACGGTGCTCTACACCAAGTCCATCCTGGACGGCTTCGCTTCCGTGGCCCTGGCCTCGACCTACGGGGCGGGCGTGCTCTTCTCCTTCCTGCCCGTGCTGCTCTACCAGGGCGGGCTGACCCTCTTCGCCGGGGTCTTCCAGCAGTATTTCTCGCCCCTGCTCATCGCCCAGCTCACGGCCACGGGCGGGGTGCTCATCCTGGGCATCGGCTTCACGCTCCTGGACATCAAGCGCGTGAAGCTCTCCAACCTCCTGCCCGCCCTGCCGGTGGTCGTGGTCCTGACCCTGATCTTCGGCTAGTCCCCGGTCCAGGGCTCCTTCTTCCAGGCCAGCAGGTCCTCGTAGATCTGCTGGACCACGGCCGTGGGCACGAACTCCGCCTCCATGATGCCGTCGATCTCGTGCGGCGTGAAGTGCTCGGCCCAGGGCTTGCGGGACAGCTCATCCCACGCGCCGTAGCCTTTCTGGGTCAGGGTGCGCTTGCCGTTCTGGCTCAGGGACACCTGCCAGGCCTCATAGGCGTCCGGGTCGTCCAGGGTCTCCTCGGGGATGCTGGCGTGCACACTGCTGGCCTGGGCCGAGAGGACCAGGAAGCCCTGCACCACGATGTCCTCGAAGTAGCGCCCCCAGTCATCGCTGCGGTTGGCTTCCTTCAACAGCTTGCGGAAGTCTTCTGCCATGTCGTGCTCCTTGGAGGATTTCGTTCAATGCCTGGCCTTGTGCCGGATGTGGACCGGAAAGGCAAGGCCGGAATCACCCCAGCCAAGCCACGGCCAGGGGCAGGGTCAGCGCCGAGACGGCCGTTTCGAGCGTGATCACCGAGGCCATGAGGTCCGCGTCCCCGCCCATCTGACGTGCCAGGATGTAGGACGATACCGAGGCCGGAACGGCGGTGAAGATGATCACCACCAGCCGGGATTCCGGGTCCACGCCCAGGGCCGAGCAGGCCGCCGCGGCGAACAGCGGCTGCACCACCAGGTGAAAGAGACAGGCCAGGATCAGCGGGGCTCCTTGGGTCTGCTGAAAACGCAGGCCCGCGCCCACGGCCAGCAGCGCCAGGGGCAGGGCCCCCCGGCCGAGGATGGCCGCGATGTCGGAGAGCCCGAAGGGCAGACGCTGGCCCAGGGAGTTGAGCAGAAGCCCGGCCAGACAGGCCAGGATCAGCGGGTTCCTGGCCAGCTCCCGGAGCACCCCGATCAGGCCGGTCCGGGGTCGGCCCTCGCCGTAGCGGTTGAGCGCGGCCACGGCCAGGGTGTTCACCAGCGGCACCAGGACCACCATGGCCACGGCGGAGCGGGCCAGTCCCTGGACCCCGAGCAGGACCGAGGCCAGGGAGAGGCCCACGTAGGTGTTGGGCCGGATGCTGCCCTGCAGGACCGAGGTGAAGGTCGGGCCGGAGAGCCCGAGGCGGGTCCGCAGAAGCAGGAGCAGCAGGGCCGTGGCGCAGACTGCCAGAATCAGGGCCAGGGCGGGCAGGGCCACGGGCAGCCCAGCCGTCTCCTTGCTCGACAGGCTGTCCACCAGCAGGGCCGGAAAAAGCACGTAGTAGGTCAGCCGCTCCAGGTCCGGCCAGAACCCCTCGCCAGGGAAACCGACACGTTTGAGTCCGTAGCCCGCCAGGATGAGGGCGAAAATCGGCGCGATGCCCGCCAGGATTTCGGCCACGGCCCTACTCCGGGATTGACGGTGTGGAGGCGAAGCGCGGCTCGTGCAAGGGCAGAAGGATGTCCGCCAGGCCCTTGACCTTGAGCAGGATGTCGTAGGCCGCCTTGGGATTCGTGCAGGTTCCCGGCGGGATGACCTCCATCTCCATGCCCCGGACCTCGCGAGGCGGTTCCAGGTTTTCCATGATGACGCAGAAGCCGGTGATGGCGGCCACGCCCTTGGCCGTGTCCACGAGCACGGTGAGCCCGCCGTCCGTGTGCGCCGGGGTGTGGATCACGCGCACGCCGGGAACGATTTCCATGTCCCCGCTCACGGGCACGATCTGGCCGCGTTCCTCGACCTCCTCAATGTAGTCTTCCAGGTAGCGGAAATCGAGCGGGTGCGGGTCATGCACGGCGGCCAGCTCGGCCTCGTGCACGTAAATCACGGCGTTCACGCAGAGGCTGTCGTTCTCACAGTGGTCGTTGTGCAGGTGGGTGTGGATGACGATGTCGATGTCCTCGGGCTTGAGGCCGTAGAGGGCCAAACCCTCCTCGAAGGTGTGGATGCGCCCGCCGAGAGCCTTCTCCCGGTCCTCGGAGCGGATGGGCCGCATCTCGCCCGTGTCCACGAGGATCTTTTTCTCCCCGCCCTCCAGGTACCAGCAGTAGATGGGGATGACGTAGGGCGTTCCGTAGCCGTGCTGATAGGTCATCATGCCCTTGTCGAACACCTTGCTGCCCATGACGATGGGATGAATCACGTAGTTCATTCGCAACCGCTCCTCAAAGAATGACGCCGACCACGGCGCCGGTCATGCAGGAAGCCAGAAATCCCGAGAGGATGGTCCGCGGCCCCAATTCGGCGACCTCGCGGGCGCGCTCCGGAACCAGGGCGCGCATGCCGCCGATCATGATGCCCAGACTGCCGAAATTGGCGAAGCCGCACATGGCGTAGGTCAGTATGAGCCGGCTTCTCTCCGACAGCGCCCCGGGAGGCAGCGCGGCCAAATCGACGAAGGCCAGCAGCTCGTTGAGCACCACCTTCACGCCAAGGAGCGTTCCGGCCGTATGGGCCTCGGCCCAGGGCACGCCCAGGAGCCAGGCCAGCGGCGCGAGAATCCAGCCCGCCAGGCGCTGGAGCGAAAGCGGCGCGCCGCCCACGTCCGGCAGCAGGCCCAGCAGGGAATTGCCCAGAGCCACCAAGGCGATGAGCACCACGAGCATCGCCAGAATGTTGAGGTACAGCCCGATGCCGTCGGCCGTGCCCTGGGCCACGGCGTCCATGCTGCTCATGGCCGTGCGCGGAGGATCGACCCTGCCCAGGGAGATGTCCTCGGTTTCCGGGATCATGAGCTGGGAGACGAGGATGGCGGCCGGGGCGCTGATCACCGAGGCCGCCAGGAGATGCCCCAGGGCGTCGGGAATGGTCTGGCGCAGGATGCCGGCGTAGAGGATGAAGACCGTGCCGGCGATGGTCGCCATGCCGCTGGTCATGCAGGTGAACAGCTCGCTGCGGGTCATGCGGCCGAGATAGGGCTTGATGATCAAAGGGGCCTCGACCATGCCCACGAAGACGTTGGCCGCCACGGACAGCCCCAGGGCTCCGCCGATGCGCATCGACTTCTCCAGCACCCAGGAGAAGCCGCGCACCACCAGGGGCAGAACGCGCCAGTAAAAAAGCAGCGAGGACAGGGCGCTGACCACCAGGACCAGGGGAATGGCCTGGAAGGCGAGCACGAAGGCCGAGCCGGGGTAGCTTTCGGTGAAGGGCAGCGGCCCGCCGCCCAGATAGCCGAAGACGAAACTCGTGCCGCTGCGGGTGGCCTCCTCCACTGCCGCCACCGCCCGATTCAGCCAGAGGAAGGCCTGCCGACAGGCCGGGAGCTTGAACAGCACCAGGGCCACGGCGAACTGGAGCCCCAGACCGGTGATTACGGGCCGCAGACGCGCGGCCTTGCGATTTTCGCTCACCAGCCAGCAGAGAAGCACCAGGGCGAACAGGCCCAGGACACTTTGGAACATCCCCATCGTCGTCTCCGATTCGTGACTTGGACTATCCCCTTTCGTCAGACCGGGCAAGGCGCGGCCGCAGACGGCGGGGCAGAAGCAGACCACAGCATACGAGCCCGCCCAGCAGGACGAACCCCAGCCCGAAAACCCCGGCGTCCCCGAACGCGCCCAGCGCCACGGGCACGCCGCCCAGGCCCAGGGCCAGGCCCAGGGGCACGGCCAGGGAGAGGGTCAGGCTGCGCAGTTCGCCGGGAAAAGCCCGCGACAGGGCGGCCACGCAGGCCGGGAAGAAGAACACCGAGCAGACCGCCTCGCACACGAGAAGCCACGGCAGGACCGCCGTGGGGGCCAGCCCCAGGGAGGCCAGGGCCGCGCCCATGCCCAGAAAGTAGGCCCGCAGGGTGGCCGTGGGGCCCAGCCGATCCGTGACCCAGCCCGCGCCCAGGGCCGCGAACAGGGCCGCCAGCCGCGCCAGACTCAGGAACCCGTTGGCCTGCGGGCGCGGAATGCCCCGGTCCACCATGTACAGCGTGGACATGGAGTAGGTGCCGAAGCTGGCCGACACGGCCAGGCCGAAGGCGCAGACCACGGCCCAAAAGGCCGGTTCGCGCATGAGCCCGCGCAGCACCCCGGGCCTCGGAGCGCTGCCGCGCAGTCCCACGCCCAGACGCCCGGCCAGGAAGAACAGACCCGCCAAGATTTCCAGAACGCCCAGCACGGCCAAGCCCACGCGCCAGGAAAGCCAGTGGAGCATGGCCTCGGCCAAGAGCGGAGCCAGGGCGAAGCTCAGATTCGGAGCCAGCTCATGCAGGGCCAGGGCCTTGCCCCAGTCCGGCGCCCGAACGGTTGCGGTCACGATGGCCACGCCCGAGGGCAGGTAGAGGCCCGCGCCCAGGCCCACGGCGAACAGCGCGCAACGGAAGGACTCCATGCCGCCGGAGGCGGCCGCCCAGAGCAGGGCCGCGCCCGTGGACACGGCGGAAAGGACCGCCGCGCGGCGATGGTCCAGGAGGCTGGCCGCCAAGCTGTTTGAAAGAAGCCCCAGCGCGATCCCGCTCCCCAACAGAAGGTAAAGTTCCCCGGAGGCCGCGTGCCCCAGGCCCAGTTCGGCCCGCACGGCGGGCAGCAGCGGGGCCAGGATGGTTCGGGCGAGAAAGCTGAGCAGATAGAGGGTGCTCACGCAGAGCAGCGCGGGCAGGGCGGCGGCCAGGGTCCGCTCGGAGGTCTCGCGCGTGCGTCGCGTCATGGTCCGACCTTCATAGCCCCGGCTCGGGCCTGACGCAACGGCGCAGAACGCGGCTCGACGGCGGGGATGTTATATTCTCGGCCCCGGGCTTGACCCGAAAGCCCGGGCGGACATACAACCACGGCATATCGTGGGCCAAAAGGCGGATCCCCCCGCCCCACGGACCGAGAGGAGCACGCGCATGGATGTCGAACTGGCCAAACCCTTCATCAAGGCCGCCATCAACGTCATCTCGACCATGGCCTTCATCACGCCCGTGGCGGGCAAGCCCTTCGTGAAGAAAAACACGGTGGCCCAAGGCGACGTCACCGGCCTCGTGGGCCTTACCGGCGAAAAGAACGGCAGCGTGTCCATCTCCTTTTCCCGTCCCTGCGCCGTGGCCATCGTCAAGGGCATGCTCGGGGACGACATCAGCGACATCATGAACGACGTGCGGGACGCGGTGGGCGAGATCACCAACATGGTCTCGGGCCAGGCCCGCGCCGGGCTGGCCGAGAAGGGCATGGTCTTCCAGGGCTCCACGCCTTCGGTGATCATGGGCGACGGGCACACCATCTCGCACATGGCCAAGACCCCGATCATGGCCATTCCCTTCCAGACCGAGCACGGCGACTTCACCATCGAATTCTGTTTCGAGTAGGCCTGGCCCCCCCGAGGCCGCGCCGGAACACCCTGGCGGAGTGAGACATGGGCATGCTTGACAGCTTCCGCGACATGGATTTTCTGGACCAGATCACCCTGCTGAACGAGATCACGGGCAGCAAGGACATCACCGCCCTGCCCGGTCTTCTGGATCTGCTCAGGCGGCCCCTGGGCGACACCTCCATCGACTACATGGTGGTCAACGCCCTCAACGCCGTGCTCTCCCAGCACGAGGCCAAGGCCGTGGAAGGCCTGGCCTCCGGCCACGTCGGATACCGGACCCTGTGCATCCGCGTCATCGGCGAATACGGCTTCACCTCGGCCGCGCCGGTGCTCACCTCCCTGGGCGAGGCCGAAACCGATCCCGATCAGATTCTGGAAATCCTCACCGCCCTGTCGCGGCTCCGCGACCCGGTTTCCCTGCCCCTGTTCCGCAAGCACCTCACCGCGGCGGACGCGTTCACCTCGGCCCTGTGCATCGAAATGCTCGGGGCCATGGGCGACGCGCCCTCCATCCCCGCGCTCATGGCGATCGTCCAGGGCAACGAAACCGATGAGGCCTTCGAGCGTTGCGAGGTGACCACCTGGAAGGCCGTGGAGGCCCTGGCCGCCTTCGGCACACCGGAAACTCTGACCTTCCTGGTGGAGCGGCTGCACCACAAGAACCCCACGGTGCGCAGGATCATCACCGACACCCTGGTTCGGATCGGCGAGCCGGTGGTCCCTCTCCTTGGCGCGCGCCTGGAGTCCGGCGACACGGACGAGAAGATCCTCTCCGCGAACCTCCTGGGCTTCATCGGCCACAGGAAGGGCGCGGACATCCTGGTGAGCGCCATGGACCGGGGCCTGGCCTCGGACCCCAACGTCAAGTACGCCGTGTACGAGGCCCTGGGTCGCATCGGAACCATGAAGGGCCTGATCTGCCTCATGGACGGCGTGAACGAGAAAGACGACCTGATCCTCATGGCCGTGGTCATGGGCCTGGAGCGGCATGTGAGCCCGGGCATGATCAAGGCCCTCACCGCCCTCCTGACCAAGGCCGACGAGCAGAGCGACCGGCTGGCCAAAGCCCTGATCGCCTCCAAGGCCCTGCGCCTCTTCGACGCGCTCTACGAGTTCGAGGGTGCGGCGGCCGCCCTGATGGACGCCCTGGCCGAGTCGCGGGATGCCGAGATCATCGCCGCTTTCCGCGAAAAGCTTGAGGAGATCGGCGGCGAACGCGCCGAGGACGACCTGGACCGCCTGCCCCGGGCCGAGTCCGGGACGCGCAAGGCCCTGGCCGCCGACGACTCCCGCTCCATGCTGGCCCTGCACCGGGCCATCCTCACCGACCTGGGCTTCGAGCCGCTCACCGCGGCCAACGGCCAGGAAGCCTACGACATCATCGAGTCCGGGGAGGTCGTGGAGGTGGTCGTCACGGACATGAACATGCCGGTCATGGACGGCATGGAACTGGTGGAACGCCTGCGCGCCACCGAGGGGTGCGAGAACGTGCCCGTGATCATGGTCACCACCGAATCCGAGGCCTCCCAACGCAATCTTGCGGAGAAATCGGGCGTGACCGCCTTCATCACCAAGCCCTTTCAGCCCGAGGCCCTCAAGGCGAAAATTCTCGAAGTCCTGGGGCGTTGACCGCTCGATCCCGCCAAGCGGGCATTTCCGGGCGGGAAGGCTTCGCTGCTTCTTTCTTTAGCTGTTGCCTTTCCCGCTCCGTGACCTTAGGATCATACGTTGTGCTGGGATATGCGGCGGCCGGGGGGGCCGCCGGTTCACCCGGCGGGAGCGTCCACCGGCAAGAACGCCGGTTCGCCATTCTAAGGATACGGAATGTTCGCCATCATCGGAATGGTCGTGGTTCTGGGAGCCGTCATCGGCGGCTATCTCATGGAACACGGCAACCTGAGCGTGCTCTTCCAGCCCGCCGAAGTGGTCATCATCGGCGGCGCGGCGCTCGGATCCCTGCTCATCTCGGCCCCGCTCAAGGTCGTCATCGACATCTTCAAGAACCTGGTGGGCGTCCTCACGGGCAAGGATCCGGAGAAGAAGGACTACGTCGAGATTCTCATGGTCCTCTACGACCTCCTGGGCATGGCCCGACGGGAGGGTGTCATCGCCATCGAATCCCACGTCAACGCCCCGGACAAGAGCACCATCTTCTCCCGTTTCCCGAGCGTGCTCAAGAACCACGAGGTGCGGGACTTCATCTGCGACAACTTCAAGACGTTCATGGCCGCCGGCATGGAGCCGCACGAGTTGGAAGCGCTCATGGACATCGACCTCGAGTCCCACCACGCCCACGCCATGCACCCGCCCCACTACCTGAACCGCACCGCCGACTCCCTGCCGGGTCTCGGCATCGTGGCCGCCGTGCTCGGCATCGTCCTGACCATGGGCAAGATCAGCGAACCGCCCGAGGTGCTGGGCCACAGCATCGGCGCGGCCCTGGTGGGCACCTTCCTGGGCATCCTGGCCTGCTACGGCTTCCTCGGCCCGCTGGCGGCCAACATGGAGAACAAGGCCAAGACCAAGGACGCCATGCTGCGCGTGGTCCGCGCGGCCATGATCGCCTTCGCCCTGGGCTGGCCCCCGCCCATGGCCCTGGAAGCCGCGCGTCGGGCCATCCCCAGCGGAGAACGCCCCTCCTTCGAAGAAGTGGAGGAGATTCTCAAGCAGGCCCGCAAGCAGGGCTGATCCCCGACGCCGCGATCCCGGCCCGGCCGGTGACGGCGGCCAAGGACATCTGATCCATGCCTGAAAACAAGACCATCATCATCAAGAAGATCAACAAGGTCGAAGGCGGCGCCCACGGCGGCAGCTGGAAGGTGGCCTACGCCGACTTCGTGACCGCCATGATGGCCTTCTTTCTGCTCATGTGGCTCGTCAACGCGACCCCCCAGGAGAAAAAGGTCCAGCTGGAGGGGTATTTCAAGGAATTCAGCCTGTTCGACAAGGGCGGCAAGCGTCCCATGTTCATGGAGGAGGCCGGCCAGCCCATCCCGATGCGGATCGAACGCGGGGCCGACAACAAGCCCCTGCCACAGGTTGCGGTTTCGGACGTGGAGCGCGCCCAGGAGGAGATGGCCAGCGGCCTGCGCAAGGAAATCGAGGAGCGCCTGTCGGACATCAAGGACCAGGTGCTGGTGGACACCTTCGAGGGCGGTGTGCGCATCCAGATCCTGCACAAGGACGGCCACCCCATCTTCGAGAAGGGCAGCTTCTCCTTCACCCCCGAAGGCCAGCGGGCCCTGGAAGCCGTGGCCGAGCACATCAAGGGCCTGTCCAACAAATTCGCCGTCGAGGGACACACCGACTCGGCGGGCTATGCCGACTCCCGCTACACCAACTGGGAGCTGTCCACGGCCCGGGCCTCCTCGGCCCGCCTGCTCCTGGAGCATTTCGGCGTCTCCTCGGACCGGCTCGTGCGCGTGGCGGGCTACGCCGCCAGCCAACCGCTGATCAAGGGCAACCCCGACGACCCGCGCAACCGCCGCATCAGCATTCTGCTCTACCGCGACGACAAGGCCGCCGGAACAGGCCCGGCCGGACCGCCTCCGCCGCCGGAAGTGCGCATTCCCCAAACCCCGGCCCCAAAGTCGGCCCTGCCGGCCAACGTGCCGGCCAACGCGCCCGACACGACCGCCAAGGTTCCGGCCAACGCGGCCAAGGCCCAGGGCGTCGTCCCGGCCAAACCCTGAGCATCATGAACGCCGGCAGCGATACCGCGCCCTCGGCCCTGCGCCCCGGCGACCGGGTCTTCCTGATCGTCTCCGCGGATCCCATGCGCGACCGCGTGGACGCCCGCCGCACCGCCGTCCTCGAGCGGCGGCCGGGCATGCTCGTGGTCGGCCAGCCCGATCCGGCGGTCTCAAAATCCCTGCTGGGCGCGGTGCTCGAAGTGGCCGTGTTCCCCCCCGCGCCCCCGGGGGAATCCACCTGCTCCCTGCCCCTAGGCTACAACGCCCGGGTGCTGCGCTTCTTCCCCTCCTATCCGTCCGGCGGCAAGGGCCGCCCCATGGCAGCCCTAGGCCTGACCCCGCCGCCGGACGAGGGCTGGAGGCCGACGGCCATCCGCATGCAAGCCCGGGCCCGGGTGACCCCGGAGGACGGCCTGGGCGTGATCGTGGCCGGACGCGAGGAGGCCGAACTCCTGGACGTCTCGGGCGGTGGGGCCCTGCTCGCCCTGAGTGGAGAGGCCGCCAAGGGCAAGCCCCTGAATTTCGAATTGACCTTCCCGGACGGCGGGCGCATGCCGCTCACGGCCACCATCCGCTGGACCGCGCCCGACGCCGGACGCGAGGGACGGTCCCTGGCCGGGGTGCAGTTCAAAGGTCTGACCATCCAGGAATCCCGATTCCTGTCCCGTCTGGCCCAACAGATCCTCTCACCCTGTCAGACCACCTTGAAAAGCCCCGGGCAAAACAAGACCGTGCCCTGGCCCACGACCTTCAAAACCCATGGATGACCGACGAAGCTCACGGATGAGCGCCCTGGCGCTGGGCGCCCTGGGCGTGGTCTTCGGCGACATCGGCACGAGCCCCCTGTATGCCGTGCGCGAATGCTTCCACGGCCTGCACGCGATCGCGCTCAACGAGGCCAACGTTCTGGGCGTGGTCTCGCTCATCTTCTGGTCCCTGCTCATCGTGGTGGGGGTGAAATACGTGACCTTCATCCTGCGCGCCGACAACCACGGCGAGGGCGGCATCTTCGCCCTCCTGGCCCTGCTCCCGGCGCGCGGCACGCCGGGCGACGATCTGGGGCCCAAGATCCGCGCGGCCATCGTGCTGGCGGCGGTGTTCGGCTCGGCCCTGCTTTACGGCGAGGGCATCATCACCCCGGCCGTGTCCGTGCTCTCGGCCGTGGAGGGCCTCTCCGTGGCCACAACGGCCCTGGAGCCCGCCGTCCTGCCCATCACCTGCGTCATTCTCCTGGGCCTGTTCCTGATCCAGAAGCACGGCACCGGCCGCATCGGCAGCCTGTTCGGCCCGGTCATGATCCTCTGGTTTCTGACCCTCGGGGGGCTCGGGCTGCTGCACATCGTTCAAACCCCGCGCATCGTGGAGGCGATCAACCCCCTGCACGCGGCGCATTTCTTCCGGGCCAACGGCCTGCACGGCATGGTGGTCCTCGGCTCGGTGGTGCTCTGCATCACCGGCTGCGAGGCGCTTTACGCGGACATGGGCCACTTCGGCCGCAGGGCCATCCGCCTGTCCTGGAACGGCCTAGTTCTGCCCGCGCTCCTGCTGAACTACTTCGGCCAGGGGGCGCTGCTTCTGGCCTCGCCCTCGGCCGCGTCGAATCCCTTCTTCCTCATGGCTCCGACGGCCCTGCTCTACCCCCTGGTGGCGCTGGCGACCGTCGCCACGATCATCGCCTCCCAGGCCATGATCTCCGGGGCCTTCTCCCTGACCCAGCAGGCCATCCAGCTGGGCTACTGCCCGCGCATGCGCATCGTGCACACCTCGGGCCAGGAGCGCGGCCAGATATACATTCCCATGGTCAACTACGCGATCATGCTCGGCTGCCTGGGCCTGGTGCTCTCCTTCCAGGAGTCTTCCCGCCTGGCCGGGGCCTACGGCATCGCGGTCACGGCCACCATGACCATCACCTCCATCGCCTACTTTCTCGTGTCCACCGGACGCTGGCGCTGGAAGCCCTACAAGGCCGCGCTGCTGGTGGCCCTGTTTCTGCTCTTCGACGTTTCCTTCCTGGGCACCAACCTGCTCAAGCTGGCCGACGGCGGCTGGATCACCCTGACCATCGCCCTCTGCATCAGCCTGCTCATGAGCACCTGGAAGCGCGGCCGCGCGGAACTGGCGGCCAAGTCCAGGACCAGCCGCCTGCCCATCGACATCTTCATCGGCGACGTGGGCACCTTCAAGCCTCACCGCGTGCCGGGAACGGCCGTGTTCATGACCCTCAGCGACCAGGGCACGCCCGTGACCCTGCTGCACCACTTCAAGCACAACAAGGTTCTGCACGAGACCGTGCTCCTGCTGACCGTGCGCTCGGCCAACGATCCCACGGTGCCGGAGTCCGAACGCGTCGAAATAACATCCCTGGACCACGGGTTCTATCGAATCATCGCCCGATACGGATTCATGGAAACCCCGCATGTGCCGGACATCCTGCGGCTGGCCAGGGAACGGGGCGTCTCGGCCGACCCGGCCGCCACCACCTTCTTCCTCGGCCGGGAGACCATCCTGCCCTCGGGCCCGGCCCACATGCGCGAATGGCGCAAACGCCTGTTCGCCTTCATCTCCCGCAACGCCGGGCGTCCGACCACCTTCTTCGGCATCCCACCCTCGCGCACCGTGGAGCTGGGCTCCATGGTCGAACTCTAGCGGCCGCCTAGCGCGGCAGATTTTGTTCCAGGAATTCGACGGCCAGACGGGCCGGTTCGGGATGGTAGAGCATGGCCACGTGGCTCATGGGAGCCACTTCCCGCACGTCCCAGCCCACAGGCGGGAGCAGATTTTCGGCGGGCAGGACCATATTGTCCACCGGCGACACCAGGGCCAGGCGAGGCAGATCGGAAGGTTCGCGGAGCACGGCCAGTCCACGCATGAGCGGTGTATCGGGCCGCAGGCTCCGCCCCAGGCCGCTCATCGCCAGTCGGGCCAGGGCGCTGCCCCGGTGCGGCGCTCCCAGGGTCAACAGACAGGCCGCCCGGCCGCGCAGGCGCTCGTCGCAGACCGCCGCCCGCAGGAGCAGACCGCCCAGGCTGTGGCCGATCAGGGCCACGGGCGCGTCGCCCTCGGCGGCGAGGTCCAGGATGCGCTCGCTCAGCTCACGGCGCAGCCCCTCGAAATCCCGGGTGAAGGAATTGTAGGAAAAGAACCGGACGTCGGCGTACCCGGCCCGGGTCAGGCGGCGGCGAAAAAGAAGCCAGGCCGCGCGGTTGTGGTACAGGCCGTGGACCAGGAGCACCAACGGCCCCCCCGCGCGTCGCTCCCGCTGGGGCAGCCATCCCAGGGGATAGGTGCCGATGAGCAGAACCTGCTCGGCCAGGGCGGCGAGCAGGCCGCGCGCGATGGGCAGGGCCGCGCCGCCCGGCTTCCGGCGCATCCTCGCCAGATGGCCGGAGCGCAGGTTCGCCAGCAGGAACAGGGTATAGCTCAGTCCCACCACGAGGAGCACGAGAGCGAGCGGAACGAGCAGCAGGCGCATGTTTCGTGTTGTGCTGCAAGGCCCCGCCCCGGTCAAGGCCAAGGTCCGGGTTGCGCCGGGCCCTCTGCCGTTATAGAAATCCGTGAACAGGGACAGGTCATGGAGCAGATCGCGTTCGGCGACTTTCTCAAGGTGGATGTGCGCGTGGGTTTGATTCTGCGCGCCGAGGAGTTCCCCGGGGCCCGTCGGCCCGCCTACCGGCTGTGGATCGACTTCGGCCCGGAATTGGGCGTGAAGAAGTCCAGCGCCCAGATCACGGATATCTACCGATCCGAGGATCTGGCGGGCAGGCTCGTGCTGGCCGTGGTCAACTTCCCGCCCCGCCAGGTGGCGGACTTCATGAGCGAGGTGCTCGTTCTCGGCGTGAAGGACGCCCAGGGCCGGGTGGTCCTCGTGGAGCCGGAGCGCGACGCGCCCCCGGGCAGCCGCCTGCATTGAGCGCGGCCCTTGCCTGGAACGCCCTTTCCCGCTACATCCATCCGGCAAACCATTTCTCGTCAATCCGGGAGGTTCTCATGAAACGCGCGGCGCAAGCCCTGATCGTCCTGGCCCTTGTCTGTCTGGCGGTCGCTCCCGCCCTGGCGGGCGCGACCCTGAAGATCGCCCACGCCACCTGGGTGGGATACGGCCCCCTGTACATCGCCAAGGAGCAGGGATTCTTCCAGAAAAACGGACTGGACGTGGAGCTGACCGTCATCGAGGACGAGTCGCAGTACGCCGCGGCCATGGCCTCGGGCTCCATCGACGGCGTGGGGAACGTGCTCGACCGCGAGGTCATCCACTTCGCCAAGGGCACACCCGAAATGGTGGTCTGCGCCATGGACGAATCCGCGGGCGGCGACGGCATCGTGTCTTCCGGCGCGATCAAGACCCTGGCAGACCTCAAGGGCAAGACCGTTGGCCTGGACAAATCCACCACCTCCTATTTCTTCTTCCTCACCGCACTGAAAAAGGCGGGGGTGGCCGAGAACGCCCTGACCATCCAGGAGATGGCCGCCAGCGACGCGGGCGCGGCCTTCGTGGCCGAGCAGTTGGACGCGGCCGTGACCTGGGAGCCCTGGCTTTCCAAATCCTCGGAGCGCAAGGGCGGCCACGTGCTGGTGACCAGCAAGGACTTCCCCCGGACCATCGTGGACGTGCTCGCGCTGCGCAAGGAGGCGGTCGAAAAGAACCCCGGCGCCGATGTGGCCCTGGCCAAGTCCTGGTACGAGGCCGTGGCCTGGTACAAGGCCAACCCGGACGCGGGCAACGCCCTCATGGCCAAGGCCATGGGCCTCAAGACCGAGGAGATGGCCGACATGGCCAAAGGTGTGCGCTTCTTCGGCAAGACCGAAAACGTGGACTTCTTCGACCGCAAGAAGCCGGGAAACATCTTCGAGGTGGCGGCCCGCGCCGGAGCCTTCTGGCAGGCCAAGGGCATCATCTCCAAGACCCTGGACGTGGACGGGCTCATCTCGGACAAGGCCGTGACCGAGGCCGCCAGGTAGCATGAGCCGAAGCGCCCCGGCCCTGGGGCGGCTGGCCGGCCGCACCGGCATCGTGGCGGGAACCTTCGGGGTCCTGCTGGGAATCTGGTGCGCCGCAGCCTACTCCGGGGCGGTCAAGGATCTCTTCCTGCCCAAACCCCACGCGGTGCTCTGGGCCTTCGTGGAAATGCAGCGCGAAGGCATCCTCTGGCAGTACGCCTGGGACAGCACCTACCGGGTCATGGTCGGCTGGGCCCTGGCCGCCGCCGTGTCCATTCCCCTGGGCGTCCTGGTGGCCACCTCGCGCAGGGCCGGGCTGGTCCTGGGCCCGCTCATGGAGTTCGCCCGCTACCTCCCGGTGGTGGCCCTGGTGCCGCTGACGCTGCTCTACTTCGGCATCGGCGACGGCCAGAAGTTCGCGGTCATCTTCCTGGGCACCTTCTTCCAACTCGTGCTCATGGTGGCCGACTCCGTGGCCGCCGTGCCCCGGGATCTCTGCCGCGCCGCCGCCACCTTGGGCGCGAGCCGGACCCAGACCTACGCCCTGGTGCTCCTGCCCGGAGCCCTGCCCGGAATCATGGACGACCTGCGCATCACCGTGGGCTGGGCCTGGACCTACCTCGTGGTGGCCGAACTGGTGGCCGCCAACTCCGGCCTGGGCTACATGATCCTCAAATCCCAGCGCTTCCTGGCCATCGACCGGATCTTCGCCGGGCTCATGGCCATCGGCCTGCTGGGCCTGGCCACGGACTTCGCCTTCAAGCGGCTCACCCGGCTGGCGGTGCCCTGGAGCGAAAAGGCGGGCGGCCGATGACCCTGGAACTCTTCGGCATCGGCAAACGCTTCCGCCTGGGCGGCGAGGAGGTGGTCGCCCTGGAGAACGTGAGCCTGAGCGTGGCCCCGGGCGAACTGGCGGTGGTGGTCGGACCCAGCGGCTGCGGCAAGTCCACCCTGCTGAACATCGTGGCCGGGCTGGAACGCGCCGGAACGGGACGCGCCGTGCTCAACGGCCGGGAGATCACCGGCCCGGGCGCGGACCGGGGCATGGTCTTCCAGTCCTACACCCTGTTTCCCTGGCTCTCGGTGCGCAAGAACGTGGAGTTCGGCCTGCGCATGAAGGGCATGCCCCCGGCCGAACGCCTGGAGCGCGCGCGCCGTTATCTCGACCTGGTGGGCCTGGCGGAATTCGAAAACGCCCTGCCCGGACAGCTCTCCGGCGGCATGAAGCAACGCGTGGCCATCGCCCGAGTGCTGGCCAACCGGCCGGAAATGCTGCTCATGGACGAACCCTTCGGGGCCCTGGACGCCCAGACCCGGCTCCTGCTCCAGGATCTGCTGCTCAAGGTCTGGCAGAAGCACAAGACCACGATCCTGTTCATCACCCACGACATCGACGAGGCCATTCTCCTGGCCGACCGCATCTTCATCATGTCCCGCCGCCCGGGGCGCATCCTGGCCGAGCTTCCGGTGGACATCGAGCGTCCCCGCGACCACACGGTCACGGTTTCGCCGCGCTTCACGGCCATCAAGAAGGACATCATGGAGATGCTCTGGAAGGAAATCGCCCAGGACTGACCACGCGGAGGCCATCTTGCCCGGCACGCTCATTCTCGACATCGGCAGCGGCACCCAGGACGTCTTCTATCACCAGCCCGGACTGCGGCTGGAGAACTGCCCCAAGTTCGTGCTTCCGACTCCGGCCCGGGCCGTGGCCGCGCGCCTGCGGGCCCTGTCCGAGGCGGGCCGCCACGTCTGGCTCCACGGCCGGAACATGGGCGGCGGCTTCGGCGGCGCCCTGCGCGAGCACCTCAAGCGCGGCCTGAAGGCGGCCGCCACGCGCAACGCGGCCCATTCCCTGGGCGACGACCTGACCCGCATCGAGGGCATGGGCGTGGTCCTCAGCGAGGAATGCCCCCCGGACCACGAGCCCCTGCTCCTCACGGACTTCGACCCGGACTTCTGGCATCGGCTGCTGGACGCCGCCGGGCTGCCCTGGCCGGAACGGATCACGGCCGCGGCCCAGGACCACGGCTTCCATCCCGGCGGCCCGGGAAGCA
Organism: Desulfovibrio aminophilus DSM 12254; assembly: GCF_000422565.1. Taxonomy (NCBI): domain Bacteria; kingdom Pseudomonadati; phylum Thermodesulfobacteriota; class Desulfovibrionia; order Desulfovibrionales; family Desulfovibrionaceae; genus Desulfovibrio; species Desulfovibrio aminophilus. The sequence continues at coordinate 9,366 of NZ_AUMA01000011.1, read as the reverse complement.
ACCGCCGGGGGCGCTTCCGGCTCTGGGAGCGCATCCTGCTCGAATCCGAGGGACGGCCCGAGGCCCTGATCTTCGATGTCCCGCCGCCGGAGATGACCCGCCTGGCCGACCTCCAGACGAGCATGGGCGGCGGGCCGGTGGCCGACACCGGCGCGGCCGCCGTGCTCGGAGCCCTGTTCGACGACGGCCTCCGGGCCCTGTCCGAGGAGCGCGGCGTGCTGGTGGTCAACGTGGGCAACGGCCACACCGTGGCCTTCCTGATCCATCAAGACCGCATTCTCGGCGTCTACGAGCACCACACCGGCATGATCGAGGCCCCGGTCCTCTGGGACCACCTGGAACGCTTCCGCGCGGGAGTCCTGGATTCGGCCGAGGTCTTCGGCTCCGGCGGCCACGGCTGCCTGCGGCTGGACCCGCCGCGCTCGGCCGGAGACTTCACGCCCACCTTCGTCCTGGGCCCCCGGCGCGACCTGCTCACTCCCTACGGCGTCAGCTTCCCGGCCCCCGGCGGGGACATGATGTTGGCGGGCTGCTTCGGCCTGCTCCACGGTCTGCGGCTGCGCGGGCTCGAAGACTGATTTCCGATGCGACAAGGCCCTGGAGGTGTCGATCTCCAGGGCCTTTTCGCGGCTTTTCGGTCGCCGTCGCGGATTCGACGATCCGCTAGCGGCTGAAGCTGCGGGCGAACAGCCCGACGATGGCCTCGCGGCCCTCGCCCGTCAAGAAGCGCGTGCCCGTGCCGGTGAAGTGGTGGTGGCCGATGATCGGGTCCACCGCGGCCCGCCACTCCGTTTCGACCCACTGGAACCAGTTCTTGCGCTCCTGGTCGAAGACGTACAGGGGCTTGTTGCAGATTTTGGAGTACTCCGCGCCCCAGCCCGTGCCGCCCTTGACCGTCCCGTCGGGCAGGATGGAGCCGACCACGAAGACCTCGTGGCCGCTGCTCACCTGCCAGCAGATGCTCTGCAGCACGGCGCGGAACTTGGGCGCGCTGCTGAAGGTGCGGTTCATGAGCTTGGAGACGTAGCCCAGACTCACGTCCTTGAGCGCCAGCTCCTCGCTGGTGAGCACGCGCAGGCCGCGCGCCCGGGCGGGCTGGTGGCCCTCGAAGCTGAAATGGACCTCCTGCAGGCCGTAGCGCTCGGCCTGGGCCCCGAACTCGGCCTCGGCGCCGCCGGCGCCGCCGCTGTAGAGAATGCATTCCTTGGGATCGAACATGTGTCCTCCGTGTTGGTGTGTGCGGCCGGACAGGGTCAGGCCAGCGGCAAGACGACGCGGAACACGGTCCCCTCGCCTTCCCGGGAGGAGAACTCCACCCGACCGCGAAGATAGCGTTCCGTGATGAGCAGGATGCTGTAGGTGCCCAGGCCCCGCCCCCGACCCTTGGTGGAGAAGGAGCGGTTGAAGATCTGCAGGCGCACCTCGCGGGGCATGACGGCCTCGTTATGCACCCAGAAGGCGCCCTCGCCGCCCTCGGCCCGACACCCCAGGAGCACGGTCTGTCCCGGCCGGGACGCCTCCATGGCGTTCTTGATCATGTTGCCGATGACCCGCCGCAGAAGCACGGGATCAGCACGCAGAGCGAAATTCCTGGCCTCCGGAGCCACGGCCACGGTCACGCCCCTGGCGGCGGGCCCCTTGGCGAAGGCGTCACCCGTCTCCAGGAGAAACTCCAGGGCGCGCAAATCCGCCGGACGGGACCGCAACTCGTTGTTCTCGGCGGCAATGAGATCCTTCTGGCTCAAGATCTCGTCGGCCAGATAGTCCAGGGAATCGAAAAGGATGCCGGAAATCCGACTCAGATTCTCCGGGGCCTCGCCGCGCAGAACCTCGGCCAGACCGCGCACCCCGCCCACCACGTTGAGCACGTCGTGGAAGAACAGACGTTCCAACACCCGCCGCCGGGCCTCGTCGCTCACATCCTTTATGGAAAGCACCGCGAACTGCTCTCCGCACAGCTCGTAGGGGTCCACGGTGACGTCCAGTTCCAGGGCCTCGGTGCGGCCCTCGCTCTGACGCAGCATACGGCATTGCTGGTGGGCCCGCGTCCCGGCCAGACCGGAAAGCATGGCCCGCACCGCGCCGCAGTTGGTGCAGTATTCCGTGGTGCCGCATCCGCCTTCGGTCTCCCGGGAATGGACGCAGCCGAACAAGTCGCCGGGGCGCAGCCCCAAGGCGTCCTCCAGTTGGAGGCGGAACAGATTCAGGCAGGTGGCGTTGGCGAAGATGGCCTGCCTCTGGCCGTTGATCACCAGGAGCATGATCGGCACGGCGTGCATGAGCGCGTCGCAATGCGTGTCCATGAAGGCGCGCGCCTGCTTGCGGATCGTCTCCCGATCGGCGCGCTCCGCCGGGGCGAAATGGGTGGGCAGTCTCTCGGTTCTCATAGGGCTCCCGTGCGCTCTCCGCGATTCTGGCCGAACCGGGACGGCCGGGCAATGATTATCCTCCCGCGCTTCCTAACATCGATGCCGCTCCGGAGGCAATCGTCGGGGCGCCCGGGGCCTGGACCACTCGGCCGCCGCCTGCTAGGGTTCCTCACGGATTCAAAACCCTTGCAAGGGTGAGGCGGATGACCGAAACGGTTTCGGACACCTCTTCCGGCGGCGCGGCGCTCCTCTTCCAGCCCTTCACGCTCGCCGGGCTGCGGCTCAAGAACCGCCTCGTGGCGCTGCCCCTGTTCACGGGATACGCCTATCCCGACGGCCATGTCAGCCCCCTGCTCCTGGAGCACTATTGGCGTCTGGCCGGAAGCGGCGTCGGGCTGGTGGTGGTGGGCAACGTGGCCGTGGCCCGAGACGGCGTCACCGCGCCCAACAACCTGCGCCTGGACCGTGATGAGTTTCTGCCCGGCATGACCCGCCTGGCCAAGATCATCCGCGACGCCGGAGCCGTGGCCTGCGCCCAGTTGAACCACGCCGGGCGCTTCGCCCGCATCGAACTGCCGCTCATGCCCGCGCCCATGGACGCCTCACACCTGGCCTTCGACGTGGCCTCGCTGAAGGCATTCATGGAGAGTTTCCCCCTGGAGGAGCGTTTCGGCCTGACCTGGATGGTCATGCGCAAAGCCGCCTCCTGGCAGTCGGGCATGACGCGGGAGCAGCGCGCCGCCGTGGTCCGGGCCTTCGCCGGGGCCGCCGCCCGGGCCGTGGCCGCCGGATTCGAGATGGTCGAGCTGCACGGGGCGACCGGCTATCTCCTGACCCAGTTCCTCTCGGCCTACACCAACCGCCCGGCCCACGGCGGCGTCCTGCCCCTGGCCCGGCGGGCGGCCTTTCCCCTGGAAGTCTTCCGGGCGGTGCGGGCCGCCGTGCCCCCGGATTTCCCCGTGGGCTTCCGCCTGCTCACCCGCGAATGGACCCCGGACGGGGTGGACCTGCCGGAAGCCCTGGAATTCGCCGCCATGTTGGAGAAGGAGGGCGCGTCCTACTTCTCGGTTTCAGCCGGAACTTACAACTCCATCTTCCATCCCGAGGTGCGGCGGCGCACGGCGCGGCCCGGCTACCTTCGCGAGGACGCCGCGGCGCTCAAGGTCCGGGTCAAGCCCCCCGTGATCGCGGCCGGAAAAATCCTCACCCCATCCCTCGCCGAACGCATCCTGGCCGCGGGCGAGGCCGACCTCATCGGCCTGGGCCGTCCCCTGCTGGCCGACGGAGACTGGCCGCGCAAGGCCCGCGAGGGCGGGCGCGTGAACGCCTGCATCGACTGCTTCGAATGTCTCAAGCGCATCGTCCTGGACAAGGGGCTCAACTGCGTGCGCCGCCCCGAGCAGCAACAGAAGCGCGTGGACCTGGAGTATTCCTTCCTCAACCGCAACGCCTTCAAGACCCTGGTGGCCGTGACCTCCGCAGAGGATCTGGACCTGCTGCGGACATACTGGCGCGAACGCATTCCCGCCAGGGACGACCTCACGGCCACGCTGCTCTTCCTCCACCCGGCGGGCGGCGACGTGGCCTTCGCCCTGGCCCGGGACTCCTTCCGAGGGTGGGCCCGCGAAACCTGGCGTCGCCTCGGATTCGATCCCGGACGGTTGCGCTTCGAGGACCGCACCCTGCGCGGCGGACCGGAAAACCTCATCCTGGACGAGGCCGAGGCCGGAGGCTTCGGAGTGGTCCTTCTCTGCCATGGCCCCGGAGCCGCCTGGACCGAACGGGTGCTCCTGGCCCATGACGGCATCAGCGGACTCATCGGCCCGCACCCGGCCCAGGATCGCATCCTGGTGCCCTTCGATTTTTCCCCCACCTCGCTGCTCGTCCTTCGCTACGTGGTCCACGCCTACTACGGCAATCCGGATTATCGTCTGACCTTCGCGCACATCCTGGAGAACGGCTCCGGCGATGCCGCGAAACGGTGGAGCGAGGCCAAGGGATTGGCGGGGCTGGACGAGGACGTGCCCTTGCTCCTGGCCCGGAGGTCCAACGGGGTCGCCCGGGACATTCTCAATCTGGCGCAGCGGGAAGGGGTCGGCAAGATCATCATGGGCCGCAGGGGCCAGGGCGGCCTGCGGCGTTTCCTTCTGGGCAGCGTCTCGGCCGGGGTTCTGCGCGGACTCGCGAACCAGAGCCTGACCCTGGTGGCCTGAAACGGAACAAGGAGGGGGGCATGCCCCGCGCGCTCATCACCGAAAACGAAATCCACGCCGCGCCGAGCCTGGTCTGGCGGGTGCTCACGGACTTCCCCATGTTCCCGGAATGGAACCCCTTCATCCGCGAGGCCCATGGCGATCTCCGCGTCGGCGGCAAGCTCCGGCTCTCCTTCACCACGCCCGCGGGCATCGGCATGAAGGCCACGGCCACCCTGGTGCAGGTGGAGCCGGACTATGAATTGCGCTGGATCGGCAGCCTGCTCGTGCCGCTGCTCATGGACATCGAACACTTCTTCATCGTCGAACCGCTGAGCCCCAACAAGACCCGCTTCGTGCACGGCGAGACCTTCGGCGGCATGCTCGTGCCTGTCTTCATCCGCATGCTCCAGTCCGAGGTCATGGGCGCCTACCGGGCCATGAACCAGGCCCTCAAACAGCGGGCCGAAATCCTGGCCGCGGGCGGACAGCCGGAGCCATCCCTGCCCTGATCTCCCGTCGCCCAGGGCGACACGCGTCCGCCCCGACAAGCCGAGACGGCGGCGGAACTCCCCTGGACGCCTTCCCCTCTCCCGGGTAGGCTGGTTTCATGTCCCGGCCCCCCTGGCACTCCCTCGACGCGGAGGCCGCCCTCGGCATGCTCTCCGTGGACGCGACGCGCGGGCTTTCGGCCCGGGAGGCGGCCGAACGCCTGGCCGCTTCCGGCCCCAACGAACTGACACGCGCGAAACGCGCCTCCCCCCTGGCCCTGTTCCTCGGCCAGTTCACGAACACCCTCAGCATCATCCTCATCGTGGCCATCATCCTCTCGGCCCTGGTGGGCGAGGTGGCCGACTCGGCCGTCATCGGCATCATCGTGGTCTTCTGCGCCCTGCTCGGATTCATCCAGGAATACCGGGCGGAAAAAGCTCTGGAGACGCTCGGGGAAATGCTCTCGCCAAGCGTCACCGTGCTGCGCGACGACCGCGAGCAGGAGGTCGCCACCCGCGATCTCGTGCCCGGCGACATCCTGCTCCTGGAAGCCGGGGACCGCGTTCCCGCAGACTCCCGCGTGCTGGAGGCTCACGCCCTGCGCTGCGACGAGGCCGCGCTCACCGGCGAGTCCGCGCCCGTGGGCAAGAATCCCGCCCCCCTACCCGAGGCCACCCGCACCGCCGACCGCCGGAACATGGTCCTGGCCGGGACCAGCGTGACCTATGGACGGGCCCGCGCCCTGGTGGTGGAGACGGGCATGGGCACGGCCTTCGGCGCCATCGCTCGGGAAGTCTCGGCCGCGCCCACCGAAAAAACGCCCCTGGAAAAACGCACCCAGGAGATCGGCACGTGGCTCGGCGTCATCGCCCTGACCATCTGCGCCCTGGTGGCCGGGGTGAGCATCGTCCGCGAGGCGCTGCACGGCTCGCTGGATCTCAAGTTCATCATCACCGTGGCCATGTTCGCCATTTCCCTGGCCGTGGCCGCCGTTCCCGAGGCCCTGCCCGCCATCGTCACCGGGGCCCTGGCCATCGGCATGCGCCAGATGGCCAGGCGGAACGCCCTGGTGCGCAGGATGCCCGCCGTGGAGACCCTGGGCTGCACGACGGTCATCTGCTCGGACAAGACCGGCACCCTGACCCGGGGCGAGATGACCGTGCGCCGCCTGCACACTCCCGACGGCCCGGTGGAGTTGACCGGAGCGGGCTATGCCCCCGAAGGCGAAATCCGGGGAGCCGAGGGCTCCGAGGCGCTGCGCCTGCTTCTGCTCGGCGGCCTGCTCTGCAACGACGCGGACCTGGAGGAGTGCGAAGGTCAATGGGGCATCACGGGCGACCCCACCGAGGCCGCCCTGGTGGTGGCGGCGGTCAAGGCCGGTCTGCCCAAGGCCCGGACCCGCATGGACCATCCCCGCGTGGAGGAACTCCCGTTCAGTTCCGAACGCAAGCGCATGACCACGCTGCACGACCTGCCCGACGGCGGCCGCGCGGCCTTCATGAAGGGCGCTCCCGAGGTGGTGCTCGCGCGCTGCACCCACGTGCTGCGCGGCGGCCGGAACGAACTCCTGACCGAGGAGTTGCGGGCCTCGTACATCAAGGCCGGAGAAGACATGGCCCTCTCGGCCCTGCGTGTGCTGGGCCTGGCCTATCGGGAAACCTCGGACAATAAAGCCTGCTCCGTGGACGACATCGAGCAAGACATGGTGTTTCTGGGACTGGCGGGCATGATGGACCCGCCGCGCCCCGAAGCGATTGATGCCGTGGCCGTCTGCCGCCGGGTCGGGATACGGCCGGTGATGATCACCGGCGACCACAGGCTCACCGCCGTGGCCGTGGCCCGCGAGGTGGGCATCTTCAACGAGGGCGACCGCGTCCTGGACGGCGACGAGCTGGAGCGCATGAACGCTGAGGAGCTGGCCGCCGTGGTCGAAGACATTTCGGTCTACGCCCGCGTCGCGCCCTTGGACAAGCTCAAGATCGTCAAGGCTTGGAAGGCCAAGGGCCAAGTGGTGGCCATGACCGGCGACGGGGTCAACGACGCCCCGGCCCTGAAGCACGCGGACATCGGCGTGGCCATGGGCGTCTCTGGCACCGAAGTGGCCAAGGAGGCCGCCGACATGGTGCTCGTCGACGACAATTTCGCCTCCATCGTCACGGCCATCGAACTGGGCCGCTGGATCTACGACAACATCAAAAAATACCTGACCTACCTTCTGCGCTGCAACATCACCGAAGTGGCGGTCATCGGCGGCGCGGTCCTGGTTCTGGGGCCGGACCATCTGCCGCTGCTCCCGGCGGCCATCCTCTACATCAACCTGGCAACGGATGGGCTGCCCGCCCTGGCCCTGGGTGTGGCTCCGCCGGACCCGGACCTCATGTCGCGGCCGCCGCGCGATCCCCAGGAAAGCGTCTTCTCCTGGGACGTGAAGGCCTTCGTGGTCCTGGCCCTGTGCATCGAAATCCCCTTCTTCCTCTTCCTCTTCTTCCATGACCTGCGGGACATCACCCACGCCCGCACGGAGATGTTCTTCCTCTTCGCCATCGTGGAACTGGTCATCGCCCTGAATTTCCGCTCCATGCGCCACAGCTTCTTCGCGGCCCCGCCGCACAAGTGGCTGTTCCTGGCCATCGGCTGGGAGATCGCCATTGTCGTGGCGCTCATCCAAATTCCAGCAGTGCGCGAGGCCTTCGGCATTACGCTGCCGACCCTGGCGGACCTGGATATGATCCTGGTCTTCAGCGCCGTGGTCTTCCTCTCCATGGAGGGCATCAAGGTATTCATCCGCAGGAAGATGGCGCCGCCACCGGCCTGATCCCGTTTACAGCCAGAAAGTCGTCGGCATGTCCAGGCGCGCGGCCGGGGTCAGCTCGGGGGAAAGAAAGTCGACCAGAGGATCATCGCCGCTTCACGGCAGGACGATGTCGCGGGACAAACGCAGAGTGCCGCCCTCGCCGAGATCGCCGGGACGCTGGAGCAGGAATTCTCCACGATAGGTTCCTGCGGGCCAGCGGTTGTTTCGTTTGCGGCCCACATAGAACATGCTCTGGGCCTGGGTGCGTTCGAAATCCAGGGCGTCGCGCGCCAAGACCACGCCGTCCGGGCCCAGCAGCCGGAGCGATATCTTGTCGCCCGTGCGGGTGCCGAACACGGCCACGCAGAAGAGCAGGGCGTCCGGATCGCCCCCTCGCGCCGGGAGCAGCGAGTTGTCCAGAAAATGGTTGACAGAACCGGGGGGCTTGACCACAAAGCCCGCGCGCAGCAATCCCGTGGGACGGTAAGCCAGCGGAGCGACAGCCAGCCGCTCCTCGCTCCAGAGCGGAGTTCCCTTGACCGCGCACCCCGGTCCGACCTCGGGGCCCACGAAGGGACAAAACGCCGTCCGGCCGCGACGAACCAGCAACTCGACATGCGGAAAGTCGGCCATGCCCGACTGCCCCACCAACCCGAGAACTTGCCCCGCGCGCACGCGTTCGCCGGTCTTCACCCGGACACTGCCCTGCCGCAAATGGCTGTATTGAGTCTCGAAGCCGTCGCCGTGGGTCACGGCCACGGCGTTGCCCGCCTCGCGGCCGCGCAGGGCTCCCTTGCCGCGCCGCGACATCTCACCGTCCGACTGGCCGCCGCGCACGGCGCGCACCATGCCGTCTGCCACAGCGAGCACCGGTACGCCCCGTTCCATGTCCGCCCGCGAGACCCGGAAGTCCGTGCCCTCGTGGCCGTCATAGGTGAGAAAGCCGCACGCATGGTCACGGGCGAAGGAACCGGGGTCGCGGTCGAAATAGTTCTGAATGATGCAGAGCTCGTTGCCCGTGCAATCGATGGGCAGGGAGTCGAAATGAAAGGCGAAGAGAATGCCCGGGCGCAGCAGAAGCACCCAGAGCAGCAGAGCCGAGAGCGGAAGACGGAACCGTGTCATGACTCGGTTATAGGACAACACCGCAAGGATGCAAACCGGGAAGGCTCGACGCAGACTTTGATCCGGCAGACGGTGGATCGGACGCGTTCGCTGCAAACGTGAAAAGGCCCCTCATTTTGAGGGGCCTTTTTTGAAGAAATTGTCCTGGCGGCGACCTACTTTCCCACGATTAAAATCGCAGTATCATTGGCGATGGAGGGCTTAACTGCCGAGTTCGGAAAGGGATCGGGTGTGTCCCCTCCTCCAAGGCCACCAAGACAAATATGGTTGGGCTTCTCCCGGGGTGGTGCGGTTCAGCGCGCCGATCCGGTTCATCAAAGCCCGAAACTATATTAGTTTCATAGGGGAGAGAGGATTTGGGTAAGCCTCACGATCTATTAGTACCGGTAAGCTG